>JBAXLR010000145.1:0-7479 GCA_037134655.1 bacterium | reverse complement strand
TCTTGACAACGAACGGCCAGCTCGGGTGTACACAAAAACTTCGTCCCGTGAAGATGGCTAGCGAAGTGTGCGCCCTCTTCCGTAAGCTTGTTTAACTTGCCCAAGCTAAAAATCTGAAATCCACCACTATCCGTCAAAATAGGTCGATCCCATTTAATGAAGTTATGCAGGCCTTTAAAGTGGCTCAAAACTTCCATCCCCGGGCGCAAAAACAAGTGATAGGTGTTACCAAGAATGATTTGCGCATCGAGTTCTAAAAGATCCGACGGTGTTAGGGTCTTGACACTCCCGACTGTCCCTACCGGCATAAAAATAGGAGTCTGAACAATGCCATGCTTTAATGTCAATGTTCCGCGACGGGCTTGACCTTGGGTCTTTATCAGTTGAAACCTTTTTGAAACGCTCGCCATAAATCTGGAACTTTCAATGTCAACTAAACAATGGATTTACCAAGAGCAGACTGGATCAGATCAACGACCAAGCCAGCAGTCTTGTGTTCAATATCGCGCATAGGATTTAACTCTACAAATTCCATGCTCATTAATTTTTTTGTATCGGCCAACATTTCCAGGATCAGGTGAGCCTCACGCAGGCTTAAGCCACCGGTAACCGGCGTGGAAACCCCAGGAGCGTAGATTGGATCAATTCCGTCCAAATCAAATGACACATGAAAGCCCATGGTTCCGTTGGTCGCTACTGCGATGGCTTCTTTCATCACCGCGGGCATACCTCGCTCGTCAATTTCGCGCATTGTGAAGTAGCGAACACCGCTGCGGCGGCACAGATCTTTTTCCTCGCTATCCAATGTCCTTATACCCATTAAAGCCACATTGTGAGGCTTAACTTTAGCCGTCGCTCCGTCCATGCCGATCAGATCCGGATAACCTTGTCCCAAAAGCACGGATAGCGGCATTCCATGAAGGTTACCCGTGTGGGTCGAGTTTGGCGTATTCATATCCGCATGGGCGTCTATCCAAATCAAACCCAAGTGTCCCCGCTCCTCGCGGGTAAACCGGCTGACGCCGCTCACTGTTCCCATGGCCACGGAATGATCGCCCCCTAGCACGATTGGTTTTCGACCCGATTTAAGTGCCCGGTAAACTTCGTCTGAGAGCTGCTTACAGATCTCCAAAATCGCGGGTCGGTGCTTGGCTTTTACTTGCTCATCCGACAACATCTCGCGCAGGGGAACCGCTATATCACCACGCTCCTCAATCGAGCACCCAAGCATTTTCAATTTCTCATGGAGACCGGCAATTCTAATGGCCGCTGGCCCAATGTTAGCCCCTCGCATATTCGCGCCGAGGTCTGAAGGTGCACCGATGATAGTAACGGCTGTCATATTTGATTCCTTTGCTTTCTCAGATTCAAAATCACAAACGTGATTTGTCGAAACATCAAAAACCCTTAAACGCTTGGACTTGCCAAGTCAAAAAAGTCACTCTTGCTCCAAGTCAGCAACTTATTGGCACAAGCATCATCCTGCACACCCACAACTTGCTGATACAAATTATAATAGAGAAGGAGTGACTTAAAGTGCCGGGGGCCCAGCTTGTACTGGATCACGGACCAATAGGCGGATAAATCTATGGGTGAGCCGTCCGTAGCTAGGGGCATGGGATCAGCAAAATACGCCTCGGGCTCAATCTGCATCCTGGCTTGGGAAATGGCCGCCGCCTCAGAGATAATTTTGACCCAAGCCAGCGGTAATGTGGACTTTCGCGTTTGCCAAAGACCAAAAACAAACGGCAGTCTCGTAAGCTCATGCCAAACTTGACCGAGATCCAGAATTTTCCAAAATTCCGGCCGCCGTGCGAGCGCCTCGTCTCCAATGACCAGTTCCATGGCTCGGTCTCCAGATTGCGCTCCGACCAATTGACTCTTCGAGGTGGTTTTTGCCTGAGACAAGATCCTGAAGGCACGATCGCGACCACACCACAAATGCAGTAATACCTTAGAAAGGGCTGCCGAAGCAGCAGATGCTGGTGTCATCAATAAATTCGGTGTATTTACAGGTTGGCCGTCATTTGGCACCGAGCGCACGAGTGCTCTTGCCAACACGTCGACGTCTTCAACTGCAGCGTTTTTGCGAAATAAATCTGCCAAGACTAGCTGACGTCGGCGAACAAATTGCCAAAAATCCTCGTGCTCACGATGAAGTCCAAGGTAAACACTATGAACCGCACCTTCACTGGCTATTCCCAACGGTAATGCAACCCTTAGCTGCTCTGCGTTCAAAAGCGAGATGCTCGAGGCTGGAGCAAGATCAACAACTCCATCCATCAACCATTTGTTGACGGTACTCGGATGGCCAGAAATGAAATTTAGCGATCCACCCGCCAGGCGACGCAGTTCTGCATAGAACGGAACAAGGTTCAAATAGGGAATCCAGCCAATTTCGATGGGAGTCACCGTCGGGCTCATCGACAGCTCCTCAAAACTTTATCCGCGAGGCTAATTGTCTGATCAATATCCGCATCTGTGTGAGCGGCGGAGACGAATCCTGCCTCAAAGGGAGATGGAGCTAAGTAAACTCCGCCGTCGAGCATGCCCCAAAAGAACTTTTTAAATAGGCTGATGTTAGAAGTTTTTGCATCGTTATAGTTGCGAACCGGACCTTTCTGGAAAAAGAAGCCAAACATTCCGCCTTCACAATCTGCAAATAGATCAATGTGATTGGACTGTGCCACGTGCTTTAAGCCATCGGTTAACTTCCTGGTTTTGGCACTAAGATTTGCGAAGAAGCTGGCTTGGGAGATCAGCTCGACCGTTTTTAAGCCACAAGCCACGGCCACTGGATTTCCGGATAGCGTTCCTGCTTGGTAAACTGGACCAAGTGGAGCAACCTTTGACATCACTTCTTTGCGGCCGCCGTACGCGGCTATTGGCATTCCGCCGCCGATCACTTTGCCAAGGCAAGTGAGATCGGGCCTGATATCATGCAGTCCTTGCACTCCACCCAAAGCAACCCTGAAGCCTGTCATAACTTCATCAAATATCAGGAGTGCCTTGTACTGGTCACAGAGCGCCCTAAGTCCCTCAAGAAAACCAGGCTCTGGCCGAATAAAACCACTGTTACCGACGATGGGTTCGACAATGATCGCAGCCAATTCTTCCGGGTGACGCTCAAAGACAGACGCGACTGCACCAAGATCATTAAAACCAACCGTCATGGTGTCTGCGGCAGTGCCTGCCGGCACGCCCGCGCTGTCTGGCACACCCATGGTGGCCGCGCCACTGCCAGCTTTTACAAGGAGCATATCCCCGTGCCCATGGTAGCAACCTTCAAACTTTAGAATTTTTGAGCGCCCAGTAAAAGCTCTGGCCACTCGCAAAACGGACATACAAGCTTCTGTGCCGGATGAAACAAATCGTACCATCTCCATGCTTGGCACAAGTTTTTGGACGGTCGTAGCCAAAACCGTTTCCCTGGCCGTTGGTGCGCCAAAGGAAATACCTTGCGTCGCGGTATCCGCAATGGTCTTCACCACCTCGGGATGGGCATGACCAAGAATTGCCGGCCCCCAACTACCGATGTAATCGATATACTCATGACCGTCCTCGTCCCAAAGTCGGCTACCAGATGCTCGTTTAATAAAAATCGGTTGGCCATCAACGGACCTAAATGCGCGTACTGGAGAATTAACGCCGCCAGGGATCACAGCGCTGGCGGCTTCGAATAAAGCTTTGGATCGGGCCCAAGAACGATTCATTAGGAAACTCCTAGAAATAACACGATAACCTCGGGGCGCCCCATTTTGCGCCTTTAGCAAAGCCTTAGCAAGGTGATTTAGTATTGCTTAAATCGGCACTAAACCATTGCTTTAATTGATTATTTTTAATTCAAGGTGGAACCCTTGGTTTTAATCTAGCTTTGCCCACAGCCTTTGCTAGGCTCTAGCCTATCGTTTCTCCACCTTAACCTTTGTTACACCACAATGAGAGCGAGTCGATCCTATGCGCATTAATTTCATTATCACGTTGCTTTTCACAGCCGGTATCCTGAGTGCAAATTTCGGTGTGAGCTCACCCGAACAAAATAGTTCCAGTAGATATTCTAGTGCGGCGACTCAGCTGCCCGTCGTGGCCGTCGACATTTCAAAGCTGACACGCGCGCAGGTCGAACGTTTAAAATCCAAGCCGGAGTTTAAATGGTGGAGTGAATTTGGTGATACGCTCGTTGTCAGCGCCGACACCGTTACAATGGAAGAAAGTCTTCGCACTGAAAATTTACCGATTATTGGCCGGTGGTTTGGATTGTCCCCTGACATGCTTGAGGTTGCTGTGGCGGCGCATTCCCAGGAAATACCACTAGGGCGCAAGCTTCTCGTAAAAAGTGGGCGTTTATCCCTGTTGGCACGTTCGCCGTCATCCAAAGATGAGGCTCTCCTGGCGTCCTGGCACTTTAAAATTACACCGTTTGTAGCGAACACTGTTTATGTGCACTCAGGCAGCATCGATGGCCACCCGAAAATTTGGAGCCAGGCTCAATTTATTCGCGCCAAAAAAGTTATGGCAGATGTAGACCCGGTCCGCTGGTACTTGGACGTAGGAACCCTCACCAATTGGAATCGTCACGTTTCTTCCGTAGACATTGTTTCGGCTCGAGATTGGATCAAAAATGAATTTGATCAGCTGAAGCCATCAAGCTTAAACTTACAGAAATTTAACGTTATGGGTAGGGATGCATGGAATGTCATTGCAACCTTTGACGCAGGCCCGAGCAGTGATATCTACATCATCTGCGGACATTACGATGCCATCAGCGAACGCCCCTCCGAATCAGCACCTGGAGCCGAAGACAACGCCACCGGCGCCGCCGCGGTGATCGAGCTTGCGCGCGTATTTTCCAAATATCCAAAATCAGCTACCCTCGTGTTCGCGACATTCAGTGGCGAAGAACAGGGGCTCGTTGGATCAAAAGCATTCGTTCGAAATCTTGACCCTGCAACACGCTCGAGGATCAAAGCTGTTCTCAATATGGACATGATTGGCTACTCAAAAGACGACTCCGAGGATGTGCTATTGGAATCCTCAAGTCGGTACAAAAACCTGGTCGATCAATTTGCTGCAGCTGCAAGCTTAGTTGATGGACTCAAATATTACGTCACTTTCAACCCCTACGGCAGCGATCATATGCCATTCATAGAGGCAGGCATTCCGGCCATTTTGACCATCGACAATGACTGGGGAGATTATCCTTCCTACCATCGATCCTCTGACACCATCGACAAAGTCTCGCGAGATATGGGCGCAGCAATTCTACGCATGAATGCTGGCGCTCTGGCGGGTATGCTAGATTAAATCGCATTCTCCTTGTCTAATTATTAATCAAAGACGCATTACATAATTGAAAATCCGCTTGGGATGGGATACTCACGGAGACGTCCAAAAGCACACCCTAGCCACGCTTATTCTTTGACGGAGGGTCTTTCAGTGGATCTCATTCTCGTCGGCATATCCCTATTCGTTGTCATATTCATGTACTTTCAAAACAATCCGCTGGGTCACAGTCGGAAGTTTATGATGCATCGCTTCGTCAACTGGTTTGCACTAGGCATGACTTATGCTTTTCTTTACATGGGTCGCTACAACCTAAGCGTTTCAAAGAATGCCTTAGGAGACATGATGACCAAGCAAGACTTTGGTCTGATTTTTGGCGCCGGCACCATCACTTATGGTCTCAGTTTTCTTTTGACGGGCCCCATGGTCGACAGAATGGGCGGGCGCAAGGGCATGCTATTTGCGGCCATCGGCTCAAGCCTCGCCAATATTCTCATGGGATTTACGGTGTTTTATTATTTACACGGCGGTCGAGCCATCAATTTAACTTACACGATGATCCTGCTCTACTCCCTCAATATGTTCTTCCAAAGTTATGGCGCCGTTTCCATCATTAAAGTCAAAGCCTACTGGTTCCACGTGCGCGAACGGGGATTTTTCGGAGCCATTTTTGGCACACTGATTTCTTTTGGTGTTTATTTCGCCTTTGACTGGGGTCAGGCGATTGCCGACGCCATGAAACTCTCCCCCACTGTCGAGCTTTCCGCAACCCAGCAATTTCTGCGCGCGGCCTTCGCCGTAGAAATGGGGCGCACCGATGCCTACTGGTTCGTCTTCTTCATTCCAGCAGGTCTCCTCATTTTCTGGGCTCTCATTGACGCGTGGCTACTTAAAGATTCGCCTGCTCATGCAAAATTTGGCGACTTTGACCCCCACGATGCATCATCGGATGAAGGTGAAGTCGATTTAGCCATTGGCTCGCTCCTGAAGCGCATCTTCACAAACCCCATTCTTTTGACCATTGCACTGGTTGAGTTCACGTCAGGCGTTCTACGAAATGGCATTATGCAATGGTACTTTGTCTATGCCAAAGAAATCCCCCAAGTGGGCGCAGAGTTCTTCCTAAAACACTGGGGACTTCTCCTGTGCATGACGGGGATTTTCGGTGGTTTTGCCGCAGTTCTCATGTCCGACAAGCTTTTTCAATCGAGGCGCGGTCCTCCAGCAGCGATTCTCAGTGGTCTTATGGTGTTTCTAACCGCAGGTATGTATTTTGCTCTGCCTGAGTATCCCGTACTCTTGGGCACCTGCGCCGTCTCCATAACGCTTGCAGTAATCGGCGTGCACTCCATCATGTCAGGCACGGCAGCTGCCGATTTTGGTGGTCGGAAAGCAACAGCTACGGCATCTGGAATCGTTGATGGCTGCGTTTACTTGGGAAGTGGTCTACAGTCCATCTCGCTCGGCTATTTGACACCAATGGACTGGCGTTTTTGGCCAATATTTCTTTTTCCCTTTGCGATCATCGGTACATTCTTTGCTTGGCGCATTTGGCACCAACTTCCGGAAGCAACAAAGCGTTATTTAAAAACAGTTGAAAAAATTGATATTGTTGAAATGAGCACTAGGGGCGGTGCTCGAATCACTGTTGCGCGAAAATCCACAACTATAACAGGCGAAGAAAATTAAGGATCCTGCAATCCCTTGGGCGTGAGGCAATCAACTCGATGAAGGCTACAAGAGAAATATTTTTCCGTAGACTTAGTTCTGAAGAAAATCGGCGGCTAAACGATTTGGGACTACTCGTCTTACGATTGGTTGCGGGGCTAACCATGGCTGCTCAACACGGAATTGGCAAACTTCAAAATTTACTCAACGGAAACGTACAGTTTCCTGACCCGATTGGAATTGGCGCTCCAACCTCCTTGTTTCTCACAGGCATGACCGAGTTTTTTTGCGCTATGGCTGTAAGCTTAGGAGTTTTAACTCGGCTCATGTCAATCCCCTTAGCTTTCACAATGATGATCGCTGCTTTTGTGGTGCATGCAAATGATTCATTCGAGCGAAAAGAATTAGCCATTCTCTATTTAGTGATTTTCTTCATATTCATTCTGACCGGGCCTGGGCGATATTCCGTTGATGCAAAGATTCTGCGCAATAAACGGTAACGATAACGCCTCACAACACCCATTCCTG
>JBAXLR010000144.1:0-7516 GCA_037134655.1 bacterium | reverse complement strand
GATCGATTTGATCTGTCAGAAGACGATCTGATTATCCAGTGCGAGCAAATAGCAAACGTGGCAGGATTGATGTCGGAAAGCTCCCTCGGTTTGGTTTCAAGCATCGGTAGTGAGGTGATCTGTAGAGTCGCCCAAGAGTTTTTAATGTGCGGAACGCCCGTGATAACAACTAGCGTCGGTTCCCTGCCAGAGGTCTTTGTCGATAAAAGTTTTGGTGGTTACTACGATCACACCAAGCCGGTAGAAGCGGCAGAAAAAATTTACAAATGGCTATGCTTAGGCCACTGCGAGACAAACTTGCAACGTCAGGCGCGCTCTCTTACAGCGCAGCGATTTTTTTCCATCGAGCGCATGTCCGAAGACTTGATGAGAATCGTCCGCTCGACGCTTAGCTGACAGGTCAAATTCCACCTAGCCACTTGCGCGGTTTTGAACCATCTGCTTTAGCAACCAGATTTTTTGCTTCCATGCCTTCGACAATCCGTGCAGCTCTGTTGTAGCCTATCTGAAGGTGCCGCTGCAGAAAGCTAGCACTAACTACCCCATGAGTACGCGCAATATTGACAGCATCTTCCCACTTTGGATCACTTAAAGCCGACACGCCCGCACCGTCAGCAAGATCTTCAATACCGGCACAACGCGTTACTTCTTGATCAATCCAGCCCATGACGCGTTCGTCGTAAACGACTTCGTAGTTTCGTTTTGTTTCAGCAACCAGAGCAAGTACTTCCTCATCACTCACCAAAGCCCCCTGAAGCCTCTCAAGACGTCCCACGCCCGGCCTTTGCAGAAGTAAGTCACCACGACCCAGCAGCTTCTCCGCCCCCATCTGATCCAAAATGGTGCGACTGTCGTGTTTACTGACGACTTGAAATGATAGTCGACAAGGAAGGTTTGCTTTGATGACGCCCGTAATTACATCCACGGACGGCCGCTGGGTTGCCAAAACCATATGAATTCCAGAGGCTCGCGCTTTTTGCGCCAGTCGTTGTATGCTGCTTTCCACATCCTTGGGTGCTGTCAACATCAAGTCGGCCAACTCATCGATCACAAGCAGTATGTATGGAAGGCGCGAGATTTGCGGGTCATTCATGAGTCCACGAATTTGCTCTTTCTTCGAATCTGAAGCCGTTTCCCAAAAGGAGTTAAAGCCACCGATATTTCTAACTTGAGCGTGCTGCATTATTTTGTAACGCCGTTCCATCTCGTTTGCGGCCCATTTTAATGCGGATGAGGCGCGATCCGGCTCAGTGATTACAGGCATTAAAAGATGAGGTATGCCGTCGTACACACTGAGTTCCAGCATTTTAGGATCAACCAATATCATTCGCACGTCCTCGGGGGAGGACTTCATAATCACACTACACAGAAGGCTATTTATCCCCACGCTTTTCCCCGTGCCAGTGGCGCCTGCAGCCAGCAGGTGAGGCATCGTGGTGAGGTCTGCAGTGAAGGGTTGACCATTGATGTTTTTGCCCATGGCGAAAGTGAGTGGCGAAGGGTTTTTTTGAAATGACTCACTGGCGATAACATCTCCCAAGTAAACGATTTCCCTGCGTTGGTTGGGTACTTGAATCCCCAACGCACGCTTACCAGGAACTGGATTGATGAAAATACTGTCCACTTTCAGTGATAAGGCGAGGTCATCCATCAAAGATAAGATTTTCGACTGTTTGATGCCCGCGTCCGGTTGATATTCATAAACAGTGACCACGGGTCCCGGCTGCCAGCCAACAATTTTTCCCTCAATGCCGAACTCTGAAAGAGTTTTAGTCAGAACGGCCCCCGTTGCCTCGAGCTCTTTTTGGCTAAGAGCGGCCGATGAGCGGTCGTCAGATCGACGGAATGTCTCTAATGCAGGCGTGATATATGGACGCTGAGGTGCGAATTCTTCTGGTTCCGAAATGGCAGAGCCGAAAACATCTGAAATTGATCGAGGTAAAGATGAGACCTCATCCAACGAGGGCTCATCTGCGATACGAAATTCCCCTGCCTCGCCAACCGTTGATAGGATCACCGCCCCATCCACAGCAGACGAAGTGGACGACTCAGCCTGATTAATTTGTTCGTCCGCGTTTTCATGGCCGACAAGGCCTGCTTTGGAACCAGTCGAAGTCGAGACAAGTCGCTCTTTAGAGCGAGGTTTGAATCGGTAAATAAGCGTGAGCACCTCCGCCAATTCCATGCGGCTGATCAGGATCAGGGATGTCACTAGAGCGGTCCAAAGAATGATGTAAGATCCGATGTTGCCTGCGTTTTCGGTCAGCCCCATCGACAGGGAAGATCCTAAGGCCCCACCACTAGCCAGGCCAATGCCTCGGATCGGCAGGGTTGGCTGTAGTAGTGACAGTATGGGCATTAATGAGATGAGTAGCGTTAACCACCCAGCCAGTACTGGTACCATTGCTTGGCGCAGAGCGCCGGAGCGCATTTGCCAAGCAAGTTGAAGTAGAAGCACTGGCAGAGTAAAAGCCGAGAGCCCCATATAAAATAGCAAGCCACCTGCCAAGGAGTTCCCAGCGGGCCCAGTCAAGTTTGTCGAGCGCACAGCTGCTGCCGTAACAGAGCTGTAGAGCCAATTTTCCAGAGGCTGGAAAAATACAAGAGCTAGCATTAAAAATGAACTGCAACCCAAGAACAGAACGAAAGCGGCGTCACGCTCAAATTGTCGCCGCGCGTCAATATTGAGGGCTTGAACTAATTTTGATGAGGCCGCTGTTGCAAATTGGGTGAACTTTGCCATGTATCGCCATCCTATGGGCAGTCGACGCACTAATTAATGACGGTGCTACCTTTGGCATTATAGCCCGGCTTGTATATTTGGAGCAAAAATGAGGTCGAAAACTTAATTTAGAATAAGGTGGGCTGGTCGTTGACGTAGAGGGGCCTGACCTTCGGAGCGAGATCTTCCATCTCGTCCACATACCTTTTGGCATAGGGTCCGAAGAAGTACAGCTCCTTTGGTCCAACGCTTTGAATGATGGTTTTAAGCTCCGGGCCATCACAGTGAGATGACAAATAGAAAGTATCCAGAACTTTTGTCTGGAAAGCATCCGCGGTGTCTCGCCGAAACTGTGGAAGAGCGTCTTCAATGGTAAGGAATGGACCAGCGTTATCCTTAATGGGTGACACGTTGGTGGTGCGCCGCGATTTAGGAAGAATTAACACCCTTGTTCCAGAGTGTCGCTTACCGACGACTGCGTAACTGCCGAGCATGGAGCCACAGGATTCGTAGACACGATTGATGCGATAAATAGTTGGATGGACAGCAACCGGCACGTTAGCTTCGTTTAGTAGTTTGGTGATTTCTTGCGCCGTTGCGATCGGATCACAGAGAATAACAGGCGTCCGCCCTTCAGCAAGATACTGCTTAACGGCTGTTGCCAGCCGCTCCTTTTCCTTACGGCGATTTGGCATCGACTGATTTGGATCTGGATGAAACGCACCTAGAATCAGAACGTTAGCCTTCTTAACCTGCATCTTCCTAACCGTAGCAATAGAGTTAGGTTGTAAGCAGGGAGCATATAAGACGCGCCCTTTGTCCGTCTCAACGAACAGACTTGCGCCACCTAAAACACTACCCGAGGGGAGCAATTCCATTTTTAATCGGCCGATAGAAAACGGGCGGTTGTATTGACAAACCAGTGCGTGGGGTTTTTTTCTGCAGGCCTCAAGTATTTTTACAGTCTCCTCAGTTGCTATAACTTGTGGGACCTTAGTTTGTGACAGCGCTGCGGCGGAGGATAAAAACGATAGGTCACCAGAAAGTTGCGAGTCGAGCCAGAGAATGGAGTCAGCGATGTGCAGACCATCCTCAGTTGATTTTAGTTTTATTAATTCGCGCGACATTCAGGAGCCCAAAAAATTAAGGTGCGTCAAATCATCTGAAGACAAATAAAAGTCAGCGGTCTAATTTGACAAAAGCCTAATATTCAGGCTTCAGCATAGTGTTATTTGGGGGTTACGGTCAAGCAAAGACCTGCTCTAATTCTGACCACGACCTGTGGTTGCGCCATTTGCAGGGTATTTTGAATAGTATGTTTCATCCCAATAAAAATCTTCAAACTTGGTGGCGCCTTTTATGCTCCCATTATTAACCATTCTATACAAATTAAGATATTCTTTATACTTCTTCTCGAGGATTGCAAATGCAACCCGCTTGCTTTCGTAGGTATCCATAATTGTCGTTCCCCCTTCTTGTCCCTCTGCGTGAGGGCCTGCAAGGTTGCAGCCCACTGAATTGTCGGGTTAATTCGCCAATAATTGAGCATAAACCAAAATATATTATAGATTTCAGCGTGTTAGGCGAGCATTCACCGTGCTAAACTAAGGAAGGATTAGTTTGTTTTAACAGGTTTTCCACAGGTGGTTCATACCTTGTTTGCTGCAATGCGGCAAATCGGAGGTGTTTTCCCCTGTGGGGTTTTCAGTCTTGGGAGCGATCCTAGAAATGGAACAGACCATCATTATATTTTTCGTGGCCCTGTTTGGCGGCTTGGTATTTTGGTGCATAAGTTTAATACAGGGAGGCCTTGGGCTAAATCGTGCCACTCGTTACCGCGATCGTTTTGGACAACTAATCGCCGAAATTGAGCACGTGGTAATCCGCGCTAACAATTTACAATCTTTAGCAAATCAGCTTCGTGATGGTGTGCTGTTGGACCACTACCTCGCCGCCCTACGCATGATTGAAACCCTGATGATTGCGGTGAAAAATTTACGGTCATTTGGCGAGGATGAGGACAGTTTGGCAGCACCTCTTTTCCTGGTGAAAGAGATCAAACAAAAACTGCTTAAAATTGAGTCGGCCATGGGTCGAGGCCTTCAGGGCAAGTCCCATGAATTTATGAAAACCGCTCCTGTAATGGCTCAAACAGTCATTGGGTGCCATTTTTGTTCTCGCCCTTTCGATGCACCGTTATTTGGGAAGGTGCGAGTTAAGGTTGATGGAAATACGGAAGAGGTGGCGGCTTGTGTTTACTGCCGAGAGCGGTTGTTGCGAACCAGGAAGGCACGGGTACTTTTTTTTGACGAAGACGGAGCCCAGGTTCATTGGTCGAAGGCGAAATCTTGGACGCCGTCGCCTGAGTACTGGGATATCAATCGTGATGATATTTCCGATCGTGGCAGGACGCCACATCTTGAGCTAGTCTATAGCAATGTTTCAAAGATAAGCGAAACGAAGCGTGGCGACGATTAAGTCCTAAAAGGTGCATGACAAAAAACCGAAATCGCTGATAATTTGTCAGCGAAATAATGTGGGGGTTCAGAGCTATGTCAAAAAAAGTTATTAAAGTTGCAGTCACAGGTGCGGCCGGGCAAATTGGTTACAGTCTTTTATTCAGGCTCGCATCCGGCGAAGTCTTTGGAAGTGATACCGCAGTGCATCTGAATCTTCTTGAATTGCCAGCAGCCATCAAGGCGGCCGAGGGCACCGCGATGGAGTTGGAAGATTGTGGATTCCCCGCGTTGGCCGGGATCAACATATCTGACTCAGCTGAGACGGCGTTTGATGGAATTAATTGGGCGTTATTTGTTGGTTCTAAGCCGCGCGGACCGGGAATGGAGCGCAACGACCTGATTAGGGATAACGGTCCTATTTTTGTTTCGCAAGGCAAGGCCCTGGCCCGCGCTGCCAGAGACGTGCGCGTGGTGACAGTGGGTAACCCTTGTAATACCAATGCGCTCATCGCACAGCATAACTGTCGTGATATTCCAGCGACCCAATTCAGCGCTATGACAATGCTGGATGAAAATCGGGCTAAAGCGCAGTTGGCGAAAAAAGCAGGCTGTAACGTTGGTGATGTGAACATCGCTATTTGGGGCAATCACAGTTCAACGATGTATCCAGACTTTGAAAATGGCACAATGGCAGGCAAGAAAATTACAGATGTAATTAAAGAACGGACTTGGCTCGAGACGGATTTCATGAAAACGGTGCAGCAACGAGGAGCCGCAATTATTGCCGCTCGCGGGAAATCATCAGCGGCATCCGCTGCGTCTGCTTGTATTGACCATATTTGGCGATTGATACACCCAACGCCTGCTGGAAAGTACTTCTCATGTGCAGTGCCAAGTGATGGTAATTCCTACGGCGTTCCGGCCGGACTTATTTTCTCCTTTCCCTGCCGATCTCATGGCAATGGAAAATACGAAATTATCAAGGATTTACCGATTTCTGACTACAGCCGTAAAAAGATCGAAGAAACAACCAAAGAGTTGTTAGCGGAGCGGGAAGTGGTCAAGGAGCTACTTGTAAAGTAAGTCGGCTCGCTCCAGCACATCGGTCCATTTGTGAACGATTGACTTTACGAATTTTGAACTTATCATCCAAACAGGCGGCTCATTTGCTCGCCTTGGCGGATATTTTGGAGGTCAACAGTGGTTTGGTTTAAGCGAATATTTTTGTTCATGTTGGTTAACATCCTTGTCATGACGACGATTTCTATTGTTACGAGCATGCTCGGGTTGCGCGCATACATGACTCCTTATGGCATCGATTATGGGCAACTCATGGTGTTTTGCTTGATTTGGGGTTTTTCTGGCGCTTTGATTTCTTTGGCCCTATCTCGCGTGATGGCCAAATGGATGATGGGGGTTAAGTTAATTGAACCAAACACTACGGACTCGCGTTTGAGGGACCTGGTATCAATGGTGTACCGCTTATCTGATCAAGCTGGGCTTCCGCAAAAACCTCAGGTCGGTGTTTATGACAGCACAGAAGTGAACGCATTTGCTACCGGACCAACAAAATCAAAATCCTTGGTCGCGGTTTCAACAGGTCTATTAAACCGAATGAATCGAGAGGAAGTGGAGGGCGTCATCGGTCACGAGATCGCCCACGTAGCCAATGGGGACATGGTTACTATGACCCTTCTGCAAGGCGTTATTAACGCCTTTGTGATGTTCCTGGCGCGGGTGATCGGCTTTGCGGTCGCCAATGCTTCTAGGTCGAGCGATGACGAAAGGCCAAGCTACATGATGCAAAGCATGGTCACCATGGCACTTGATATTTTCCTGAGCATCCTGGGCAGCATAGTCGTAGCTTGGTTTAGTCGTTGGCGAGAGTATCGTGCTGACCAGGGCGGCGCGAGTTTGGCGGGACGCGGCAAGATGATTGCCGCATTGAAAGCGTTAAAGTCGCTACACAATATTGGCCCCCAATTTGAGCCCGAATCTCAAAAGGCCGTAGCGGCATTTAAGATTTCATCCCGTAGATCCGGGTTTTTGGCCTTATTTTCAACCCACCCCGACCTAGATGACCGGATAGCGGCCTTAGAGTCGGCAGCACGGGGTATTTGAGGCCTCTCCCTCATGATGGTTCTAGTTTTGCTTGAGGGGGGTAACAAACCTATGTATATTTGGCCCCCTGACGCGAGTGTCTAAAGGAATCCCAGCAGTGTTTAAATATGCCGAAGGGGTCGGCTTTGGTTAGCGATTGGGAGAGATGGCCGAGTGGTTTAAGGCGGCGGTCTTGAAAACCGTTGTGGGGTTGCACCCCACCGGGGGTTCGAAT
>JBAXLR010000143.1:0-7517 GCA_037134655.1 bacterium | reverse complement strand
AGTGAACCCCCGGCTCGCCGCCAAGGGCGTCGACGCAAAGCCCACTGTCATCTGCTAGGATCAGCCCCGATACATGGGGTCTTAATGCATTAATTTTGATTCGAGCATTTTCAAGAAACGTTTGACCCGTTTCATCCCATCGCAAACCGGGAGCAATCTCAGCGACACTTAGCACCCGCCAAGACGGGCCAAAAATCGCCTGAATCTCTTTAACTTTATGGCGATTATTGGAGGCCAAAACCATCTGTTTAACCGCGCCTTTTTGCGACATCGAAAGCCCTTACAATTTTGGCCGTTTACCTACTTGCCTTAAGCAGCAATCGTGGCACAATAACGCCACTAAAACCACGGAGACTTTACTAAATGGGCCAAATTACAGCTGAAATTTTGACAAAAAAACTACTCGAATCCTTTCCCGACGCTCAGGTCAAGGCCTCAGATATGACGGGCGGAGGTGATCATTGGCAGGTCCTAATTGAGTCTGCCCATTTTAAAGGCAAATCATTGGTGGAACAGCACCAACTTGTGTATAAGGCCCTGGGTGATTGGATGAAAAAGGAAATTCACGCCCTCGCGTTAACAACAAAGGCCCTCTAAAAGTAACAATGTCAGAGCATCCACAAAACAGAGCCGAAGTCGTTGGACTTTGGGCCGGCACTCTTGCCGCAACCGAGGTTGGTCTCGGATCCATTTTACACGGCCTCCATGTGCCGCTGGCCGGCAGTATGCTCTCCCTCAACCAGGCTGCGTTTCTGACGCGCGCCACGAGAACTGCGTGCAATTATCAGACGGCACGTACGCTGCCGTTTGAAATCTCATCAATCACAGCCGTTTTAAAATCGTTCTCGCCCATCGGCAAAAAACTCACTCCCATGCTGGCCATTACAGCTCAAGGGGCGTTGTTCACTGTTGGCACATTTATCTTTGGCGCCAATTTGTTTGGTGTCATGCTCGGCGCGGTACTGCTCGCCACATGGGGTATAGTTCAGCCACTGGCACTTGCAGGTTTAATGTTCTCGGCTCTATCAGACGGTGAACGCCACAAGATTGTTCTATCCTGGCAAAAACTCACTGCGGAGTTGCCATTCTTAAACTCCGAAAATATCATGACGGCGTTGGGGTGTTTTCTCCTGTTGAAGTCTGTTCTCGCTATCGGAATCGCCGTCGCCACATGGAAACTACCCAACAAAGAAAACTATACCTGGTTTTCCCACTTGGTAAGACGACTAACGATCGCTTCCGTCGCAAGAGGGCCGCTTCCTATCCTGTCTGCCCCTGATTACGTGACCCGAACTCCCACCAAAAGCTTCAAAGAAAAGCCGCTGATTCAAGCTCTCAGGGATCTAAGGAACCCTTTCGTGCTGATCTCTATAGCCATATTGACGGCCTTGGCGTTGTTGGTGGATTCCGACCTCGTTGCTACTTTCTGGATTGCCCTGCGAGCAATTGGGGCTGCCTACGTCACATATCTAATACTTCGATGGCTACCCTGGGAGAGAATTTTGAGCGGAGACTCTGCTTCGCAAAATGCTTTACGCGCGGCCATCAGACAATTACGGACTCTGCAACTTACCAAACAAGCTGGGTCTAGCATTGTCGTTGAAGAGGTCCGACCATGAAAACTTCAGGGAAACAAAAAACACACCGCGACGTTGTGATCTTTCTTAACGGTAAGAAAGTCCAAGTGTGTGCTGACGACGCACTCATGATGCTGGCTGAATGGCTTAGAAAAAGGGCATTACGCCCCGGCACAAAAATAGTTTGTGCCGAAGGTGACTGCGGTGCCTGTACAGTCTTGAGAGCTTTCAAGAGCAAATCAACTCCAGGTAAGCTTAGTTTCCTACCGATCAACTCTTGCATCACAACTGTAGCTCAAATGGACGGAAGTCACATTGTAACCGTTGAGGGTCTTGCTCAAAACGGCAAACTCTCACCTGTTCAAAACGCCATGCGTGCTTGTCATGGATCCCAGTGCGGCTACTGCACGCCGGGGTTTGTCATGGCTCTGACCGGAGCCACAGAAGTACATAAAACCTTGGACCGCAAAACCGCTGCCAACTATCTCACTGGCAACCTGTGCCGGTGTACGGGTTATGCGCCCATACTTGACGCCGCCGAAGCCATCCAGACTGATCCTGCGTTTCACGTCGCAAGCCGCTATCTCACGACAAAAAACATGAATGAGTTAAAAGTCGCGACAAAAAATCCGGTCGAGGTCACAGACTCACTTGGCCGCACATTCTCGGCACCGTCGACCTTGGCCGACGCATGCAAATTCCTAAGGCAGAAAAAAGGGGCAAGACTCATCGCCGCAGCCACTGACATTGGCGTTCAAACCAACAAGGGACGCCCACTCCCTGAAGCACTCTTAAGCCTACAAAATATTGATGAACTTTATGTTTTGAAAGCGACTAAAACCGTGCTCAAAGTGGGCGCACGCGTGACTCTGTCCCAGCTAAGAAAAGCCACGGCGGAGAAATTCCCTGAACTTAGTCGGTTTTTGGACATTTTCGCGTCCCCTCAAATCAAAAACTCCGCAACCTTGGTCGGAAATCTTGCCAACGCATCACCCATTGGCGACACCCTTCCAATGCTGCTCGCCACTGAGGCGGTCATTCATACAGCCTATTGGGGAGCCGGAAAACTGGTTCGGCGCAAGATACCTGCCACCGAGTTTTTCCTGGGCTACAAAAAACTTGCCCTAAAACCTTACGAGTTGATTTGGAAAGTTGAGATACCACTTGGTAGCAATATCAAAAATCTACGCCTCTACAAATCCTCACAACGAAAAGACTTGGACATATCCGCCGTAGGCGCTGCTTTTAGAATCGTGACCGACAAATCAGGCATGATTAGCCACGCAGCTCTCGCTTTAGGCGGCGTGGCCGCTACCCCCGTGCGGCTGCCGAAGGTAGAAAGAATGCTCGTGGGAAAACCCATAGACTCAAAAGTCCTCGCCGAAGGCCTACGCTGCCTCAATGAATCCATCACGCCATTGTCTGATGTCCGCGGGACAGCGGCGTTTCGCCATGTTCTCGCCGGGAATATGTTTAAAATGTATCTCACCGACATGTTTGGAGTATCCATTGCCACCGAGGGCCGCCCATGAGCCCAAAAGACATCATGCCAATGAAAACGGCTGCGCCGATTCCACCCCACGACTCCGCCATCACCCACGTCACTGGAGAATCTGAATACGTTGATGATCGTCCCATGCAAGCCGGTGAGTTATTTGTCGGTTGCTATTTCAGTAAACTTGCTCGCGCTGAGATCAGATCGATCAATGGGCAAGATGCACTCAAAATCCCTGGTGTTGAATGCGTTATCACGGCTAAAGATGTGCATCACAATGCCTGGGGGCCCATATTTCACGACCAACCTGTGATTGCGGGTAAAGAAACCACATTTGCAGGCGAAGTGCTGGCCGTCGTTGGCGCGACATCTCCGGAAAGCCTTCGCGCTGGACTGGCTGCCTTAAAAGTTGAGCTCAGGCCCCTCCCATCTGTGATGTCAATCAAGCAGGCCATCAAGGAGTCATCATTCATTGGCGGCGAGCGGTTTATCCGGAGAGGTAACGTTAAAAGCTCACTAGACAATGCCCCCAACCGTTTAAGTGGCACACTATGTATTAAGGGTGCAGATCATTTTTACTTAGAGAGTCAGGCCGCGCTCGCCTACCCGGGCGAAAACGGTCAGATGGTCGTTCACTCATCCACGCAGCACCCGACCGAGACTCAGCACGTTGTGGCTGAGGCGATCGGGCGTCCGTTCAGTGATGTCACATGCATCGTCAAACGACTGGGTGGCGGTTTTGGTGGCAAGGAATCTCAGGCTAGCCCCATTGCAGCCTATGCCGCATTGGTCGCACAAAAAACTGGTCGTCCCGCCCGTATCGTGCTGACCAAAGATGACGACATGGTCATGACGGGCAAACGAAACCCGTTTGAAATCTACTATGACGTTGCTTTTGATAACGACGGTCGCATTCTTGCCCTTCGATCAAGGTTATACTCTGACGGTGGAGCCTACGCTGATCTATCGACTGCCATCATGGAACGTGCCATGCTCCACTCCGACAACGCATACTTTATTCCAAATGTGGAAGTCATTGGTCAAGTTTGCAAAACTAATTATCACCCACACACGGCATTCCGAGGATTTGGTGGCCCCAAGGGTGTTGCTGCCATCGAGGGCATTATTGAAGACATCGCCCGCGCCTTAAAAAAAGATGCCCTCGACATCAGAAGGCTCAACGTCTACCGCGAAGGTTTTGATAAAACCCATTACGGTCAAACAGTTGAAAACAACCTCCTGCCAAAACTTTTTGAAGATCTCGAAGCCTCCAGTGATTACCGCGAACGCCGCAAAGCCATCACAGCACACAATCAAAAAGCGCTTCAGTCCAACAATAAATTTAGTGACGATGGAAAATTCCTGCGCGGTCTTTCCATGACGGCCGTCAAGTTTGGAATTTCTTTTACCACAAGGTTTCTAAACCAAGGCAACGCCCTCGTACAACTACACCGCGATGGATCCATCCAGGTCTCAACCGGCGCTGTCGAGATGGGACAAGGAGTCAACACCCGCATTGCCATGCTTGTGGCGGAAGAGCTCGGAGTTTCTCTTGATTTGATCCGAGTCATGTCTACGGCTACGGATAAAAATGCAAACACCTCACCGACAGCAGCATCCACGGGAACTGACATTAACGGCGCTGCCGCGTTAAAAGCAGCCCGTGAAATCAAAAAGCGCCTGGCTGCGCTGGCAGTTAAATTAAAAGATTTAAACCCTGAAAAATGGCCGTCTAAAACTGCTGGCCTCGGGACGGCGCCTGAAGTTGTCATATCTGACATCTTTGAAAAAGCACATGAACTGACCAAATTTTGCGATAACCGGGTGTCCGTAGTAGGTGGCTTCTCCCTCTCAATGAAAGAGCTTATTAATGAGGCCTACCTTAACCGCATTTCCCTTGGCGAGTATGGTTATCACCGCACTGAGAACTTGGGCTTTGATAAACTCTCCGGTCAGGGCCAAGCCTTTCACTACTTCACCCAAGGGACAGCCGCGAGTGAGGTCGAAGTCAACCGTTTAACGGGCGAAATCAAAGTTCGCCGAGTTGATATTCTCATGGACCTTGGAAGGCCTATCAATGAGGGGCTTGATCTTGGACAGGTGACGGGAGCTTTCATCCAAGGTATGGGCTGGGTGACTACAGAAAATCTTGTCTACAATAAAGAAGGATTTCTCCTTTCCCACTCACCTAGTACCTACAAAATCCCAAGCGTTCAAGACACCCCGCGAGTCTTTAACGTCAAGTTAGCCCACAATCTGGATAACATCGTAAACGTCAGAGGGACCAAGGCCGTGGGCGAGCCACCACTCCTACTTTCATTGTCGGTGTGGACGGCCGTCAAAGACGCCATTCGCTTCGCCTCTGATTATAACCCAGCAACGCTCGCCTTTAATCTCCAAAACACTTTGCCCATACCCGCCACTGCGGAAGAAACTTTACGTCGTTTAGACCCAGAAGCTTTCTCCCTATTTGAACAAGACGTAAAGTAGCAGCCCATGATTTTTAGTGAGTTCATTTTGGCATGTCACGCGTTAGAGCAAGAAAGTCGCTCCTATGCCGTAGTGACCCTCATTAAGATCGACGCCCATGTGCCGCAGGAAGTGGGTGCAAAGATGCTCGTGACTGCTGCAGGATTGCATGCTGGAACAATTGGTGGCGGCAAACTAGAAGCAAAGGCCATCGAACTCGCCAAACAACAGCTTACAACCTCAGAATCACAACTTCACAAGATTGATCTTAATAAAGACCTCGGCATGGTGTGTGGGGGTGTGGCGACCATCTTCGTGGAATCAAGTCAGCACAAGAGCTGGAATCTTGCTATCTATGGCGCTGGACACGTTGGCCAGGCTTTAATTCAACTGCTCAAGACCTTCGCCTGCCAATTATATTGGATCGACAGCAGACAAGACTGGCTGGATAAGCAGCCCGAACACCCAAGGCTCAAAAAAATCCTCACCACAAACCTTAGTGAAATTCCAGCCACGCTGCCTGAAGGCACCTATCACATCATCGCAACTCCAGGGCATTCGTTTGACCTCGAAGTCTTAAAAAGTGTTCTTAAGCTAATAAACACACCTTACATTGGTGTGATTGGCAGCAAGGTCAAAGCAAGAACCATACGAGCAAGTCTCATGAACGAGGGTTTTTCCCAAGCCGACTGCGAACGATTTCACTGCCCTATGGGGCTACCCATCGGCAACAACACTCCAGCTGAAATCGCTGTGAGTATCGCGGCGCAAATTCTTGAGCGTCGTGACACAAAGGCATAAGCGCCATATTGCCGAGTCTCAACTGAGGATTACTTACAAGCTTCCTAAAAATAAAGCCCGTAACTCAATCCAGCCGATCCCATTTTCTCAGTCATTAGTTCGCCAAATATAGAAACTTCATGATTGCCCGAGTAAAGATGTGACAACTGAATATCCAAATCGCGCTGCCAGTGAGCTCGAGGCAAATGCTTGGTGAGATAGTATTTTTTAATAGCAGAAAATTTAAGTGATAACTTTGTTTTTGGCGTCAAATCAGACATAAAACCACCTACAAGACCGGGAGCAACAAGGCCTTGACTGATCCCCTTGCAGTTTGAGCCGATCTCGAGCGCAACTAATGAAAATACTTTGGCTCGCACACCACCTCCAGCAACGCCAACACCACCTCTCAAAGAGTGCTCGTAACAGCGTGAGTCAAGGGAATGATCATAACTTGGCGCATGAGAGGAAATATTTAGCGTCCATGACAACGATCGCTTCATACGCCCAACTGATGGCACAGACAGGACATCAAAAATCGTTGCCGATTCCATCCGCACATGGCTGTCTCCTTCTGACTGGTGATATCGAAATTTAAATTCCAGCATTTTTAACTGCAAGTCCGACGAGTAACCCGAGGAGGGAGTTGAAAGATCATGTAAGGTAGGACGCCAGTCAAAATCGTAAAATCGATGACGCTTTGAATTGACTTCCATTAAGCCACTGGATACACCGACGCGCATTGACCAATGACCCAAGTCAGGACGCTCGCCTTCCGGGACGTAACTTAGAACTCTGGGAGGAGTGCGATTTTCAGATCGTAACTTTAGCAACCCCTGCCTTTGCTGTTTCATTTTTTCGGGCAATCGACTGCCGGCAACCTGTTCATCAAAATCAATATAATCAATGGCAGCATCAATGATCCGGGATTTTTCATCAGGATTTAGTCCGCTTACTAGCCCATCAAAACTAAATGGCGCCGCTTCCAGTAACTGCTTCATCCGCCTCAATTGCAGGTCGTCTAAAAGCTCCTCCCTCTGCAAATAAGTGGAAAGTGCAGACGGTCGGTATTTAGGTGGATAAGTAAAACCAGATTGAGAAACAACTGAGCGCACGGTGTCCGCAGGTGTTGCCATCACATTAAACGGAGAAGCCAGATTCATTCCTGGATTTAAAGTCTCCAAAAGAAGCAATAG
>JBAXLR010000142.1:0-7538 GCA_037134655.1 bacterium | reverse complement strand
GGCTCGGCATGCTTTTATCGTCCGCGATGTTGGCGTTGAAACTATCGATTTTAAATCCATTGGATTTGATGACGATGAATGCCGTCATTTAAGTGAGCTAGCTCTCAAGGCTGGTCCAGCCGATCTCAATCGAATTTTTAGAACTCTTGCTAAAGCAAGCCTGGATCTTGATGGCTCAGAAATTGATCGTTATATCCTGGAAAATTACGCACTCGAATGGTGTCTAGATCCAGGCATCCTTATGACAAGGACTACCATCACAGGGCACGCGCTAGAGCATGCAAGTCAAACAGGGCTTGCTGCGCCAAAAATTAGTGATTCGAAAAATGACCAAAGCGGCCCAAAGCTCACCGTGGCTGGCATTCGACAGTCTTTGAACACCAAGTCGACAACTTCCGCCCAAGAAGATCTAACGACCGAAAAAAGCAATCCTTCGCCAAAACCAGCCGCACCGACACAAAAGATTGAAACAACGCAGGCCAAGCCCTCGGCGATAGATACGGCTAACCAGAAACACAAAGCTTTGCCGGACACATGGCGCGAATGCGTCGAGGCCTGGAAAAAGCATAATCCGTTACAAGCAAAAAAGCTGGAAGACGCTCATCCCATAACCTATTCCTCCCAAATGATTGAATTAGTCATACCTCCAGATAGTTTTTTATCCGCAACTTTATTGAAAGCCGAGGAACAGAAAAAACTCAGGCAATCATTTGCCGATTTGTTTGGATTTACAGCCCCGATTGTTTTTAAGGCCAAAACGGCAGAATCGGGGACTGACCCAACAACTCCGGTAGCTTTGCCCGAGAACCTAAAGTCCATTCATTCGCGAGAAAATATCGCTAGGAAAGAAAAAGTAACGCACGACGCCCAAAATAATCCAATAACCCAAGACGCCATCAAGCTATTTAATGCTACAATAGAGTCAGTCGAACTAAGTTCTGAAACTCAGGGCTAATCGACAACATCTTTAATCAGGAATTTGCGGCAAGTGGCTTTTACAAATTTTGAGACAAAAGAAATTCATTGCAAAGTTATCTACTTTGGGTCTAGCGGTTCGGGAAAAACCGAAAATCTGAGATCAGTCTTTCACCAAACATCCGCAGAGATAAAATCCGGGCTGTTGGAGCTCCAGGAACAAGATGGATCAACACGTTATTTTGATTTTTTACCCTTAAGCATTGGGCAGCTTGGCGATTTTCAAATAAGAATGCACTTATTTACACTGCCAGTCTCAACGTTATACCACAGCACTAGCTCAATTATTTTAAGGGGCGTTGATGGTTTTGTCTTCGTGGCTGACTCCCGGGTAGAGTCATTGGTTGATAATGTTAACGCCCTCAAGAGCTGCCGTAAAATCTTACAAGATGAAGGCTACAATATTAACGATCTGGCAAAGGTCATTCAGTACAACAAACGGGATCTGCAAGGGGTCTTGCCGGTTGCTCTTTTAAGAAAGGAACTGAATGCTGTCGGCGACTTGGATATGGAGGCCTCAGCGACCGCTAATTTTGGGACGGTTGAATGCCTTGAAAGTATCGCCCGGCAAATCATGAGCAAGCTCGAAACAAGTCGCAAGCACCCAACTGCAGACTTCAACACCCCTCTCAACTCCAGGTCAGATCATGACGACACTGATTCACTGTCCGACTAACACGGCCGTCTTACTGTTCGGTCTTAAACGCGATGACGGAGTTATCGTATTTCCGTCTGACTCCGTGCAAATTCCTGGCATCGTTTCTCCAGTCAATCCTAGCTTGCCGATCAATCCGCAACTTTTGGAATTGGCTCATCGCCGCTCCGGCGTACCAATGATCGAAATCGCCGTCTGGCAAGAGTTTCAAGAAACCGTGAAACTTCCTGGCGGTGATTCGGCCACCCTTTACGCGGCCAAGGCACTGGTTATCCCTCAAAGCCTACCAGGTGATGTCACCACGTTGCCCCAGATGCTACGATCGATGCCACCTGACCGTAACCGAGTGGCTTATATGAAAGCTTTACAGGTATTCGCAGGGGGCCTCGAGGAACAGACCAAGGCCGTCGATCTGGATGAGGTTCGCCGTCATTTCAGTGGGTTAGACCGCGACCGCGAACATTAAAACACGTTGAATTAAGTCTTAAAATATCATAAAAAACACTGGCTATTTTTTGATCACTACCGGTCAATCAAAATAAGGTGGTTGCCATTAAGATTGCGGCACTTATCTCTGGTGGAGTCGACAGCTCCGTTGTTCTTGGCCTGCTCGCACGCGAAGGCAAGCACGACATTACGGCTTTCTATCTGAAAATTTGGCTAGAAGATGAGCTACATTTCCTTGGGGAATGTCCTTGGGAGGAAGACCTACGCTACGTAAGATCCGTATGCGATCAGTTAAATATTCCGTTAAAAGTGATTCCTCTGCAAAAAGAATACAACGATCATGTTGTCGCCTATACCATTGACGAACTCAAAGAGGGGCGAACACCCAGCCCTGACATTTTTTGTAATCAACGCGTAAAGTTCGGCGCCTTCATGAAGCATATTGATTCGTCCTACGACCGAATAGCTACCGGGCATTACGCTTCTACCTACGAAGCAAACGGTCATACTTATTTGCGTCAAGCCGTTGATCCAATCAAAGACCAGTCATATTTTTTATCACACCTTAGCCAAGAACAGGTAAAACGTTGCTTATTTCCACTGGGAGATATGCCAAAAACTGAGGTTCGAGCATTGGCAAAGAGCATGGGGCTTGCCACGCAAGATCGCCCAGATAGTCAAGGCATCTGTTTTCTTGGTAAAATTAAGTATAACGACTTTGTGAAGTTTCACCTCGGCGAAAAGTCTGGCGACATTCGTGAATGGGAAAGTGGTAAGTTACTTGGTCGCCACCAGGGACTATGGTTTCACACCTACGGTCAACGCAAAGGTCTAAAGCTCCACGGCGGGCCATGGTTTGTGGTGGATAAGAGTCTTTCGGATAATATTCTGTATGTATCCCACCGCGACCTCCTCCAAACCAATGCCCGCTCTGAATTCCTCGCGACCAACCTAAACTGGATTTCAGGCGAGCCTGGCATTCTGCAACTAAAAGTGAAACTTCGCCATGGCCCAAGAACAACTGAGTGTAACCTTGTGCCGCAAGGTGATGGAACCTTCATTGTTCACTTACAAACACCAGACCCTGGCCTAGCCAATGGGCAATTCGCCGTTTTTTACGACAATGACACATGCCTGGGCTCTGGCATGATCAAGCTACTGCCCCAGACTCAGCAAATGGTCGAATCGCATTTGCATTAAGTTAAAACTCCGAATGTTAAATAAAAGAGGTCCTACATGGTAAAATGTTAGGACCTTTAATTTTATTTTGCCAAGGGATCTCGCTCATATGATTAAGAAATTTGGATTTATCATCGCGGTACTTTGCCTTCACAACGTAGCCTTTGCCCAACTCGGTGAAACTGGAACTCACGGCCTTGCTCTTGGCTCAAAGCCAAAGTTTGGTCCAGATCTCAAGTTTAGCTGGGCTAGCGACAAAGCCGTCTCCGGCGGCAAAATAGTCCTCGGCACCGTTGGCACATTTGATTCGTTGAACCCGTTTGCGGTCAAAAGCATCGGCGCAGGCTACATGGCTGACATTGCTGGCAATGGATTGGTATTTGAAAATCTAACCATGCGCTCTCTCGGCGAAGCGTTCACCACCTATGGGACTATCGCGGAAAAAATCGACGTAGCAAAAGATGGAATGTCAGTGACCTACCACTTAGCAGGTGACGCCAAATGGTCCGACGGAAAACCACTCACCGCCGACGATGTCATCTTCACTTTCAAAACCTTGACGAGTTCTGAGGCACCACCTCTGTACAGACTCTATTACGCCGACGTTAAGGGTGGAGAAGTTCTTGGCAAATCAAAAGTAAAATTCACGTTTAAGACATTTAATCGAGAACTACCTTTGATTATGGGAGAATTACCTGTAATCCCCGCTCACATTTACGGCGCCTCTGGTAAAAAATTCTCAAAGTCTTTTGCCAAGCAAATTCCGGTGGGAAGTGGCCCTTATATCGTAAAGTCATTTGAGTTTGGAAAGTATATTGAGTACGTGCGGAATCCTAACTACTGGGGAAAATCCAAGTCTTTCAATCGTGGCTCATGGAATTTTGACACCATCTATATAAAATACTACAAAGATCAAACTGCCATGATGGAAGGGTTCAAAGCCGGTGATTTTGACGTTCGTCAAGAGAACTCCTCAAAGGCCTGGGCCATAGATCATGCTGGTGCAAAATGGGATAAAAAATGGATTCGAAAAGATCTCTGGTCTCATGCGCAAAATCAAGGTAGCCAAGGCTTTGTATTTAACTTACGAAAATCAATCTTCAAGAATCGTTTAACACGTAAAGCTATTGCTATGGCTTTTGATTTTGAATGGACCAACGACACGCTATTTTACAAGCAATACACAGTCTCCTCCTCGTTTTTTAACAACAGCGAATTCAACGCAAAAGCTCTGCCGGACGCGAAAGAACTTTCCCTGCTAACCCCTCTCAAGGCAAAACTTCCACCAGAAGTATTCACCGAGAACAAAGACGCACTAGGCAAAGGGTTAGCTGGCAAGCGTCGCCTCGCCGCGGCTCTGGCTCTCCTGAAGGAAGCTGGTTGGGAACTGAAAAATGGGGTGCAAACCGGCAAAGATGGCGAAAAGCTCGAATTTTCATTCCTGCTAGACTCACCGGTGATGGCCAGAGTGGTTGAACCTTTTGTTGCGCAACTTGACAAGATCGGCATCAAAGTCTCTGTCAAAACTGAAGACGACGCAAATTATGTCAAAAGGGTTGAGAAATGGGACTTCGACATGATAAGCGTTCCATTTGGCCAAAGTGAATCTCCGGGCAATGAGCAGCGAGACTACTGGCACAGTGTTTCAGCAAGCCAGTCCGAGAGCAGAAATTACATGGGACTAAAAGATCCCGCCATCGACGCGCTTGTAGAGAAACTAATCGCAGCCAAAAGTCGTGACGAGTTGGTCGTTGCCACTAGATCTCTGGACCGGGCGCTTTGGTTCAGCTACATCATGGTACCAAACTGGTATGTTACGTCGCACCGAGTATCTTGGTGGAATAAATTCGGCATACCGTCTGACAAGCCAATGCAGTACCAGCCCGAAGACTTTATTGTTCGCTACGGCTGGCTTGATGCAGCCAGCGCGACGTCCCTACAGAATGCTATCAAAGCAAATAAAAGTCTTTAGCACTGTGAGCGGGATAACATGCTGACCTACATCACACGTAGACTAATTCTACTGGTACCTACACTGCTGGGAATCGTGTTGGTTTGCTTCGGGGTTATGCAAATGTGTCCTGGCGGTCCGGTGGAACTGGCCGTGCGATCATTGCGTGGCGGGCACACCACCGAAGCGGGAGGAGGAGGCTCTTCCCGTAATGTCCTTCGTCCAGAACAGTTAGACGAGCTAAAAAAACTGTATGGATACGACAAACCAGTAGGCGAAAGGCTTGTTAGCACAGTGCACAGTCTTTTTACATTTCAGTTTGGAGAATCTTTTAACTACCATGAAAACGTTTTGGAGCTGATCAAAAAAAGATTACCAGTGTCGTTGACCCTTGGAATTCCAAGTCTTTTTTTAACCTATTTGCTCTGCATCCCACTTGGTATAGCCCAAGCGCGACGTCCGTGGAGTCGGTTTGACACCTCGACAACAGTTGCACTCATGGTGTCTAGCAGTATTCCCAGTTTTGTTATGGGTATTTTACTCTTGGTACTGTTTGGGGGCGGATCATTCCTACAGTGGTTTCCACTGCGGGGCCTAACCAGCGACGATTTTGAAACCTTAACGACATTTGGAAAAATCAAAGACTATCTATGGCATATGGTTCTACCGGTATTTACTTACACATTCTCTGGTTTTGCAGGTCTTACGCTTCTAACCAGAAATTGGTTTTTGGATGAGCTCCAGCAACTTTATGTCCAAACCGCGATGGCCAAAGGTGCTAGTGAACAGACAATTCTTTATAAGCATGTTTTTAAAAATGCCATGATCCTTGTCATCGCTGGGCTACCTGCTGCGTGTTTCAGCGTTTTCTTTGCGGGAAGCATTTTTGTAGAGCAGATTTTTTCTTTGGATGGAATTGGGCTCCTAACATGGGAAGCGACTACCCGACGAGATTACCCAATTGTCATGGGCATGTTATTCATAACTTCACTTTTGGGGTTGGCGCTTAAGATTGCCTCCGACTTGATTCTTGTTTTTGTTGATCCGCGAATTAGCCTTGATTAGAGAAAAAAGTTCATGAGCAAGCAAATAAAGCCATCAAAAATCTCACCCGAAACAAGGCGAAAACTTCTTGCTTTCAAACGCCGAAGACTTGGCTATTTTAGCCTGATAATTCTGATGGTTCTTGTTTTCATGTCGTTATTCGCCGAGCTAATTTCAAATGATAAGCCACTATTGATCCGTTACGAACACTCTTGGTATACGCCGCTCATAAACAAATACAGCGACAAAGACTTTGGTGGCATTTTCGACACTGCGGCTGATTTCCATGATCCGGATACAAAATTAGCGATTTCCACTAATGGCAACTGGGCTATATGGCCACTTAATCGCTGGAGCTATAAAACCATCAATCAAAATCCAGGCCTTCAGCACCCAAGCCCCCCGTCACGGGAGAATTATCTTGGGACGGATGACCGGGGACGAGACGTTTTCGCCCGTCTACTTTACGGGATCCGGGTATCCGTAGGATTTGGTATCGCTGGTGTGCTAATTTACACTTTGATCGGCGTCCTCATCGGGGCTATCCAAGGCTACTTTGGCGGATGGGTAGATTTACTATTTCAGCGAATTATCGAGATATGGGACTCCCTGCCCTACCTGTACATGTTGATCATCCTCGCTTCACTTTTTGAACCCGGACTTGGCGTTTTGCTTTTTTTACTAGCCTTATTCAATTGGACCAGGGTGCAGGAATATGTTCGTATCGATTTTTACAAAGCTAGAAATTTAGATTATGTAAGAGCAGCCAAAGCACTTGGTGTATCAGAGGTTGGCATCATGATGCGTCACATACTGCCTAACTCACTGACGAACATCATCATCCGTTTGCCTTTTGCCGTGATTGGTACCATTGAGGCTTTGGTGTCATTAGATTATTTAGGATTTGGCGTACAAAGCCCTACGCCAAGTCTTGGCGAGCTATTCAAACAAGCTCAATCACACCTAGAAGCTTGGTGGCTACTAGCCTTCACAGGCGGCGTCTTGCTGCTGCTTACTTTTTTGGTAACTAATATCGGTTTCACAGTACTAGATACCCTTGACCCTAGGCGTAACCAGTAGGAAATCTCGCAGGAACATATGACCATACTACGCGTTGAAGATTTAAGAACTTGGTTTGCAACCCAGGATGGTTTTGCTAAGGCTGTGGACGGCATATCTTTTGACCTAGAAAAGGGCAGAACACTCGCTGTTGTCGGTGAATCGGGCTGCGGAAAAACAGTACTGGCCACTAGCCTCATGCGACTATTTCGCCGCAGTGGAGTCACC
>JBAXLR010000141.1:0-7545 GCA_037134655.1 bacterium | reverse complement strand
CGTCAGTGATTTCGATCCTTATGGTGCCCAAGATGCTGGGAAGCTCATCAAAGCTAATACGGAGCAATTTGCTGTGATGGGGTTTGTTAGGGATTCAAGTTACGTAGACAAAGCTTATAGGGAATTGCAAGAGAAGTGCAAGAATGGGCGTATCCAGGGAATTACCACGCAGTACAGCACAAGCCTTGGTTTTTTTAGCTGGACCAACAAAATACTAATGCAGGGAACGTGCGTATCTCGGCATGATTCGGCGACTTGAAAAATCACGAAGTTAAAAGCCACCAAGTCCGAGACCTGGTGGCTTTTAACTAGTTTAATACTTTTTAATTACTCAGTTTGCAGTGTGAGTTTCGAGATGACTGGACCTTTCATGTGCCAGTTTTCGTCACTCATGAACTCAAACACGATCTCCAACTCTTCGGCACCATTGACTGGAATGGAGAGCTTGTCGGAGGGCTTTATATCAGCTGTACCAGAAACGGAAGCCGCATATTCCTCGCGTCCAGTGTTTGGATCTCGGACAATGATATTCACAAAGTCCATGTCATCTTCAGTCTCAAGGACCATAGCCAAATCGATCAAGATGTTTTCTTTTTTCGCTGTATCCACAGTTGCGAATACTTGGGTAACTACTTCTGGGCTGTACTTTGGGCCCTTGCCAACGCGGAGACGCTTATCTTGAATTTGCCAACCTTCACCTGCAGGACCGGCCAATTGAACCGTGTGCCAGTGGGCTAGCTTATCTTTGAATTTTTCACGCAGCTCTTCTTCGGCATTCAGGGAGTCGCCACGCCAGCGCACTTCACGAATAACTCGGAATTGGACTTTGCCGTCAGCTTTTCCCGCTACGTGGAGAGACTCTTCGCTCCATTGGCCTTTCATATCATCAAGCTGGATTTCGACAGTTTGGCCAGAAACATCTGTATTGTAGGTGGCAATGACTTGATCGCCCTTGAGGACTTCCACGGTGTCGACGCCTTTTACGGTTTCAGACCATTTGGCTGACTTGCCATTTGGTTGTTTCAAGCTTGAAGCCAGAGCAACGCTACTTTTATGGCGCGGAATAATCTGATCGATGGCTTTGTGAACTTCGCGCATCAAAACTCGCGACTCGCCGCCAACCACGTCTTCAGTTACGTAACGCACGGTAACGTCGGATTTAACTCCAGCATTTTCGATCAATTGATCCTTATTTTTGCCAACACGAATGGTTTGGCGCCAGGAAACTCGCATGCTTTGCTGTCCTGGAAGTTTCACGAACGGGTTATCACCTTCAGTTTGCTCGAAAATCTGGCGGAAAATGTCGTACGACATGACGTTTGCGCCACCTGCACCAGTCGTGCTGTGGGTTCCGATGATCGTCGCAGCAGCGTGATCTTGCATAGCCGCAGCAAACAGGTCACACGCCGAATAACAGTTGGCGTCAGTCAAAACCACCACTGGTTTGAACCAAACCTGGCCGTATCGGTTTGCCGCGTCTTTTGACGTGATCGTTCTTGGCTTTGTATATTTAGAGCGGGAATCCATTCCGTCTTTAGCGTCTTGAGACCAGCCGTTTTCCTTGCCTTGGTTTGCCATAAGGAAAGTGTTCAAGTTCAACTGATTCGGCAAAAAGCGAACAGGCATGGACTCAATATGGCTTGGTGTAAAGAGCTGTGTCAGACCCTCAGCCAAAAGTATCAGGCCCCCGCCATTGCCACGCATATCGATGATCAAAGCCGCCGTGTCAGGCTGCGCTTTCTCAAGTTGAAGACGAACTTGGTGAATGACGCTGTCAGCTGATTCATCACCTTCTGGCATAAATGTTTCGAGATCAAATTTTGCCATCTTACCCGCTGGTGTTTTGACCGTGTAAAATTGTCCTACTGGAAGCTTTTCTTCTTCAGCAAATGGGGTTGATTTTTCTGGAGCAACCAAATCGTTATAGACCCTGACATGAGGATTTTCTGCGCGAAGCATTTCGCGTTTGAATGACACTTTGCGATTAGCCTCAGACTCTGCTTCCTCGGCGCAACCCGGTATATTAACCGCAGCGAAGTATTTTGTATCGACGGTGTACTCAGAGCCGTCACGCTTTAGCGTATATTTGATCGCGTCTTCCGATGGCACTGCGTTTTGCGCCAAAGAGATCAGCGACAAGTTTCTGATGGCGCCAACTACCATGGCATCATCGTTGGCACCACCGCTAAGGTTTTTGCCGTCTTCGATCAATTTGCTAACGGCTACGCCGTTGATTGCAACAAGCTCATCACCTGCCTTGACGTTTTCGGTCTCCGGCGTTTTGTCTTTCAGTAAGCGTGTTCTGTTTTTGACGATCACTTTCAAGGATCCGCCATCATAGACGTCTGCGAAGGCTAGAGGAGCCAAAGCGTAGCTACAACGTAAAGGCATTGGTGCAATATAGTTTGTGTGGTGGTCGTGCAGATCCAAGAATATTTTTTGCATGGCGACATGAAAGTCCTGATCGTTCATGCTGGCTGCACGTTTAACCATGTCCTCAAGGCGAGGAACTGGGTCAGCGCCAGCGCCAAAATCTTTGATCTTCAGTTCACGGTGAACGTAAAGATCTTTCATCATCATCAATGCTTGCTTTGCGACAAGCTCACGCTCTTCGCCTGAATATCCTTTTGGCTTCAGATCACTGCGGGCTTCAGCCAAAGTACGGATGTCCATATTTTCATCGGCTGCAACGCCGACAACCGGGGTTAGCTTGAGGCGTTTTGTTTTAGCCGTGGCTTCCGACGAGGAGACAATGGGAGCAATAATTAACGACGCAACAATAAAACCCTTTAAGGTGCCTAAGGACATTTGGCTTCTGGATGTTAGAGTGTTTTGCGTAGTTGTCATGCTTTTACCTCGCTTCTGCGTTAATTTGGGGCACGCTAAAGAATTTTTCCTTTAAATTCAGATGCATAAGAACATATCTTTGTGCTCAAAAAAGCGGCCCTTTAGGTTGGATGTACCCCTTTTTGGGCTACGGGTCCAATCTTTTTTAAAAGATTCTATAAATTTTAATATAAATATCTGTAATTACTGGGGATATAGTAAGACCAATGACGCCTAATTAATGAGAAACTTCCCTAAACTGTGGGTGGCTCAAAATAACCGTCTCCCATCCAGTTCCAGTCCCGTCGCTACCAAAGGGTGCTTTGGCATCACTGCGGCGCCACCGGTCAAGCCAGGCTGCATCAAGAAGCTGAAAATCTGCCTCAATGTCCTTTGCCTTGGGCGTCATGGCGACTGTTGTTTCACTTTTTGGTCCCGTGGCCTGCCCTTTGGCGACCAGAAAGCCAGCAGCTAGCATAGCCGCACGCACAGCGGTGGAATTCGTGTAGGTGAAAATCAAACATGATTCATCTTTTAGGCAAGCGAGCATTTCCTTAAAAGCAAGCAGCGTCCAAAGAGAACTATCAGTCTTAAAAGAAAATGGATCAAAGAAAACGAGGTGAGCGGCATCTGCCTCGAATTTTCTCTCGGCAAAATCACCCTCGAGTAACACCCATTCAATCAGACCGCATTTACTGGTCCAGAGGCCATCTTTGACCAAAGTTTCTGGCCCGCCGTGGCGAAGGTGCCTGAACAGACCGCGGTGTCCGAGCGCAAGCCTCAGAGCATCCATATCGTTTTCAAAACTAATGATTTTCACTTTGCGTGGACGCACATCGGCTGGAATTGATTCAATCGCAGTGATGGCTGCCATGGCATTCGTTGCGGAACCTAAGCCTACATCCCAAATGACAAGAGGGATCTCTTCAGCGTTGCCCAATCTTTCGAGAAGCTTTGATTGTTCCACATAAAGCTCTCGAGCTTCCACCTCTGGATTATTGATGGAGTGCATCACTTCACCAGATTTTGTGCAGCGGATTTTACCGATGCCATCTTGCTCTACGACCTCATAACGTCCTCTAGTGAAGCGATGCTGAAGCCTGGAACTTTTGGCACGAACCACTGATTTAGGTCCATAACTATCGTTTCGAGAAAGAATCTCTTGTTGTTCACCGTAGAAAGGTAGCCATGTGTCAGCCAGGATGTGCTCGCGCATCTGCCGTGTGAGTTTCATATAGTAGTGGATATTGTGGAGGGCCAGTAACTGCCATGCCCGTGTGTCCCTAACCCTGTTGATGTGGTAGAGATAGGCTAGTGAGTAGGTTTGACAAGTGTAGCAAGTACAGCACGGGTCAAGGGGGGCATCAATGGTGCGGTAAATGCCCCGTCTAAGATCGCGTTTACCGACAGTTGTGAAGGTGACACCTTGCTGGGCAAGGCTATTTGGCAAAATACAGTCAAACATATCAACGCCGCGGTGGACGGCCTCTAAAAGATCAAGGGGGGTTCCCACGCCCATAAGGTATCTTGGGCAATCCGTTGGGAGCAGATCCGTGACAACGGCCGTGCAATCTTCTCTTTCATTCCTCGATTCGCCGACAGCAAGACCGCCAATTGCGTAGCCGTCAAAAGGCATATCTGAAATGATCTTGGCACTTTCGACCCGAAGATCTTCGTAGCAAGCTCCCTGGACAATTCCAAAAAGAGATTGGGGAGAGTCAGCCCTGGCAGCCAGGCTTCGCAGAGCCCAACGATGGGTCAGTTCCATGGCTTGTTTGGCGATATTTTTCTCAACCGTTGACGGGACACACTGATCCAGGACCATCATGATGTCTGAGCCAATGAATCGCTGGGTCTCAATGGATTTTTCCGGGCTTAAACAAATGGTTTGGTTATCAACATACGACTTAAAGTAAGCACCGTCTTCTTTCATGACCCGAGAATTGGGTAGACAAAAGATTTGAAAGCCGCCCGAATCAGTCAAAACTGATTTGGGCCACTTCATGAAGTTATGAATCCCGCCGAACTGCTGAAATATTTCGACGCCTGGCCTTAGTAGTAAATGATAGGTGTTCGCAAGCAGAACTTGAGCACCAGATTCCAGGAGATCCTCTCGACTCTGGCTTCGCACCGAGGCGTGGGTACCAACGGGCATAAATGTTGGCGTAAGGACTTCATTGTGCAAAGTCTTGAATCTGGTCGCGCGTGCACGCGATCCCGAGGCTTTTTTTTCCAATGTAAACTGCAATCGTGACATAGAGGCGCATGGTCTACCAGCCACCATCGGGCATGGCAATGGTTTTGTCACGGGTGCTTCAAGGATATGAATTTTATCTAATAGATGCAGGCAGTTCCTTGGCCATTAAGGCCAGCAGACGCACCCGGCGCTTGGAACTCAGAGGGTTCAGTGAAATGGGCCCCCTGTTCAGATGCTCGCGCGAAAAGATTCAAGCTTTTTTCACTATAGAGGTCCACATAAAGGCTTCTAGATAACTGGCCATCACTTGAAGTTCCGCCGGCGGACGTGACCCCCACAATCTCAAGCTGGTTGTCGCGTTTAAAGAATAAAGGTCCGCCAGAATCACCCTGCTGTGTTTGGCTATATTTTTTTGCTCCGACTGGCGCAAACGATTGCTGGTCTAACTCTCGATCAAAGCTAAATACTAAATCTGGTCCAAACCGATCTTCCACGAGATAAAATCCAAATCCGACACGCTTAATACTTGTATCGCTCATGTCAGTAGCCGAACTCTTACCAAATCCTACCATTATCGTGTCTGTAAAGTTTTCGGGTCGAGCTCGTCCATTAAGGCTAGGAACTATCACATCGCGCTGCTTGAATGTATTATCGCCAAATAGCAGTACAACCATATCTTCGGGTAATTTGGAAATATCAGCATTGGTCGCAGATGATACAAATGGTCCGTGTGAAATAATTGACCTAGGTGAGATTGCAGCTGCAAGAGCTCTGTTGTGTTCCGTGCCGCGAAGACTAAGAGTCTGCATGACGTAGACGGAATCGGCTGTTCCATGAATGCAGTGTGCGGCGGTTAAGACTGTATTGTGTCCGACGATGGTCCCAGTGCATTTTGCAACGCTCCCCACGCGTGGCCCGGACATGATCAGCACGACACTCGGATACTCCGAGGTTTCTGTGCCGTCTTGAATCCTTAAAGAGCTTTGTGGCATTGAAGATGAGCAAGTGCTTCGCGTCTGTGATGGCGGCGTCCCGCATCCGCTCGTGAAATAAATCAAAATTGCTGCTAAAAGTTTGCCCTGCACGTGTCCTATCTCCCATTTCTTATCGCTTCGGAAGGGGGGGAGAACGTCTAGATATTTACCGAAAAATTCAAAAATTAAGGGCCCTTAAACTTGAGAATTGGAGGTTTTAAGTTATCCGCATCTGAGCTTTCCATACCTGCTGCGGACCCTGCGGTGTTTCCGGATCCCCAATAGCAACTCTAACGACCCAATATTTATGGGTTTTTGAAAGGGGCTTGGGATGAGCTGCAAGGGCGCCGAATTCTTATTTTGGGGAAGCTTTATTTACTTAACAGTAAGGCTTGATCAATGGGCAACCAGGATCAAACAACTTCGGTTTTTCGCCAGTGGCTCTGGCGCGGCCTTGCCATTACTCTAACAAGTTTGTTGATTCTAGAGTTGCTAGTGATCATTAATTTGAATCGTATCAGCACGGAGCAGTTTGCGAGGATCCAGAAGCTCCTTGAACCCCACCAACCTCAAATCAATAGTGATACGTTGTACAGACTGAGACGGGAGGCTCTTTCGCGAGCTGCTCTCTACGATGAACTTATTAAGAAAAATATGCTTTTGGACGGGATGGTTGTAAATCGTAACGCTGAAGGCGAGCCTGAGGGTATTTGTGACAGCTTGCTTTTTTCCTCACTGCGCTTTTTTGCCTTAAAGCGCCTGGGCTTTGAAGAATCGGCGCAAGCAGCCTGGAACGGTGTTTTGGGCAGTCGATCTGGTGCCCAGTGGCAGCGTCACCCAAGGTGCGGAAAAAGCCTGTCACGGGACATGCTCATGGGAGTGCTGGTTGCACTACAAGCAAATCCAGAAAACGGCACTAGCGTATTCCGATCCATGCTGTCTGAAATTGATCGACAAAATGGTTTTGTTGGTGACGGCCCGTTTTACGTCAGCTGGCTATCACCTGGCGTTGCTGGATTGGTCCGGATGGAGGCTGAACGGAGAAATGTCGCCTACGATGAATGGCCTTGGGTCCTAAAGCAGTCCTTTTCGTCCATAGAGTACGATGGTCTTTTCTTGAAAGAAGGTTATCAGTCGCACCTTGCAGGGCTCGGGCTTTGGCTTGAACTTGAGCACAAACAGGGTATGGAATGGTTTAATCCACGTAGCTTACTTGGACTTATTGGACGGCTCTCCGGTGAAAAAGGGGAATTTGACACGTCTTTTGATGAACGGCGAAGGCAGTGGATTGCCGGGAAGCTGAGCTCACTATCGGGGGCTAATTTGTTTTTTGACTGGCTTGAGTACAAAGTTAACGGGCTTTATGACGTCAACTCCGAGATCAAACTTCTTTCAGAGTTGTTGTCCATGCCGCAGTTCCCGGCCGTAAGGCTACCGAGGGACTGTGACCGTGCGGCTGATTACATTTGGCAGCGGCGGGATAAAGAAGCTATCCCTCTAGCGCGCAAGTGTGGGCGCACTTACGCTGGGGTGGATTTTTTATGGATG
>JBAXLR010000140.1:0-7677 GCA_037134655.1 bacterium | reverse complement strand
GGTCTTGGAAGATTACCAGAGACAAGCTCGGATTTCCGGTTTCCCTGACGTTTTGACGCCTGTTTCGAATGCCGAACGTGCTGTTACCGTCAGTAAAAAATCATCCAAAGGCTTACAGGAATCAAAAAGTGAGTATACAGATGGTGACATCAATCAACTGAAGCGCGACATGCAGCGTAATCAAAAAAAAGTCATGCAGCTCGAAAATGAGCTATCCAAGGGCCAAGATAGGCTAGTTGACATTGATCGACGACTAGCTGAATGTGGAGGTGACTTTCAAGAGGCGCAAAAACTCGCTGTCCAGAAAAAAGAACTTGAAGACGAACTTAACGGCATTGAGTCACAGTGGCTTGAACTCGCGGCTGCAGTTGAAAGTGCTCAAAATCTCTTAAAAAAAATTGGTCGATCCATTTAACTTGAAATTAAAACAGATCGTGAATGTTAATCGTCTTGTCGTAAATTCGTTACCGCTTGCCGCGTAGTTGTGCGGGTTGGCCTGTTGTTTCCAAAACGTTAAACCAAAGTTCACCGGCTGGGTTAATTGTCTGTCGCCCAACAATTGCGCTGAATGGAACATGGGTCATTTTGCCGTGCCAGTAGCCGATCAGCATTCCGGTCCGACCCGCCATGCCTGCGTGGACAGCGTTTTGGGCTAGACGAGCACAAAATAGCTGATCTCCAGCGTTACCACAGCTTGTTCTGATAAGATAGCTCGGGTCGATATACTTAAGACTCATGGGGATGTCTTTTGACTTGAAGTAATCTTTGATACGGTCCCGCAACAGAGTTCCGATGTCACCGAGTTTGGGGTTACCGCTAGCATCTGTCTCAGGTGAAGTCCGTGTAGAGAAAAACTTTTGGCCAGCCCCCTCTGCGACGACTACAACTGCGTGGCTTCTAGCTTTCAATCTGCGTTCAAGAGCTGAAAAAAGACCCCGTTCTCCCTCAAGGTCAAAATCAACTTCCGGCACCAAACAGAAGTTAACGTCGCCCGATGCCAATGTTGCATTAGCAGCAATATAACCTGATTCGCGCCCCATCAGTTTCACGAGGCCGATTCCATTGGTGACGCTTTCCGCCTCAACGTGGGCTGCCTTGACGGCCTCGACCGCTACGCTTACTGCGGTTTCAAACCCAAATGATCGTCTTACCCAGGGAATGTCATTATCGATGGTTTTCGGAATGCCGATAACGGCAACTTTTGCACCGCGTTTTTTTAGTTCATTATTGATTGCTGCCGCACCACGCATGGTGCCATCACCACCAATGGTAAAAAGCATATTGATATTTTTATGAATCAGAGTGTCAACGATCTCAGCCGTAGGGGGCGTACCTCGCGAAGTACCAAGAATAGTTCCGCCCTGCATATGAATGTCTTCCACATCGTCAGGAGTGAGACCGCTAAAGTTATTTTTGGTGACGGCACTCAGTCCATGATATCCACCTCGAATACCCTCCACATACTGACAGCCGTAGCGATGCCACAGTTGCAGAACTAGACTGCGAATCACGCTGTTTAGACCTGGACACAAACCGCCACATGTAACGATTGCAGCACGTACCGTGTTGGGTTCGAAAAAGATCTTCTCCCGAGGACCGGCAATCTCGAATGCTTCGGGCTCTTTACCCGCCTTGATTTCAGCTAAAACTGCCTTAAGTGTTGGCTGAACCACCATCAACTCGTCATCGGCCGTGAAAGCGCCTGCATCCGCGAGATTTATGGGTGAGTCCCAAGTGCAAGGGCCAAGGTTTTCAATAACCAGTCTTTTGCTAACGGGCATGGCCGCACAACTCCTTTTTTAGACGAAATTCGCCAATAAATCACTAGTATAGCATGTGTTTTTATTCTGTTGAAGGCGTGTGGACAACTAAGTTTGAAGCGTGATAAAAGGCGCTCGTTCAACGGTTATATGGGTCTGTCATATGGAAGTTCAAGACATTGCTATGCAGAATGTAAACCGCTCGTTCTTTGGATTGACGAGGGCTGAAGTCGAGGAGGATTGTCGCACCGCGGGAGTCTCTCCTATGCATGCTTTGGATCTTTTTAGGTCGGCATACAAAGAATACAACGTCAGTCCTTGGCTCCGCCCTGGACTGCCAAAACTTTATCGTGAACGCTGTTTGCGCCAGTTTCAAGGGCCTGGCGTTGAAATCGCAACGCAGCAGATGAGTCAGTACGATGGAAGTGTGAAATTTGCAATTAAGTTAGGTGACGGAAAACTAATTGAAGCGGTTCTCATGCCGGAAAGTAAGCGGGTAACCTTGTGTATTAGCTCGCAAGTTGGTTGTGCTCAAGCGTGTATTTTTTGCCATACGGGCCGTATGGGGCTCGTAAGAAATCTAGAGGCATCAGAAATTATTGGGCAGGTTTGGCTGGTCAATCGCTGGATTCTTGAAAATCCTGAATGGCTCAAAGCTAGTCGACTGCCGAATAGTCAAAAAATAACCAATCTCGTTTTTATGGGTATGGGGGAGCCGCTGGATAACCCCGACGAGGTAGCCAAGGCGATCAGTGTTTTCACAGATGCTTACGGTATGAACATTGCAAAGCGTCGTATCAGTGTTTCGACGGCTGGCCACATTGATGGTCTCAATCGTTTACTTGAGTCGCATCCAGACGTTCGATTAGCCGTATCAGTTCATTCCGCGTTTGATGGGGAGCGTTCAAAAATAATGCCCATCAATCGTCGATGGCCAATTTCGGAGCTCTTTGCGAAGTTGCGCTCGGTGGAAAGCTTTCAAGCAAATGGTGTGCTTTTGCAGTACACGCTGATCGCTGGTGTCAATGATTCCACGGATCATGCTGAAAAGCTGATTGAATTGACAAAGGGTATGAATGTTAAGGTCAACATTATTCCTCTAAATCCTGTTGGTCCCTCACGGCTGAAAGGGCCTGATGCTGACCGCCTGGCAGCTTTTCGCGATCAAATCTTTAATTCAGGTCTTCGCGTCATGGTCCGTTACAGTAAGGGCCAAGATATTGCTGCTGCCTGCGGCCAGTTGGTTTCTCAGTTAAGTCATTAGGCATTTTCCAGTAATTTCAGCGTTATAGCCGATGATGGGTGTGGCCTAATGAGGACAAATTCCGGAAATTGTTAAAGAAAATAAGATTTCGTGGCGATACCTATGTTGAGGAACCTTTTCCAATGTAGGGGAACTGAACCTTGCCAGCTGGTAAGTCGCCATCTCTGTCCTATAACTCGCAACACCATATTGTGCGTATTGAGTTGTCGCGTGCAATGGCGCTTGAGTCTTCAAAGCCCCCTGCCAACCTTATTGAAAGAGCTCGGACAAGATTAGAAAAAGTTCAAAACGACGGCAAGATCGAGTTTTTTGAAATCTATGAAGATAAGCTCGAGTCGATTTGGTTTGCGCTGCGTGACGCTGAAGATGCTGCAGATGATTTGAAGATTTCATTTGTGTTTGCTGCGGGTTCTCCTGTTATTGAGGGGCTTAGCGTTATTAATTCAGACATTGATAAACCAGGCGTCTTGATTTCAACGACTGGGCCTATCGATACAAAAAAAATATCTATGGAATGGATTCGTGCACAGATTCTTAAGGTTGCACGTGAGCATTTTATCCATGAGACCTTGTTTCCACCGCAGGTAAATGCAGCATTACTTCGTATTGCTGCGGGCGATACCCTTGATAAATTTTTAATTGAGTCACGAAGTGAAGCGCCAACCTTTAGCGGTAAAGATAAGCCAGCCTCAGTTTTTGCCAATAAGGTTCGAGCTGAAGCCGTCGCCTACATTCATGATTTGACGGCGATGCAGTCAGATCCCGCCATTGAACGTTTGTGCTCATTAGTCGCGAAAGCTGTTGATAAGCTGCAGTCGGCCGGAAGCCCTGACTTGATCATTTTGAAAGATGAGATGACGGCTGTGATTCGAGGGGCTGGTTCAGGGCCCGAGCGTTTTGGCGTAGGAATGCCGCTAGCAGTCTTGGCAGCTATGCCAGATTTATCAAAAACCCTTGGCAAAAAATTCCTAAGCTTCGGGGTGTCTGACGACAAGATGACAGCGTTTGTCACAGAGTTTGACCCAGAAGTCTATGAAGATTCAGAATTTCAGATAACCAAAGAATTTATCCAAAACCAGCTCAGAAAGTCCGATCTAAAAGGTCAAGTTCCCGATAAAGAGCTCACTGAATTGACCGATGCTGCGCGAAAACGAGAAAATCTTGATGGAAAAATCGCAGCGCGCGGTCTAGATCCGAGTGTTGGCGCTGATCCATATATTCATTTGGTCTACAAGGATGCTCCGAAGGTTTCTTTGGACAGCGATATGATCAACATCCGTGATATGCAACAGAGATCCATTGTACAGGCAGGACAGCTTGTTGCGGAGATACGCTATCTCAAGCCTGAGGTCATTGGCATGAATATGCTTGGCCAACCGATTCAGCCAGAGCCCGGTCCCTCTATGGAAGTGGTGGTTGGGGAAGGAATTCAGCAGCTGCAACCTGGTAAGTTTTTTGCGGAGTGCGGAGGTGTTCCGCAATGCGAAGAGGGCAATAAGCTAAGCCTTATTAAATCCCACGTCCACGAGGGTGACGTTAACCTTAAGTCTGGCAATATTTACTTTGACGGGCCTGTGGAGATTAAGGGATCTGTGGATTCTGGGGCTCTTGTTCGTGTTAAAGGTCCAGTTAAGATCTATGGTTCAATCACCGGCGGTACAGTGATCTCAAAAGACCCGATCGAGGTGGTTGAAAGTATTGTTACCGGTACGCAAGGTAAAGTTATCTGTGCCACTCAGGTCAAAGCAGCTTTCATTGAAAACAGCACCATTGAGTGTGATGGTTCAATCGTTGTTGCAAAATCATTGGTTAGTAGTGACGTGGTTGCAGGTGATTACATCCATGCCTTGGCAGCGGATGGAGTGATTGGTGGCGGCACGATCTTGTGCCGCAATATGGTGGCTGCTGCGAATATCGGGTTTACCAAGGGTGCTCGCACGAAATTCATAGTCGGCGTTGATCACCGAGTGGTTCGGCGTACCAAAATCCGTGAAAAGCGTCTGCAAAATCTCATTGAGGCGCAGGAGCGATACAAACTCGAATTCAGAGAGCTGACTCAGAAGAAAGACAGTCAGTTAACGCTCAAACATAAACAGCTGAAAGAGTCACTCAAGGAAAAAATGACGAATGTTCGACCGCTGATTGAGGCTGTGACTCAGCAGCTTGAAATCCTTAAAACTTCCATGACATATAATGAAGACGCCTTGATTGCTGCTACGAACGTTTTTGCCGCTAACTGTCAGGTCGAAGTCGGGGGGCAAGGGGTTGTTCTTGAGGCCGACACCATGGCGGTTGGAATCTCGGCCAGAAAACGCCGCGACAGCCATTTATGTACATATGATGAAATAAAATCTGAGATTGAAAGAAAACTTGCGGGCTCCCCTGTTTCCGAGGCGCCAGCTCCTGCTGCTCAAGCTGAAGTTGCAGCAAAGCCGAGTCAAACGGCAGAAGTTACGACAGCTGGAGATGATCAGAGTCCAGCCCAGGTGACAGCAGAAAATACCGTGACATCGTCCGAACCAGCAGTTGAGGCGTCGCAAACGGCCTCATCTGTGGATACGGATACAGCAGCGGTTGATGAACCAGCTTCACAAGTAGCCGCAGAACAAACGGAAGAAGCCGACCCCGTCGTCCAGGAATCGGCTCCTAAAGCTAGCTAAAATTTTTCTTTAGTGTTGGTGTTGACCGTCTTCGCCGTGGGCGTGACCATGAGCTACTTCTTCTTTGGTAGCATCACGAACGGTAGCGATTTCTACGTCAAAGATTAACTTTTGACCCGCAAGTGGGTGATTGGCGTCAAGAGTTACCGAATCAAGCGCGACAGCTGTCACGGTTACGACTTCACCGTTTGGTCCATGGAACATATCACCGACTTTTACTTCGCCTTCGGGAAGCTGGCTACGTTGGATGTTGACGATTCGTCCAATGTCACGCTCGCCATAAGCGTCTTTTGCTTCCACTTCGATGCGGCGTTTGTCACCCTTATTCATAAGCACGAGAACTTTTTCGAGGCCAGGGATAATTTGACCGGCACCGGTCATAAACGCCAAGGGCTCTCCCGCGTCAGAGGCATCGAGGGCTTTGCCGTGGGTGTCAGTTAATTTGTAGTGAAAAGCGATAACTTTGTGTGACATAAGTTTGATTCCTTACTTTTAAGATCCGACACACTACCAAAAAGAGTGGGGCTCAGTCACCTAAATATGCTTTCCGTACTTCGTCGGACTTTAGAAGCTCTCGAGCATCACCTTGAGTCTTGATTTTACCGGTCTCAAGCACCAGCCCGTAATGTGCGATGTGTAGGGCTTGCAACGCGTTTTGCTCGACCAAGACGATGGTCATCCCGGTTTTGTTGATATCTGTAATAATTTCAAAGATCTTCTCGATAATCTGCGGAGCTAGGCCCAGACTTGGCTCATCCATTAGAAGCACTTCAGGTTGTCCCATGAGCGCCCTGGCGATGGCCAGCATCTGCTGCTCTCCTCCAGATAGTGTCCCAGCCAGCTGCTTACGACGCTCCTTAAGGCGTGGGAACAATTGATAACCTCGGTCAAGGTTTGCATGATATGCACCCTTATCAGGTGCAGCCCAAGCTCCTAGATCCATATTTTCTTCTACGGTTAAATTTAGGAAAATGCCTCGACCCTCAGGCGCTTGGCAGAGGCGTTTTCTCACAATCTGATGAGCCGGCATACCAGCAATATTTTCGCCCTTATAAATGATTTGTCCCGATTTTGGTTTAACGAGTCCAGAGATCGCTCTGAGGGTGGTTGATTTTCCAGCCCCATTTGCGCCAACCAGGGTCACAATCTGGCCACGCTTAACATCAAAACTGATCGAATGCAGGGCCTGGATGATGCCGTAGTAAACGCTGACATCTTTAAAACTAAGAATTGCCCCATCTGTATTGTTAGTCATTTGGTTGCCGCCTTGCCAAGATACGCTTCGATCACCCGCGGATTTTTTTGGATTTCGGACGGAGCGCCTTCAGCGATTTTAACGCCGTAGTCCAGCACGGCAATTCGCTCACAAATGCCCATGACAAGCTTCATATCATGTTCAATGAGCAGTATGGTGGCTTTGTACCTTGCGCGAATATCTTTGATCGTATTCATTAGGCTCGTTGTTTCGTTTGGATTCAAGCCGGCTGCAGGTTCGTCGAGTAAAAGGATACGAGCGCCTGTGGCAATAGCACGGGCGATTTCAAGACGCCGTTGGTCTCCATAGGGTAACGAGCTAGAGAGTTCATCGGCTCTGTTTTCTAGCTGGAATATTTTTAATATCTCCAAGGCATCAGACTTTTTTTGTTCCTCTGCTTTAAGTAGTGATCGCGAGTGCCAGAGGGTTGTTGCCAATCCAAATTTACGAGTCATTGGATTTTGATCCATGGCCACAAGTAAATTTTGTAAAACGGTCAGGTCTTTGAAAAGGCGGATATTCTGAAACGTACGCGCGACACCTGAGCGTGTAATTTCGTACGGCTTAAGACCAGACAGCTGCTTGCCCGAAGCTCCATGAACAATTGTTCCAGACGTCGGCTTATAGACGCCCGTCAGCATATTGAATAAGGTGGTCTTGCCCGCTCCGTTTGGGCCAATAAGTCCATAGATAGCCCCTTGTGGTATCTCCAAATCCACATCACTAACGGCCGTAAGT
>JBAXLR010000139.1:0-7717 GCA_037134655.1 bacterium | reverse complement strand
GTTCAAGTCCAGGTGGGCCCACCACTATACTAAAAAAGGTGTTATCCGAATTTTTTAACTGTTCGAGTTCAACCTTCCCAGTTATGCGTAATCTTTTCAGATCAATCAATTGCCTTGTCCTTGTCGGAGTTCTTCTCGCCTCGCCAGTGAGCGCGTCCAACGATAAAACCATCGATATTGGTTTTGTCGGGGGTAGTGGTACCCTTGGTGCGCGACGTGGCTGGGGTGTACTTGCTGGTGGAGCTCGCCTAAAAAGGCATCACTACGGTGCCTACGGTTACGGAATCCATGTTGGTAACAGGTTTAGTGATCCGGCTACTTTTTTTGTTGAGGGTGGGGTCGGAGCAATTTTTATATTATTTCCAGCTTATGCCGGTGCGGGAATCAGAATGAAAGAGGGCAAACCAGTTGGGGGACAAATCTCTGTTGCTGTGGGTGCTGGTCCTTTATTTCTCGTAACCCGCGGATATACGGAAGAGCATCGAGTGTCGGCTGAATTGACGTTGGGCCTTGTGATTCCCATACCGCTTTTCCCATTCTGACGAGTCAGAGGTCATCAAAAATCAGACAAGGCCCAATATTCAGAGTTTTGTTTTAGGCGCCACTGATATTTTTAGTTGCCTCTCTATCAGAGGCTTCCATGAACGTTCGCTTGCTATGAAGTCTTGTTCGGTTTGGCTTTCGCCATTTTTGTAGATGGCCCTTGTCATGCGCGTCTTACCAGCTCGGGTGAAGTAGTATTCCGTCGCGCCATGACGGTCGCCATCTTTCCATGTCGACATTTCGCGGATTTCACCATCCTCGTCCCAATGACGACTGATGCCGTGTTTGAGAAATGTGGATAGGGCATCAAACGTGGTTGGCCAAACTTTGTGGACCAATTCGTAGCAATCTCCTTGGCCCTCAAGCGCGCCGCTACTAAAAAAGGATCGATATTTACCATAGCGTTTATGAGCATGTACTTTTTCCCAAACGAAATGATGTTTGGTTCGCCCGTTAGGGTAAAAAATCCGGCTTTCTCTCAGTGCGCCGTCTTCAAAAAGTTCTTCGATGACGAGTCCTTCACTTGCGTGTTCATAATGACGCTGAAGTCCATCGAGTTGACCAGCGAAGTTCACACGTTTTTCGCTCTTTTTTCGCCCATCAGAATAGTTATCTACTTGCATCCGCTCAAATGGCTTCTTTGCCTCTGGTTGGGAGCGGCTGACGACCATCTCGTTCTGTTCAAGCTGCTCGTAAACTTTGAGGTGTCCATCTAAGAAGGTCAGTTTACGATTCTCCAGACCATTGACATAAAGAGCTACGGTCGATTCATGACCATCAAGACCACACCACTTTTTTTGCTTTGGGCCCGTCACAGCTTTGCTGCATTGTATTGCGATTAGGTTACCCTGTTCGTCGAATTCAACCCGACTTTTTTGTGATTTATCTTTTACCAGAGTTGCTGTTGCTAGTTTTAAGTTGCCATTTGTGAAATAGATGCGCTGTAAAACTGGCGTGCCATGCTCGTAGAGTTCTTCTCTGACTGGCATGCCGTCACTATAGGTGTTTCTCCAACCGTGGTATTTATTTTGCCCTTGAACACCATCGTAAGAGGTTTCCTTCTGCAGGGCGCCGTTTTTATAAATCTTCTCCTGGATCACCATCCAGTTCTTAAACAGTGTTTCTTTTAGGATGATCTTTGACACAGGATCTTGACAGGAGACCGTCCCTTGCTCAACGGAGGCAAAGTCACTTGTTCCGATCACTTCGCCATTGTGGAGACACTCCACCGGGGAAGCCTCGAGGGGAGCAGCCAAAAAAACAGCCAGTATTAAGAGGCGTGAAGATATACGTAGCACGATGTCCCTCCCGCGTAACGCCAATGTGGCCCAAAAAGTGTTGCATAAAATGTTCGGTATGGACGGATTCTAACAAGAGGATTTGGTTGCGGTCAAATCCTCGAAACCCTTGGGGGACAAGGCTTAAAGTGCGATTAAAGTTTTTCAAAAAGTAGCTTAGATCTAGGGATGAGATTAATGACCCGCCGTAAAATGCAGACGTACTCTAATGGGGCAACAAGGTTTTCAGAGGTGTGAATGAATGTTTTAAGGGATCATAGATGGCCCATAACGAGGTTGGTCACGGCCATAGGACGTAAATAATGCCACAATATTACTCAGGTTTGTTTTGGTTCCTCCCGCTAGATCTTTAAAATACTAGGGAAATTTTTATGCTTTTAAAAAAATGGGAGCAATTTAATAGTTAGGGGACCGGTGTGAAACCGGTCCCCTTTTTTTTGGTTATAAAAACTTACTCAAATTTGGCACCCGATGCCAACACCAGTGACCAGTCCAAAATGTCGAATAAACCGTCACCGTTGAAATCACCTTGCGCCCAAGTTGCAGCCTCGCCAGTTTCATATTTCTTGGCTGCAAGGATCTGCGCGACGTCGGTCGCATTGAGTAGTCCATCACCATTGGCATCGCCTGGGCGGCGGGTCGTGGCATCCATGTTTGCGATGATGACTGCGACGTCCAGAATGTCGACCATGCCATCTTCATTGGCGTCTCCGTCACTTCGAACAGCCCCGACAGCGCCTTTGTCATACTTGCCGCCGCCGGTAACTTGCAGAGCGTCAAGATCATTGACTTTGCCATCGCCATTGATGTCACCTTCCCTTGGTGGAGGGTTGCTCAAGTCATTGATATTGGGTTGCGTGCCATACATAACGTTTGCAAAAACTAACGGTACGGCGGCAGCGCCATTAATCGAAACTTCCTGAGAGGTGATGGCTGAGGCATCCAAAATATCAACCATTCCATCGCCATTAAAGTCACAGTCTAGCCAGGTCGCATTAGATGTGACTACATTATATCGGATCATAAACTTACCCAAATCCGCGCCGTCAGCTTTTCCGTCTCCGGTGCAATCGCCAACCGCTGGGTTAGAGGCCTGACGCACGCTGGCTTGCAATAGGCTCATATCGTCTGAGGTAACTTTGCCGTCACCATCAAAATCACCCTGTTCCCAAGTGGCAGCTTCACCAGACGCAAACTTGCCAGATGAAATGACTTGAGCCGCATCTAATATATCAACTTTACCATCGCGGTTTGCATCTCCAACAATTGGTGCGGAGTCGTCTACTCCCGCAAGCATGATAGAAACGTCGAGAATATCAAAAATGCCGTCCCCGTTTATATCACCTTCGCCAACCGTCGCAGGTTGGTTAAACTTGCCGAGAGAGGCGACCAAAGCGAAATCTGCCTTATCTATTTTACCGTCACTATTAAAGTCACCCTTGATGCCAGCAGATCCACCAGACGATGATTTCTTTCCGCAGGCTGAAACGATTACCACTAACCCGCACAGACTTAGTCGTTTTAATATGTTCCAGTTAACGTTCATAATGGTCCTTCCTTCCCTTAGTCTGTAACCATCATCATTCAACTGCCGGAGGCGATCGGATTATCTGGTCCAAGCTTGAGGAAAAAAAAATTACCTCATGATATTGGATGGTTGGGCTTGCTCCTGCAGTAGTGCTTTAATACTAGACGGGACCTCAAATGCTTACAAAATTGCCTGAGAGGTCTTGTGGCCTGAAAGACGATCTTTTGGGCCTGGGGGCCTCGATGGGGCTTATGCACGTTGAAAGATCTTTTTAATTTGTTTTAGGCGTTTTTTAGGCGGCTTAACGAAATTTTAAACGAATATGTGTAAAATCAGAGCCGGGATATTTGGAGTAGTGGGGTGCCGTGAGTACTAGGACCTTGGGTATGGTCTAGTTTTTACGAACTTGGTGGAAAAAGCTCATGTTCTCGCGTACTAATTTTTTTTTCCTGCTATTTTTGTCTGCGGCAGACATTTGCTTGTGGTCCGAGAGATCTGTTGCGGAACTTGTCATCGGTGATATGCCACTTGATCAAAATCCAAATGGAAAATTAGGTTTACCGACCTCTTTTAGTGATAGCCATGTGATCATCAGCCGCCCCCAATACGTTATCAGTTGGAATATTGATCGTCGTGTTCCGGAATGGGTTTCTTGGTTGTTGGCTGAGGGAAATTTTGGCGAATCCGTAAGGACCAATGTATTTCACTTGGACCGTGAGCTCGATGCGGTACTTAAAGAGCAAAATCGCAAGTCGGTTTCCCCGTCGGAGTATCGAAATTCTTGTCTCGATCGGGGACACCAAGTTCCAAGTGCTGATCGAACGTCAACTGATCCTGATAATGAGTCAACATTTTTAATGAGTAATGTGGCCCCGCAGTCAGCCTTTTTAAACCGTCGAACTTGGGTCAGTCTTGAGCGTTTTGTTCGGCGCAGAATTGTAGTTAGAAATGAAAGTGCTCAGATTTATACGGGTTCAATTTATTCAGATGCTTCGGATACCATCGGACCCAATAAGGACATCCATGTTCCCAGATCCAACTTTAAAATTGTTGTGTTGCAGCCCAATTCTAGGTTTTCAAAAGGTGAGGTCGGCGGGAAATACTTTGTGGTCAATTTCGCTAATGTGACCAGTCAAGGTACAAGCCCCGTGACAGATCAAAACCAGGCATGTACAGACGCGGCCCATACGCCGCGATTGAACGACAGCGACTCGCAAGCGCTTTGGCGTCCATATCTGTCCAGTCTTGATCAAATCGAGGGGGCGAGTGGACTGTCTTTTGATTTTTTGCGGCAAGTTCATCAACTGAGTGCGACCGAAGTTGATGAACTACTAGCCGAGGATTTGAATTCAATGGATTTAAAAAATCCTTTTACGGCGCAAACCTTCGGGGTACAACTACACCGAATTTCCCCTTGGCAGCCACGGCTTTAATGTAGGCATAATCCATACGGTAGTAACCATCACTTGAAGAGCGAACGTCATCGCCATTCTCAGTTGTAGATGAGTGAGCGCCCCAGCTGTTTTTTAGTTTTAGATAGGCAAGGTCCTCGGCTGGTTTCGCGACTTCCCTTTGTAGTTCGTCCTGAGGTAATGCGCCCTCTCGTCCGTCTTTGTTGACGAAGTCTGTTGCCACAACAGCATGACCGCCATTCACAGATAGAATTTCGGAAAGTAGCTCAGGATTCGTATCAAGCACTTTGATCTCAAAATCTTTGGCGCTAAAAAAGCCGGACTTTAAGTTTGCCATTGAGACGCCAAAGCTAACAGGGATACTAAACCCAGCTGCCATGGCCTTTTTGGTGGCGGTAATCAGCGTGCGACTGTCGGCAGCACTTTTAGCTAAAAGAAGCACATAATCCTGACTACGGAATTTAAGATATTCGCGAGCAAAGGCTTGGGGCGTATATTTTTTTCCGTCAAATATGAATACCTTCGGCAGTGTCGCGTGAAAAGCACCGTCAGCGGTCATCACGGCATCGAGATTTGCATTTGAGATGGGTGCAGAACTAACAATAAAATCTTTAAAGGCGTCTGAAATTGCACGTTTCAGGACCAAGATTTCATCTCTAGTATGAAACTTAGTGGCCCAGGCTTGTTCCGGAATTAGACCGTAGGCGTCAATCAACTCCATAGCGTCTTGGGTCGGAGAGGAGTCAGGGCTGCGAACAAACCAGCCTTCAAGACTCTTGCCGTCAAGCCATTTGCTAATTTCGTCCATTGGCATGGCGCCAGCGCGGTATTTGCGAGCTACATCAGAAAGTTCAAGGCGCATACGAACGTAACCTAAAGCCTCTTCACTGAGGTCTATCTCTGAGCCTGTTCTAACCTTGTGGTTTGATTCAATGAGTGCGATCGTCGCGTAGGACCAACAAAAGCCCATGGCAAACTGGTTTCTAATCGGAGTTTGGGCAATATCTACCGAATCGGTCTTTGAAAAAGCCGGTTGATGTTTTTTCAAACATGCAAACAAGAACAACACTGCCAGGGCAGCGGTTGAAAGCAGAATAAATCTTTGCGCCCTTTGGGCCAAAGGATACGAGTTCATAGAGAAGTCCCTCCTGCAACAGCAACAGTTTCGAGCAACAACGTTCAGGGGATCAAACGAATGCCACTTTCATAAAGTGGAACGATCCCTGGGTCTGGACTAAAGTCTCTTTGTGTCTGAGTTTATGAACTAAATGCGGTTTCTTTTAAGATTCCTTTCTAAGGGTTTTAATCCCCTTTATTAACAATAATAAATGATTGAATTACTAAATCAATTCTAAAATTATAAGTCTTTGTATTAAAAAGAATTTTGGCCATTTGGCCAAATTGTTGCAATTAGCCTGCTTCATTGGATTTTGTCGCAAAAGACGATTCTGGTGTGATAAACCCAGTCCCATTCGAGACTCTCTGGAAGTCGTTTTCCATTTCAGTATTGGGATAGGGAGCTTTGGGCTAAGTATGCGCTACAACTGGTCAGAAGAGGATATCCGCGATCTCGAGATTCGCCCTATTGAAGAGGCGGAGACGATTCCGGCGCGTTGGTTCACATCCCCGGGCATGCATGAAGTTGATCGGGAAGATCTCTTGGCAAAGTCTTGGCTGTACATCGGACACGAGAGTCAGCTCCAAAAACGCGGTGACTACTTTGTTGATTCGATTTTGGGTCGACCCATTCTTGTGGTCAAAAATCTCAACGACGAGATCATTTGTTTTTCAAATGTTTGCAGACATCGCGGTGGGCCGCTGGCGACGGTATCAGGTTCTTCCAGGGTTCTTCGCTGCGCCTATCACGCGTGGAGCTACAATCTTGAGGGGCAGCTTATCGGTGCCCCAAAGTTCGACGGCGTAAAAAATTTTGAACAGCAACAGTGTCGCTTACCTCGTTACAGAATGGAAAATAGTGACGGTTTTCTATTTGTAAACTTCTCGGGTGATGCCGTACTACTTGAAGAGCACCTCGGTGGAATATCGCAAACTATTCATCCCATCGATTTGCGTGCAATGCGTTTTCAAAAAAGAGTCGTCTATGAGGTCAAGTCCAACTGGAAAGTTTATATTGATAACTACATGGAAGGTTATCATATTCAAAGCATTCACCCGAAACTCGCCAAGATTCTCGATGTTTCAGGGTATAAGACCGTTATCGAAGAAAATAAAGTCTTGCAATACGGACCGCTAGCTAGCGAAGACAATCCATATCACACGGGCGGCGCGGCATATTACTATCAGATATTTCCAAATTTAATGCTCAACATCATGCCTGGAAGAGTTCAGGTAAACAGTATTTTGCCGATTGATGCTGATCGCTGTCTGACTGTCTTTGATCTGTACTTGAGTGAAACTGACCCGCAAAAGCTGGTCCAGCGTTTGCGGGATGATCTTGAGGTGTCAGATTTGGTTCAGAAAGAAGATATTGATATTTGTGAGCGAGTGCAAGAAGGCCTCAAAAGTGGTTCTTATAATAAGGGTCGAATTTGTGTCAGCGAAGAGCTGGGTGTTTGGGCTTTCCAAAATAATCTTCGCAAGGCTTACCAAGATATTTTGAGGCAGGAACGTTAGCTCAGCGCCTGGCTTTGAATTCAGACAGATTTTTTGCGTGGGTATCATTCAGCCAGATGGATTCAAAAATCTCATCGGCCCAATCTTGATTTCCAGAGGGTTGTGAAGATGCCAGACGCAGCATTTTCTTCTGAGCAGCAAGGGCTTGCGGGTTTAGTTCCAAAATTGGAAGAATCTGTCGAGCTATTTCTTCCGTGGTAGCTGACGAGATTAAATTATGTATAAGACCGTCGCGGTGGGCGGTCTCATGCTGCGCAGCCCCCCACGCCGCTGCCGCGCCATCGAGCGCGTGCCACGGCGGG
>JBAXLR010000138.1:0-7752 GCA_037134655.1 bacterium | reverse complement strand
CAGGAACTGCAATGCATGAAACCTATAACCTGACCTACAACAGCAAACAAATCGCAGCACCCCTGTCAGACCACTTCGGCATCATAACCGAACTAGCGATCCCCCTGCAGACACCACTTTGATCTGCAAGAACTAAAAGCTTAAGGGCCGTGAATTTGCTTCAAAAGCGGTTCACGGCCCTTAAAATTTTATCAACTGAACACGACCCAAGACGAGCAAATCAATTCATCTGTCGCAGCTGATCGTTAAAGGGCTTGGTGATCATGGGAGCGTTATCTGCGGTCATCTGTAGCACTTCTGCCGGAGTCACCGCTTTCACTTTCTTACCCGTACGTCGTTCCCACTCGAACACGCAGGTGTTTCTTCTGCCGGGAAGAATGTAGGTTGAGCACTGACGCCCGTAGGAATCTTCCGGATTTCCACCACCGAGTGACTCACCATAAACTGCCTGATTTCGAGTCTCTTGTGCGTGATTCAAAGAGCTAAAACTCACCCCAACGCCAGCATAAAGGCCACCGTTTGAGGCTTGCACTACAGCCAGGCCATATTGCTCCGCTGACTTTAATGCAACGGCCGCATCGGCAGCAATAGCCTTGGCGTATGTCCCAACTGTGAAAGAACCATTTTGCTTCCAAGTAGTCGAAAGATTCTGATCGGCGACAAACACCACCGTTTGCAGTCTTTCCCAACCAATTCCAGCACCTAAATCAAATCCGCCTGTTTGCAAGAAGGACGGCGCACTCCAGCCTGATCCCGTGCGACAAGACATCAAGCCCTCCCCACCGCTACCACCGAGCAAGAAGGCTCCGCGGTCAACCTGCATGGCCACAATACAAGTGGATTTTGCAAGTAACTCGGGAGTGACCACCAGGCCACCGTCTCGTCCCTTAATTCGCATGGCTGCATTGACCGCTGCGGCCGCTTGCTCCACCGTGGTTTGAATTCGCCATTTTTGATTTGGCTCAAACTGCGGGTCAGCGGATTCCTGCAGCGCGGAATCACTTGACGAAGTTTTACAACTAGAAAAACCAAGGACTAACGCGACGAAAGCGTAACCAAATTTACGCACAATCAACCTCCGAAATAAGGCATATGTTTTCTTGAGAGCTGACGAAAATTATACCTGTATTCCCCAGAGCGGCAAATGGTAATTCATCGGACCTTGTGCACTTTGCCAAAGCTAGATAATCTTTAATTGAACGTCGCTATTTTGCGGCATTGATGGGGAGAATCCAACCAATCATGAACACCACTATATTTTCTTTAATGCTACTCATTTTAATAACCCTTTCCTGCACGACGACCTCTGATGGTCAAACCTCTGCCAATGGGAAAAACTTGCCGAAATTAGTTTCAGAGGTCACAACAAAACCATCATTAAAACCACGAGGCGAAGCGCCACTGAACTGCGTAAAATCGATCAACGAATTTGGCCAACCGGGTAACTGTCAGTGTCAGTCCGGACTTTCCTATAATCCCATCACCGGGCGCTGTGATAAAGGCGGCCGCATGTGCACCCAGGCACTTGTTGAAATGTTCAATGAGGCCACAGGAAAGTGCCACACCGCTCGTAATGGCTGTGAGGCCGGCGACCTTAAGGCTATTGGCTGGCGTCAGAGAAGACCAGAGGAGGGCTGCAAACACTGATTTTTTTTTCCAGATCAGCGCAAAACATCCCCCATTTAGACGCCGCAAAATAAGCTCCCCCCAACCTCCCTGACTCACAAGGCTTTTCGCTAAAAATCTCAAGTTATTAAAATTGCAGCCGACTACGTAGATGTAGAGGGGGGGTCTCCTTCTAACGTCATTTCTACTGAAGTATTCCGGGGGGCATATGGGTTCCAAAACAACACATTCTGTAATCATGTTAGCTACGATTGGATTTTCCGTATCTGTACTTGGGGTCGGCTGTGCCGACAAGAAAAAATCCAAAAGTTCAGAGGAACAAGGCGCGAATCAAGATGCGCTATACTCCGCTACCCTTGTTCTCCCGCTAAATGCAACTGCCGGAACCGAGCTCACTTTAACCAACGAGGACATATCTACCGCAGAGATAACCACCTACGATAAGGACGGGCAGGAGTTTGGAATTTCTTCTGCTGCCATCAATACTGACGCAGAAGGAGTCTCGACGGTCGACATCATGGTCGATCCCACCAAAATCACCGCCGTTGAAGTCCCCGGCAAAGATTTGGGCGTGGTTTTGCAATCCACTGGCGTTAAGCCCAGTGAGCCGATCCAAAGGCCAATGACACCTTCTGGTAAGAACGTTGTGGCAGCGATCAAATCAATACCAGCCGACCAGCGGCCGTTTGTGGATCCTGAAGTTATTGGAACTCTTTTGCCACCAGAGACGAAATTTGACCCTTCCACCATGAAGGACATGGTCGTCGCTTTTACCGAAAAAAGTCGAGAGCTGCCCAAAGAAAAACGGGAGGAGCTGTTTTTAAAGCGTCTAGAACAGAAAACAGATTATAAAGAAATCGTGAAAGCCAAAGGCAGCCTCGAGAACGCGCAAGCGGCTGAAGCTGTTGTTGCCCAAAAAGCTTTTATCGAAAAAAATCCCGAGTTAGCACAAAAATCTATTGTGAAGTTCCTCGAAAAACCTTCAGACTCCATTGAGCAAGACCAAACTTTTGCTAACAAAATTCCAGACGCTATCCGTGAGAGAGTCAGTGGTGAGGCTTTAGCTCGTCAGATCTTGGCTAAGCAAGTCTCCTCAACGAATCGCGCCCTGAAAACAGATGAGCTCATCGAAATGACCGACGCCCTTGCCGATGTGAAAGCAGCCGTTTTTGTCGCTCGACGAGGCGACAACGTCGGAAGCAAGGAAAGCATGGTGAGCGTAATAGAAACCATCTCCAAACGCATGGAGGTCGCAGAAAAACCACAGGACATCAAAAGCGACGCGTTTTTCGCGGTTTTAATGAACATTCCCGAGCTTAGCAGCAGTTTTGACCGAAAAAGAGAAGAACTAGCAGGCTCTTCCACGGGAATTAATCCGCCGCCAGTCACAGCCCAGTGTTCGCAGGTGCAGACACAAATGTTTCATCCTAGATCAATGGAATGCCAGACTTCGCCCGACTCCTGTGTGAAGGGAAAACTAATATTATTCGGATGGCGCGAGCGAATTAGTACGGACACATGTAGATCTACTGAAGCGGATCAACGTATTTGTCTTATGTATGTTTCCCACTGGAAAAAAGATAATGGGGCTTGTAAATTTGCCCTTAACTCGTGTGAGGCGGGTGACTTAGAAAAGGACGGATTTTCCAGAGTTGATGACCCATCGACCTGTCAGGATTCGAGCGAAGACTATGTTGACTCTAGTCCCCCAGTCAACGTCCCACCTCCCATATGCGCCCCAGTATCAGCCATAATGGTGAATCCAGTTAACAACCAATGTATAAGAGCTAGACATAGCTGTGATGAATTCAAGTTAGCGCAAGAGGGATTCAGGAGAACGAGGCTCTCGGCCTGCCCAGGATCGACTTTAAACCAGAGCTCCTCGACGGGCTCAACCACGCCTCGTTAATTATTTGATTAAAGTTGGCTAGTTAGCCCTTCCCCGGGGAGGGCTTTTTGCTTTAAATTACCTTGAAAATTCCGCCTAATTCCATTAGATACAGCCCTAGTTTTATTAAAAAGGTCACCCCTGCGCGGCCTTAACATTTCAGCATTCTTGAAACCCTCTAGACAATACGAACCTGTAAAATGGATCAGACTACCGAACAACTACGGTTAACTTCCGAACAACGACAAACATCCTTTGACGTCATTGTCATTGGTGGCGGCCATGCGGGTTGTGAAGCGGCTCTCAGTGCGGCACGTATTGGTGTTCGAACTTTATTGATCACGCAAAACGTTGAGCGCATTGGCGCCATGAGCTGTAACCCAGCCATCGGCGGGACAGCCAAGGGTCACCTGGTTAAAGAAATCGACGCTCTTGGGGGCGAGATGGGCAAAGCCATCGACGAGACTGGAATTCAGTACCGAGTCCTCAATAGAAAAAAAGGTCCAGCGATCTGGTCATCACGGGCTCAGGCGGATATGGATCTTTACCGCCGATACATGAAACATAAACTTGAGAACACTCAAGGCCTCAGCATCAAACAAGACACAGTCGAGGGTCTCCTCGTCGAAAGCGACGGAGACCAAACAAAAGTTGTCGGCGTGGAAACAAAGCTCTTTGGAAAGTTCTATTCTGGAGCAGTCGTTATCACAGCCGGAACTTTCCTAAACGGGCTCATCCACATTGGTGATCAGAGAATTAGTGCTGGTCGTGCGGGCGACGCGCCAAGCATTGGTCTTGCAGAGTTTATTAAATCCACCGGCCTACGTGTGGGACGTCTAAAAACCGGAACCACTCCCCGCCTAGATGCCAGAACGATTAATTGGGAAATCCTGGATCGGCAGGATTCCGATGGCGACATTATCCCCTTTAGTTTTAGCAATGATCAGATCAGGCAAAAACTAATCCCGTGTTACATCACGCACACCAATGCCTCTACTCATCAGGTGATTCGCGATTACATGCACATGTCACCGCTTTATAGCGGCGTGATCCAAGGCATTGGACCCAGATACTGTCCGAGCATCGAAGATAAGGTCGTAAAATTTGCTGACCGAGACAGCCATCAGATATTTTTAGAGCCACAGGGCTACGATACCGTCGAAGTCTATCCCAATGGCCTCTCCACATCTCTGCCATTAGAGGCTCAGATAAAATTTGTAAGAACCGTACGCGGTCTTGAAAACGCCGAGATCATTCGTCCTGGCTATGCCATTGAATATGATTTCGTGGATCCGACTGAGTTATACGCTTCACTTGAAGTGAAAAAATGCTCAGGCCTATTTTTAGCGGGACAAATCAATGGCACTACTGGCTACGAGGAGGCGGCGGCTCAAGGACTTATGGCTGGCGTCAATGCTGCTCGTAAAGTCAGTGGTAAAGAGCCGTTTGTGCTTGGCCGCAGTGAGGCCTATATTGGCGTTTTAATCGACGACCTCATCACAAAAGGCACACAAGAGCCTTACCGGATGTTTACCTCAAGGGCCGAACATCGCCTGTACTTAAGAGAAGACAACGCCGACTCTCGCTTAACGGATATAGGTCGAAATGTGGGGCTTGTGTCAGATGCGGATTATAATCTTTTCTCTAATCGGCAAATACTCATCCGCGAGATCACCCAACTTGTGAAAACAAAAACATTTGGCGAAGCTGACCTACCTGCGTCTCTTTATGTTGGCAATGACAACTCAGGAACAAAACTTGATACCTTACTAAGACGGCCAGACTTCGACGTAGATACCCTGATAGAACTGGTGCCGAGACTGCAAGACTATCCACGCCAAATCGTCAGGCGCGTGGCCATTGAGGTCAAATATGAGGGCTATATCGCTCGCGAACAGCGGGCCATCAAAGACTCCCAGTATCTTGACAAGGTCCTCATACCATCAGAACTCAACTTCAAGGCAATTACTGGGCTGTCATTTGAGGTCAGTGAAAAACTGACTCGCTTCCGCCCCTCAACACTCGGCCAAGCTAGCCGCATCAGTGGCATCACACCGGCATCATTGCAGGTTCTACAAGTTCACTTAAGAGCTATTGGCGCAGCTGCAACCTCATCTTAAAATTCTGCTGACTTTCTTTGCTAAATTAAGGCCATTGATCTAGAGTCTAAATGTATGGCTGGACCTGGAATAAAAATCATTGCTACAAATCGCCGCGCCTATCACGACTTTGCCATTGGCGAGTCTTGGGAGGCAGGTGTCGCCCTAACCGGAACCGAAGTCAAAAGTCTTCGAGCCGGAAAGTGTAATTTATCCGACGGCTGGGTTGATATCGATGGGTTTATTGCGACCCTGCGCGATGTGCATATTAGTCACTACACCCACGGCAATATTATGAATCATGATGAAAAACGTCCCCGACAGCTGCTATTAAGCAAAAAAGAGCTGGGTAAAATCCAGCGGGCCATTGAGGCTGAAGGCATGACTTGCGTCGCCACAAAAATCTACTTGCGTGGCCAGCGTGTCAAAGTAGAGATCGCCCTGGCCAAGGGCAAAAAACTTCACGACAAACGCGCTTCGACAAAAGAGCGCGAAGCCAATCGCTCAATGCAACGGGCGCTCAAACGCTAATTTAGGGTTTGAATTAACCGGTGGGTAACTCGGACTCGGAAATTTCACGTAAGACACGAATCAACTCCGCAGCCGGTGGCGTATCACCATAAGTCCCGTCGGGTAGTAAATCGGGATATTTCGGGAAAAGCACGGGGCCGGTCACCGATGCTCTTATGTCGGTGCCATTGAAGGTTCCCACCGCATCGCCTGCCTTAACGGTTTTAAAGTTATGCCATCCTGGATGAAGAACTGGCTTGCCGGTCGGAGGATACGGAATAATCTCGCCCCAGGTATAAAGGGGTGCGACAGATTTCAAATTATTGGTTGGTAATGGCTGACCCGAGCTCCGCGCTGAAACATATGCGATCGCTCCAAGACAAACATCGACTCCTCGTCTGATTTGCTCAGCTACAAAACCGTTTTGACCAAGCTCAATGGTAACACCTGCCCCGCCTTGTCGATTGACCCATTCATCACTGCATTGGCCATCATCAGAAAATCCGCGCCCCCAATGGGTGATCACGGAGACATCTGGGGCAACGGCTCTGGCAAACTGATAGCCTTTCTTGGTGTAGGGAAAAATCCAAAAAGGTCGATCGATTTGCAGTTTCACCTGGTGAATATCCAGTAGATACTCCGTCCTTGTGAACAATTTTTCGAGCTCATCCGCCCGCCTCTCCTCGGCCATGACCGCCTGAACCCGACCAAAAGATCGATTCAAATCACGCTCAATGAATCTTACAGCCCGATGGGCAGCTGGCACATTCCCAAGACTGATTCCCAGAGGAACCTCAAGGCGCAACTGACCCCTTGTCACAAGCTCGAGAAGCTCCACAAGGACTGCAAGACCACCAATTTCGACTCCATGAATTAAGGCGCTAATAGTCAATGCCACATCTTTTGCGCCAGAAAGCCCAAACCCCAATCCGCGCTTGGATTTGGGGTGCAAAACATGCACCTGCTGGGTCAGAGACTCAACCGTGTAAGACTCGGATAAACCAGTGACTAGCGTGTCGAATCTTTTAAGATACTCGTTGATGCGCGCAGAATTAGAGTCCAATCGCTTAAACCTTTTTCTAATGGTGGGCAAATACTCGAACTATGTACCAATATTTGGCATAATATAGCTGATCTAGAATGGTATTCAAACTCATATTGCGGGACTATCGTTTAATGAAACACTTGAGTATAGCATTAACGGTCGGCGTCGCTTTGCTCGCTTTTGGTTGTGACCCAGAGGGTAAGAAGAAATGCCAGTGGACGCTGGAGCCAGAGCCAAACTTGATTGGTACCGCAACAGTGTCAGGAATGATTCCGGTTTGTGCCAGAAACCGCACGACCAACAAAGAAGACTGCAGGTTTCAAGCCGAGATGGATTTTGCAAAATCCGCGTGGATGAAGAAATTCAAATATGTTGATATCGAATCCGATTACTCGAAACTTCCGCGCGTGATCAAAAACATTAAGTTTTGTTCTGAAAAGTGACATCTAATAACTATGTATGGAGACAATTCATTCATGCGTCGTATCAAAAAAATTTTTGCAAAATCAGCTTCTTTATCCTTGCTTTTGACCCTCGAAAACATCTCATGCTCATCGGTACAGGGCGCCTCACCCAGCGATCCG
>JBAXLR010000137.1:0-7782 GCA_037134655.1 bacterium | reverse complement strand
GTTGCCATCTCAAAGCCGCGCCTCAGGGCTGCACCCTTGCCCTGGTTTCTGGGCTGCTGCTCAATGACGACCTTAGATTTGAACGTGAAGCTCTTAAGGATCTGCCAGGAGTTATCTTTTGAGCAGTCGTCGATAAACACTAGCTCTTTTTCAGCGCTAAGTGTCAGGTTGTCCAACTGCTCAAGAAATTCGGCAAGGTGGGACGCCTCATTGTAGACGGGGACAACTAGACTAACTTTCATATCCTAATAGTCACTTTGCTGATGAAAATTTTGAGTTAAGGGAACGGGTAGATTATCTCCGACAGCTTACTATTCCAAGAAAAATCATCTTCACTCTAAGTTAGTCTCAAGGGGGCTTGATAACGATCTCATTTTTTTGCACCATTCCATGTTGGAGATGTACCAGTCAAGAGTCTTTTCTATGCCCCGCTCAAAATTTTCTTGCGGTCTCCAGCCTAGCTCCCCTTTGATTTTTGTGCAGTTCATGGCGTAACGAAAGTCGTGACCGGGACGGTCTGCTACAAATTCTATAAGTTCGCGATACTTTCTGCCGGAAATTCGCGGTCTCTTGACGTCAAGCAAGTCGCAAATTTTGGCGACCACTTCTATATTTGTCTTTTCGCAGTCGCCACCAACATTATATGTCTCCCCAATTTTTCCTCGCTCGAATACCGCCAGTAACGCATCCACGTGATCTTCAATGAAAAGCCAGTCTCTAACATTCTCACCGTTGCCGTAGATGGGTAGAGGCCTCTCGTGTAGCGCGTTAAAAACCAGAAGCGGGATAAGCTTCTCTGGGTGCTGGAAGGGACCATAGTTGTTACTAGAATTTGTGGAGACTACGGGTAGCTGATATGTTTTTTCCCAGGCTCGTACCAAATGATCACTAGCGGCCTTAGATGCAGAATAAGGCGAATTTGGGCGGTATGGTGAATTCTCTGAGAAAACTCCACTATCTCCAAGGCTGCCAAAAACCTCATCAGTGGAGATCTGATGAAATCGAAAGGAATTTTTAATATTTGGCCCTGCAGTTTCGAGATACATCCGGACGGACTCAAGTAGCGTGTAAGTCCCCAAAATATTGGTCGAAATAAAAGGCGCAGGCTCGTTAATAGACCTATCCACATGACTTTCTGCAGCAAAATGAATCAAGCCATCAGGCCTGAAATCAGTCAATATTTTATCAACTAACCTGCGATCACAAATATCGCCTCGAATGAATTGATAATTTGGGCTATCTGCAATGGAAGCAAGTGTTTCCATGTTCCCCGCGTATGTCAACTTATCAATATTCAGGACCTGCCAGTCTGTGGTGGCTATAATTCGTCGGATAAAAGCAGACCCTATAAAGCCAGCCCCACCAGTAACGATTATTCGTTTCGCTTTTTTTGTTGTCATTTACGCTATCTAGCTGCGAGATTTGTTAATTTGACGCAAGAAGCGCATCCGCCAAAGACTTTGACAGCGGCATCTCTGGAACCCAACCGAGAACGGCCCTCGCTAGTTTCGCGTCTGCGATAATATCGGCTTCGTCTCCCGATCTCATTAGATCGGCGCGAACTGTTGTGGACAGACGTTTGTTTGCCAAACGACACAGTTCATCAAACACAGTTTGAATTGGGTAACTCTTCCCAGACCCCAAAACAAAAGTTCTAGCAGCAGGCCTTTTCTCTATAATTAATCGATAGCCGCGCACGATATCTCTAACATCAGTAAAATCGCGCTTTGAGTTTAATTTTCCTGTTTCAATGGTACTGCCGTCTTTGGCGGATAAAATCCTTTGAGCAAAACCAGCTACAACAAATGATGGGTGCTGTCCGGGGCCAATATGGTTGAATGGTCGAACAATATAAACCTGAAGTTCTGGACTTTCATAAAGTCGAGCGACTGATTCTGCCGCTAGTTTGCTATGTCCATAGGAGCCGCGAGGGGCAAGGGGTGTGTTCTCGTTACATTGCAGCGTCCCTGTCGTCAAATCCGCGCCATAGACGAAGGCGCTGCTAGCAAACAAGAGCGCTCGGGTTTTGGGTGTCGGGATGCTTCTGAGGGCGTGAGCGACGTTCGAAACGCCTGCCACGTTTACGTTAAATAGCAGCGGAAGATTCTTTTCCGTTTCCTTGGAGTGCGCAAGGCCTGCGAGGTGAATCAGCGCATCCGGATTAAATTGCTCGACGGCATCAATGCAGGCAGACTGATCGGTAACATCTAGTCGTTTTAATACGACTCGGCCATGAGGTGTTTGCAGGTCTCCGGCTTCAATCGACGTAGCAAGGACTTCGTGCTTGTTGGCAAGCAGCTCAGCCACCATGTGGCGGCCGACAAAGCCTTCAGCCCCAGTCACAAGAATCTTCATGACTGATTCTTACCTAACGCCGTGGGCTTTTAGATCGCTATCGACCATGAGGTGAACAAGCTCCTTAAAACTTGTCTTAATCTTCCAACCAAGTTTTGTTTTGGCCTTGGTGGGATCACCTAGCAGCAGCTCGACCTCGGCTGGTCGCATGAACCTCTCATCAACTACCACGTGATCTTGGTAATTAAGACCAGCCCGGGCGAATGCAATTTCACAGAATTCACGCACCGTGTGAGTCTCTCCGGTTGCGATCACATAGTCGTCAGCAACACTTTGTTGCAGCATGAGCCACATGGCTTCCACGTAGTCTTTGGCGTAGCCCCAGTCGCGTTTAGCATCTAGGTTACCTAAATGCAGTTTTTTCATTTTTCCAGCTTTGATTTGCGCCACACCGTCACTAATTTTACGCGTCACGAACTCGATTCCTCGTCGAGGTGATTCGTGATTAAAGAGAATTCCGGAAACGGCGAACATGTCAAAACTTTCGCGGTAGTTGACGGTGATCCAGTGTCCGTAGACTTTGGCAACGCCGTAAGGACTCCGAGGATAAAATGGGGTCGTTTCTTTTTGTGGGGTTTCCATCACTTTGCCAAACATCTCAGAGGAGCTTGCCTGATAGAATTTGATTCTTGGATTTACGGCACGAACGGCATCGAGGGCCCTAGTGACGCCCACACCGGTGTAGTCGCCGGTCAAAACAGCTTGTTGCCAACTGGTGGCCACGAAGCTTTGCGCCGCTAGATTATAAAATTCGTCAGGTTCAGCCTTCTCTACGGCGTGCAAAAGCGACATGGAGTCATGGAGGTCAGCATCGATCAGCGTGATGTGATCTCTGAGGTGCTCTATGCGAGCAAAGTTTGGTGTACTCAGTCTTCTCACCGTGCCAAAAACCTTATATCCCTTTTCAATAAGAAGCTCGGCTAAGTAGCTTCCATCTTGGCCAGTGATTCCTGTGATCAATGCACGCTTTTGCATAATAGATCCTTAAGTTTACGTGAAATACGGAAGACGGCATTAAAGCCTGATTTTTGCGCGATTTCCACTCAAAAATATGAGCCTAGGGACTTAAAACCCGCACTGTGGACTCCAAGGACGCGCAGCCCGCGAATTTTCTTGCGGGCGATTGAATGACCTTAAAAACCCCAGCATCGTTAATCCAATCATAATTGTTCTCAAGATGAGTATTCCCCGAGTGGGCAGCCACTGTGACGGTGTATACATTTTCTCCCAAATTTAGTGGCACGGAAAAATCCAGTACACGCAGGAGATTTCCAGCTTTAAAATCAATAGGATGACCCATGAGATCAGTATTTGTCCCAAATATATCATGCCCCAACCGGTCTCTGATTAAAAAACCCACACTAACACCGAGGGTTTCCTCGTCTGCCCTAAGCTCGACCCTTATTTTTAAGGTTTCACCCGACACAAATGTCTCCGTGGGGTTGTCCTCGCTGTTTAGGATATGGAGCCTAGTTATTTTCACTCTTTGATTACCGGATCGTTTCGCCTTCTGTGCAAGTTCCGCCTGTTCCCTAAGACCGTCGCGGTCGCGTTCTGCGATGATGCTGTTATACATATTAAAAACGTGCGAGGGATCTCCATGACCGACAATCTGACCTCGATCGAGCAGGTATGCTTCATTACATAGGCTTTTAATAGCGGAAGCGTCATGGCTAACGAAGAGCAAGGTCTTATCGTTTGTCATGAACTCACGGATTTTCCCAAGGCATTTTGCTTGAAACCTTATATCCCCAACGGCCAGGGCCTCATCAATGATCAAAATATCGGGGTCTACATTGATGGCAACGCTGAATGCGAGACGTACGTACATCCCCGAGGAATATGTCTTTACGGGGTGATTTACGAAATCTCCGATATCGGCAAAGCGGATAATTTCAGGGAGTAACTTTTCAGTCTCATGCTGACTGAGTCCCATGATAGCGCATTGGAAACGGACGTTTTCAATGCCGGTAAATTCTGGATTAAACCCAGCTCCCAGCTCGAGCAGTGCTGACACCTTACCTGAAACTTTGACGACCCCTTCAGACGGCGTCAGGATTCCTGCAATACACTGTAGCAAGGTCGATTTGCCACTTCCGTTGAGGCCGATAATCCCAATGCACCGACCACCTGAGATTCTAAGACTTATATTTTTTAGCGCAAAGAACTCCTGATGATACTTTCTGCCGAAAGGATTAAATACTTCCTTTAGTCGATCGAAGTTACTGTCAAATATTTGATAGACTTTAGAGAGATTTTCGATCTCGATAGTATATTTCGATCCAAGGGCGTCGCTCGACGTCATAATATGTCTCCGAAATGTCGGCGAAGACGACGAAAAATAATCTGCCCAAAAACGAAAAATCCAAGAGTTAACCCCCAGAATATTGCTCCATGCCAGGGCACTATCTCCCATGACCATGGGCTATTGGATGCTTGTCCAGTGAAGGCAACACGGTAGCCTTCGGTCACATAAAAAATAGGGTTTAGGGCTAGCCAAGCTCGCATGGACTCCGGCAACATGTCAGCTCTCCAAATAATTGGCGTCATCCAAAATCCAAGCTGGGTAAGAATGCTGAGAAATTGTTGTACATCACGGAATAAAACGGTGAGGCTGCTCGTGATCCAGCTGACTCCGAGTAAGAATATGGCCGCCGCAAAAGTGAAATAGGGTATCATGAGCCAAGTCCAGCTTGGCCTTATACCTGCCGTGAGTAATATAGAAACGACAATCAGTAAAAAAATTCCGTGGAAGATAAGGCTACTGCCAATTTTTACCACTGGCAGTAGCTCAACTTTGAAGTTGACCTTCCGCACAAGGAAAGAGTAGTCGGTTACAGCTCCTGCTCCACCCAAAATCCCTTCCTGCAGAAAGTTCCAAGCGATTTGCGCCGGAAAGAACCATGCGACGAAAGAAACTCCAGGTCCAGCCGGAGTAGTTTTAAGTCCGTAGGTGAAAACAAACCAGAGGATTGCCATCATACAAAGCGGCTGAAGAAAAGCCCAAAGAAGTCCTAAGGCAGATCCTGCGAACCGTGTTTTGACGTCTCGCCAAATCATGGTTTTGAGTAGACTGCGACTTCTCCAGACTTCCCAAAGAATGTTATTCGCGGACTGATTTGCGAATCCGTTGTCGCGTCGTGTAGCCATCACATTAGACTTCGTGGTCATGGTTATAGCTCAACGTTTTTTCGCAAAAATTGCGTAGTCTTGTGGAGCTTCTAGGGGGTTTTGGGGATTTGCCCCCTCAAAGGGCGGACTCGAGCGTATACACTCAATTTGCTCAAAGCCGAGGAAGTCGATAATAAATCCTAATGTCAATGGTGGAATGGGTTTTACGTGGGTGATGTCAAACCAGAAATTACAGGCGCCCACCACAACGTTTTCCGGATTGGGTGTTTCGACCAGTACCAAACCGCCTTTGCGCGTAACCCTGGCAATTTCACTTAAGAGACGCAAAATTTGGTTCGGATTCAGATGTTCCACGATATGAAATGCCGAGATCATGTCCACCGATTCAGCGGGTTGTCTTGTTAGCCAGTCAAATACGTCAGCATTTATAAGCTCGGATCCCGATGCGCTAGCAGCAGCTAGCATCTCCGCATTCTTATCCACACCGACGGGTCTAAATCCCTCTTCGGTCAACAGACGTAGCCACTCGCCGCGACCACAACCCAGGTCTACGATCACCGAATTTTTCGTCAGGTGCTGCTTCACACGACCGATGTAGCTAGATTGTTTCTCCCTCACCGCAGCTTCTGAACCCCGAAATCGGTCCTCGAAGGCACGGTAATAAAAGTCCCACAGCGAGGAAAGATCGTAGTCGCTTGATTCTGCCTTTTGAGGTTTGCCACTCTCAGATAATTGGAGGGCAAAAGATTTCATCCCGGATATGTCTCCTGTTAATTTGTCGATTTGTCGGGTTAAATATGAGTTTGACTGAATTAACTTTTGATTTTCCGCAAGTAAATTCTTGGTGTGGGTCTCGGTTGAGCGCAAACGTTCAGCCATGTCAATTACTTGCACTGTAATTCGGTAAATATAGTGATTTAGGCTCGATTGGCGACCTAAGCTTTTGCGAAGAATACGCAGCATTAGTGAATTCACTAATATCGATTTTAACCAGACAATCAACGGTCCGATGTATGGTCGATGACTGGAAAATTGATGCGGTGCTAATACATTCAGGTTTCCAATAATCTGCCGGAGGTCATCCGGCACTAAAACCGGGTTTTCATGTCCATAGTCAACTGGACGGCTTGGTATGCCGAGAGTTTGGCGAACAGAATGCATCTCACCAATAGCATTTGAAATTAAGTTAGTGTCGTCTTTACCTAGCATTTTGCCTTCTTCTTGCGCCACCTTATCATCACTCATTCATACGGCCGTAGACTATAAATAAAAAGAGATCGTAGGCAAGGACTACCGAGGGTACCAAGCCTGTATTTGGAAGCTCTAACATCTAAATACAACGTTTAGTACCAGACAAAATCTTCTGCTTAAAAATTTACCAGAGACTCCAGATGATCATTTTAAACAAGAGCTTACGCGAGAAGATCTAAGAACATGCTCCGGGCCCTTTCAAGTCCAAACTGACGCCGCCAGGCCCTTGTTCTTCCTAGCTCAAGGGATCTAGCTGTCTCATCAAAAAGCGCTTTTTCGAAGACGTCCAAAGCAGCTACCCAGTTAAATTTATCCACTAGGAAATGACCCTGGCCTAAAACCTCTGGAACAGCGGCAGCAGCATGGGCATACACGGGTAGGTCAAAATACATGGACTCGACGATAGGCACACCAAAGCCCTCATGCTCACTCATACTGGCATAAAGGGTGGCTGACTTGTAAAGGGAAGTCAGCTCCTCGTTTGTCACACTGCCAAGTGACATTACATCAGCATCAAAGTCCCATTGATGCGATAGCTTTAAACCGAGACTTTTAGCAAATTCAGCAATCACAGTCTGGTATGACTCGGAGAAATAACCTCCGGCGAAAATCACTCGGACACGCCTGGAGGAAATTTTTTTGTGCAAAGCCAATATCTGCAAAATATCGTGGTGGCATTTGTTTGGGGCGACCCGGCCTACAAATAGAACTGTCGCTATCGCGCGGTCTGAGATTTTATTAAATAGCTCAGACTCAATTTGTCCTTGGACGAGGGCCTCGTAGTCACGAAGCACTGGGATAACATGAGTATTCCCAGGTACTAAATCCTCTATTTCACGGCTATTATAACTTGAATCAGATATCACTAGATCAGAGTTCAGGACTACTTGAGGTAGCTGAAGCCGCCCCAGGTTGCAAAGATGCCTCGAATTCGACTCATCGGGCCTTCCAAAAAAGTTTCCTGGGGTAATATTGTGATATCGAAGCCAGCGGTTACCCCCTAAACCACTCCATAGATTAGTCAACTCCGTACCGACACTAAAA
>JBAXLR010000136.1:0-7815 GCA_037134655.1 bacterium | reverse complement strand
GTGGGCGTGAGTGTGACCCTGTTCTTGATTGTATTCGCTTTGAATAGGGTTGGGGACGCTCTCCGTGACGCGTTGGATCCTCGTTTGGTTTGAAAGATCAAAGAAGGGAACATTTATCTGATGAAAAGTTTAGAAAATTTTTATGACAATGATTATCACGACAAAGTTCATGCGAATTTGTTTGGCGATGAAGTGTATTTTTGGGCGCGCGCAAAGGTTTTTAATCACCTTTATTTCTCAGAGCGTGAGAAAAGTTTGACAGTTCTGGATTACGGTTGTGGCTTGGGGCAGGCCACTGCATGTCTAAAGGGCGCCCATGGTTATGATGCTAGTTCCCAGGCGCGCGATTTTGCCGAGGATAAGGGGCTTAAGGTTTTTTCGAAAACTGACGAGATTCCACGGGAGCACTTTGATATAGTGATATGTCGACATGTGCTTGAGCATGTTCCAAACCCGTTAGAGGTCTTAACTCTGCAACTGTCTTTGCTCAAAAAGGGCGGTAGGTTAAAGCTGATTTTGCCAAAGGAGAGGCATTCGCGTTGTGCTACTTTTTCCCCTGACAATCACATGCACCTTTATAGCTGGAACTTTAGAAATATTAACAATCTATTGAGTGTTGCTGGATTTGAAGTGGTTGTTAATCGGGAGTTTCACCATTGGGGCTTCGCTAAATTGATGCCAATTTATAAGTTATTTGGTTTGAAGATTTATGAATCTCTAACACACCTTGTTGGAGTCTTGACGCGGACGTCTGAGCTTTACATTGAGGCCGTGAAAAAATAGCGATCAATTAAACATCCCAGCTTGATCTAGTTGTTTAAATAGCTGTCAGTTTAAAACTTCAGGGTTCTTCCGACCAGTTTTCAAGAATACGCTTGTACTCGGCCAGCCACATGGCGCCACCTTCGCCGTCAATCACACGGTGATCAAAGGTTAGAGAGGCCATCATCATGGGGCGAATTACGATTTGATCGTTTTCGACAACAACGGGGCGTTTAACAATAGCACCAATTCCAAGCATGGCGACTTGTGGCTGATTGATAATAGGATTGGAGGTGATTGATCCCCAACCACCAGGGTTAGTGACGGAGAATGTTCCGCCAACCACTTCGTCAGGTAAAAGTTTTTTTGCCCTCGCTCTGGTGGCGAGGTCGCTCAGGCTTTTGGCGATTTCACGCAAAGTTTTATTCTGAGACTGCTTAATCACAGGCACAATTAGACCGCCACCACCCTCAGAACCGAGGGCCACTGCACAGCCAATGTTGATGTTGTCTTTCCATAAAACTTCGTCGCCGTCGACCGATACGTTCACGATGGGAAACTTCTTGATCGCATGTACTGCGGCCGCGATGAGAAATGGTGTGAAAGTGAGATTAAACCCTTCGCGCTGCGCAAAAGCGGTTTTGTGTTTCTCTCGTATACTCACGACCTTGTTTAAATCGATTTCAAACACGGTGGTCACATGTGGTGAAACTCTGACACTTTCGACCATGTGTTCGGCAATGAGGCGGCGCATTTTGTTCATCTTCTCGCGGCGCACTGGCACACCCTCAAGTAACTCTAGGCCATTGGCATGAGTGGTGCCAACGCGCGCGAGCACTGGTTTTTCAACGTAGGCGTCGTTTTGGGACAAGGGGGCAGGGTTTTGCTGCCAAGCTTCGAGATCAAACTTGGTAATTCGGCCACTAAGCCCGGTTCCAGGAACTCGGCGAAGATCGATGCCTAGATCTCTCGCCATTTTTCTAACCAATGGAGAGGATCGTTTCACGGTGGAGTCATCACTGATGTATCCGGAGGAGGTTCGTCCTGCGGACGTTGCGTTTACAGAGCTCTGCATGACCGGCTTGGCCTGTGCTTGGGCGCCTGAACGTACGGTTTGGGTCACTGCCGGGGTATTCTCCGGGACACTAGCACCCTTTGGTCCAATCCAACCGATGGTTTGATTTACTTCGACGGTTGCGCCTTCAATCGCATTGGTCTTGAGTAACGTGCCAGATGCAGGTGCTGGGATCTCGGTGTCGACTTTATCTGTCGATACTTCAAGTAGCGGCTCGTCTTTTTGAATTGAGTCACCTGGTTTCTTTAGCCATTTTACCAGTGTTGCTTCTGCCACTCCCTCTCCCATGGAGGGAAGGAGGACTTCTGTGACAGTGTTATCGGGCGTTGTTGTCATGCGTTATACATTCCCTGTTTACATATGAACGGCCGCACCCAACGCAGCGTGAGCAGCTTCCATAATGGTCTCACTAAGAGTGGGGTGGGGGTGAATCGTGTGCGCGATTTCATCTACGGTCGTCTCTAGGACTTTGCCGAGGGAGAACTCAGCAATCATTTCCGTGGCGCGAGCATGAACAATATGAACCCCTAGAATCTCCCGGTACTTTGGCTCAAAAAGAATTTTTACGAAGCCCTCAGTGGCGTCCTCAATTTTTGCTTTGGCCATTGGAGCAAACGGGAATTTTCCGGTCTTGTATTCAATGCCTTTTTCTTTAAGAGTCTTCTCGGTCATTCCGATGGAGGCAATCTCAGGATATGTATAGATTGCGCTTGGGTTTGCGTCGTAGCGTATTTTGTGGGGTTTTTTCCCAGCGACCACTTCCGCGCAATGGAAAGCCTCCGCACTCGCCGTGTGCGCTAACATCGGAGTTGGGATGACATCACCGAAAGCATAGATGCCGTCCACATTGGTTTTGTAAGTCGATAGATCAACTTTGATAAAGCCGCGCTCGGTGGGAATGCCAACGGTGTTCAAACCGATATCGTCGGTGACGGGTTCGCGACCGATAGAAACCAAGACCTTTTCAAACGTGCGCGTTTGGTCGGCTGTCGTTACATTTACGCCAGATTTCCCCTTGTCTTCGATGGAAGATATCTTTGCACCTGTTTCGAAATTCACGCCTTGTTTTTTGACGCAGCGAACTAGTTCTTTGACGGTTTCCTCATCCTCAAATGGCAGAACCTGTGGAGCTGCCTCAAGCACAGTGACCTGGGTTCCAAAACGTGCAAATAGGCTGGCAAATTCTATCCCTACAACACCACCGCCAATGATAGCCATTGATTTTGGGACTTCAGTGATGAAGAGGACGTCATCGGAGCTCATGATGCCTTTACCGTTTGTTTTAGCAAAAGGAAGTTGGCGGATGCGACTACCTGTGGCGATCATTATATTTCGTGTTTCAAGGGTTGTGATTTTCTGGTCAGCCATCGTAACTGTGACTTTACCCTTGCCAGCGATACGACCGTGCCCCTCAAAGGTTTCGATCTTATTTTTTTTCATCAAAAATCGTAGACCTTTACGCTGGTCGTCGACGATCTTGTCCTTGCGGCCCATGATTTTAGCCCATGAATATTTGGGGCTGCCCGCTTCAAATCCTAGATCTGGAAGGTGCTGCAGTTTGTCCCATGTCTTCGCGCTCTCGAGTAGAGCCTTGGTTGGAATACAGCCCACGTTGAGACATGTCCCACCGAGGTGTTGAAATTTCTCAATCAGCGCAACTTTCAAACCAAGTTGAGCCGCGCGAATGGCTCCTACATAGCCGCCAGGGCCTGAGCCAATGACGACGAGATCAAAGGATTGGGAGGACATCTTAATATAACTCCTTTGTTCAAAGGTTGAACTTTTAAGTATAAGAAATGTAATGGAAAATCGCACTTCTTCCAAATGTCTTTTGTGTCTTTAATGGGTCCTGAGCCCGTCACTAGCCAAAGACCTTGCTGTGTGCTGCTTGTGCTGATAATACAGGTCCTTCTGATTAGCTTTAAATATCGGCTGCTTGAGAATTAATTGAACATGTTTAGTCGAATGAATTTAAAGGCTAAAAATAAGGACTGAAGTGAGTCAACATGCCTAAAAATGAGACATTTGGATTTGCCTGGTTCTGGGAAGGGCTTGATCAATACCTTGAACGTATGGGGCTGAAGCAAACGCAGCAGCGCAAGGTTATTGTTCAATCGTTTCTCCAGGTGAATGCTCATGTGGATGCTGAGGAGCTTCACAAGCGAGTTGTTGCGGAGGGGCACGAGATTGGTCTGGCAACTGTTTATCGAACTTTAAATCTCTTGCGAGAAGCGGGGTTGATTGAGCAGAAGTCATTTCAGGACGGACGCGCTGTTTTCGAGGTGGCGCACCCCGGCAGTCATCACGATCACCTCATTTGCACAGAGTGTGGCCTTGTCATTGAATTTGAGGAGCCAAATATAGAGGCCATGCAGGAGAAGATTGCCAAAAAATACGGTGTTGAGCTGAAGGCCCACCGACTTGACCTTTATGGTCATTGCCTCGATCAATCGGCTTGCCGAAGTCGAAAACAGTGTCAAAAACAATCCGTTGAGGGTTCAAAATAAGCGATGCGATTAAGGCGTTTCGTTGGTGTCAGAACCCTTTGATTTTTTGCGAAGTTCTGGATTCATTCGAAAGAAAAAATCAGAATATTCTTTTCCCAATTGGCTGCCTCGCTGTTTGCCGGTCGCTTCAGCAAATCGCAGTGCAAAAATCAAGGCGACTGAAAACAGCAAAAATATACCGATCGCTTTGACGACCGTCCCATCAAGTTTGAATGCTGGCTTAACTTTGCGAGCAGTTTTGTAAGAGGCCTGCGGTGCGGTCGGCTTTACTGACACCCTCGGGTTTCTATATCGCGTTGTATTGTGACTGGAATCTTCGGGCAAGCTGACTTCACTTGAGGCCGACACCGTCTCTTTTAAAGCTGATGAGCCATCCACAGACCCGGCGCCTACTGCCGTTGCGGACTCTCCTACGTCGAGCAACATACTAGTCTGTGTTGCTGATTGGTTAGCAGATTCATTAAGCTGATTCTCTTGGGTCGCCTGATTTAGATAACTAACCTTTGTGGCGTAATGTTCCCGAAGTAGTTCGATGAGCGCAGTGCTTAGCATAGACTCTTCGCGGGCTGTGACATCCGATAAGTGAAATGCGCTCTCATGTCCAAACATGGCATCCGCGTCATAATTACTGGTGGATTTGATTTTGATAATGGGATCTCTTCCCAGTACTCGTCTTAAGAATGGCGATTCAATTTTAGCGAGGGCGTAGTCACCGATTGAAAATGGAGACAAAAAGTGGCCTCCGGAGGGGCTTATACCCTTTAGGCGCGCCGGAGTGTGGACGTCAACTTTACTCCAGGGATGCTCCGGTGGAATGGTGCACATTTCGAATTCAGGGCGATCGTTTGTAAGATCCGCTGGGATTTCGTAACGCGCCTCTGCATTTTTGAGATGGGATTGCTGAACTGCCGATTCAAAAAAAACTTTTCGATCTGCAAACAATGTTTTAAATTTATCGAATGCAGTTCCGAAGATTACGATCGGGACGATTGGAGATACTTTTGCCAAAATAGCTTGCATTTCGGATTGATTTATTGCTTCCAGAAGTTTGTCGTCAAAGAATATAACACTCGGTGAGAAGTAGCTCACTTCGTGTGAAAGATTAGATTTTTGCAGTCCAGCCCGGACAAAAAACCGCTCCGAATTAAGACCTTTAGCTAGTGTTGTTCTGATGGCAGGCCGACTGATTGCCACAAAAGCGCGGAGTTTTGGATCCGGTTTGTTGGAAAGCAGCTGGTGAATGATTTTGCTAGCTTGTTCCATTTGAGCGGGGGCGATCTGCCAGCGACAAATCAATGCCTGACTGTAGCGGTATATTAGACGATTTTTTTCAATTTCCTCAACGACCAGGCTAATGTGCGGAAGATTTAAGGCCTGGGAAATTGCGCCCGAGACGTGCAGAGCGTTACCAATTCTTTGTGACCCTCGGCACTCAATTCTAATATGTGTTTGATTGATCCATGTAATGCGCCCAGACGAAATTGTGGAGGCAATTTGGTTTAGGCAAACTTCGTGATACGAGCTAAGATTTTCGAAACTTTTTGCCGCATTAGCGTAGAGGATGCGATTGACCCATTGGACATCACTGATGGCCATCGGGACGATGTCACGAAAGTTCTCAGAAATCGCAAAGCGACTTAGATCGGGGCAGTCGACTGTTATGGAAAGCAAAAACCTTACGCCGTTGAATTCTGGATCCTTTACAATCGCTTTTAAACTGGCAATCTCACCGGTGTGACTCTCGGGTTGAGTATCCATAATGACGCAAATGGGGCGTGCCTCACGGGCCAGCTTTAGAGCTGCGCCGGTGTCTTGCACAAATTGGACATTAAACCCATTTGCTTCAAGCTGCTTTGCGCGCTGACGGTGTTTCGAGGTGACGTTGTTGGTTATCCAAAACGTCCGCCGTGATTTTATTGACATAAAGCCCCCTTATAACCGCGCTCATTGCCTTAGTAATCGGTTCGGTGAAGGGCTCCCTTAACGCGCCTTATTTTTATAAATTGATAACTTAAGGAAATTTCTGATTTTATTTTCGCCACTTAGCCACGTTCCGCCAGTCATCTTGGCGTGGGTTTTGAGTTGTTTTGTGCTAGACTAGTCACTGCTAAAGTGCCCGGAATTATTAAACTATGGGGAAAATTTGGTATGTCGATCCGAAGAATTTCGCGTCTGGTCGCAGTCAATGTGTGGTTGTTGTTATCTGTCACTTCGGTTGGAGCTTCCACAGGCTTCGCACTTGATTGCAAGCAGGTGCGGTTACTGACTCAGCTTTATTTTAAAATGCACTTTTCACAAACGGCTTTTACTGACGAACTCAGCAAAAGATCTTTGGAAATGTTTCTGCGCTCATGGGATCCCGGCAAACTTTACTTCCTGCAAAGTGACGTTGATCGTTTTGAAAAAGATTATGGTACTCAAATTGACGATTTAATCGGCCGCGCAGACTGCAAATTTATCGACGATGTTGTTGCCGTTTACGGAAATCGGTTTGAGGAGCGACAAAAAGGTATAAACGAGTCAATCGCAGCCAAACATGATTTCTCTACTGAGGAGTTCATGGAAGTTGACCGCAAAAAAGTTCCTTGGGCGAAGACCATGGAAGAGCTTACAGATCGGTGGCGCAAACGAGTTAAATTCCAAATTATGCAGCTACGAGACACCATCACTGACGCCGCAAAAATCCGTGAAAAAATGACCAAGAGAATGGAGCTGTTGCGAAGACGGCACAAAGAAACAAAAAGTGACCAAGTTATGGGTATCTTTCTGAATTCATTTGCCAGTTCCCTTGATCCACATAGTGATTATATGGGACCCGATGAGCTTGAAGACTTTAGAATCAATACACGTCTTTCCCTTGAGGGAATTGGTGCCGTTTTGCGCAGCGAAGATGGTTTCACCACCATTCAAAGTCTAGTGCCAGGCGGGGCCGCAGCCAAAAGCGGCCAAGTAAAAGTTGATGACAAGATCATTGCCGTTTCACAGCCTGGTGAGGCTCCTGTGGACGTGATTGACATGGACCTTCGCGACGTTGTGAAACTGATCAGAGGCAAACAAGGAACCGAAGTTAAGTTGACTCTTGTTCGGGAGGAAAAAGGTTCTAACGTGCAATTGCAGGCTGCTTTGAAGCGCCAGAAAGTACAATTGACTGATCGGGCTGCCAAGTCCTCGCTCAAGACTGTGCAAGTCGGAGAGGGTTCAACCTCGAAACTGTTAAAGGTAGGCGTTATAAGCCTGCCCTCGTTCTACATGGACTTTGAGGGGCGTCAAAATAAGCAGAAAGATTTTAAAAGTTCCTCCGTAGATATGCTGCGAGAGATAGAACTTCTAAAGGCCAAAGGTGCCGAGGCTCTCATCGTTGATTTAAGAAACAATGGTGGCGGATCCCTTGACGAGGCCATCAACGTGTCTGGACTGTTTATTAAGAGTGGACCAGTAGTTCAAATTCTTGGGTCTGAAGGCCGAAGTTTC
>JBAXLR010000135.1:0-7904 GCA_037134655.1 bacterium | reverse complement strand
AGTCAGCAGAGCCAACAAGAGGGCCAAGATCAGCAGAGCATCCCAGTGCAAGCACAAGGCAACAGTCAGCAATCGGGACAGTCCTCAAATGCATCCTTACAGTCAGATGTCCTCTAGGGGACTGGAGGGGAATATGAGTAAATCACTGGTTCTTGTTTTTATAGGTTTGTTTGGCATCGGCTATTTATCTGGCTGTACCGCAGGTGGCGCTGGAGATTCGCCGTGCCAACGAACATGCGGCAACCGTCCAGTTGGTGGTGGAAATCTTAAAGGGGTGCCTTACACGGCAAGCATGAAGTTTGAGTGTAGTTCGGGCACGACCCTTGCACAGCAGAAGTTGTATTTTTTGATTTATGAAGACACCAAGGGTGAAGAAGATCCGGAGGATACATCGGCGAAAGTTCCAGAGAGGCTACCCAAGGCAGGAATCGCCTTTACGCCAATGGTCCCAGCGTCTGTGACACTTGATTCATCATCGAGTGATTGGTGTACAGATTCTTGTGGTATTGCTGAGATAAAATTCACGCCAATCTGCGGACAGATATCTGATTCCTTCATTGCCCCTCTTGTGCCTGGCATGACGGGAGATGATTTGCCTAAAACAACGTTCAACATGGACCTGCCGCAATAGTTGGTAGGCTGCATCGGCTTAAAAGTAAAGAAAGTCTAAAAGTGACGATTGACTATAAAATGTGGATTGCAATGGTCGCGCAACTGCCGCTTTCGCGTGTTGAGCAGGAAGTTTTGCGTCGTTTTCAGGAGGATCCATCGGGTCGCCAGTTTCTGCCGCTCAGTGACGTGCTGCGCAATCACAAACTTGTGGATGAGTCCTTGGAGTTGCTGACTCAGGGTGTGCAGAACCATCCAGGATTTGCCATCGCAAGGGTGGTGTTGGCTCGTGAGTTGTTTCTGCGTGGATTGGTGTTGGAGGCATGGGAGGCCCTTGAAAACTCGCAACTCCCATTGTCAGATAATATTCTAGCTCAGAAACTCCGATTTAAGATGGCTGTTTTGCTTGGTGATGAGTCGACCGCAAGAGGTGCGATGCAGCTTCTTAGAATTCAGCAGGGTGTCGATCCGGAGGCGCGTCGTTTATTCGATCAGCTTGAGATTGACGGTATTCAGTCTGTTCGCGATAGTTTTCGTGCTGACTTGCAAAAAAAAGGTGTCGACCTGCACTTGCCTGGCACGGCACTTGGCCAGCAATCAGAGAAACCACAAGCTCAAAAATCACAACAATCACCCGAAGGTGTCATACGTGCCAAAGGTCAGCGCTTCATCCTCGAGTATGAGCTCGACTCGGCGACGAGAAAACTGATTGAAAATTTCCATGTAGTACCGTTGTCTGAGGTTTTCGTGCCAGATTCGGCGGCGAATTCAGTGGGTGGAGGCGGGCAGCAAGTGGAGCTTGATTCTACCACGCTAGCGGAAATTTATGCCAAGCAAGGAGTCTATTCCAAGGCGCTTTCAATTTATAGACGACTCTTGCGCATTGCGCCCCACAACGACTTGATCCGTTTAAAGGTTTCTGAAATGGCGCGACTGGAAAGAGAGCAGCGAAGTGACGATCTCGCGGCTGATCCCGTCGTTTTTGAGCGGATGGAAGTCAATGACTTAATTGATAGACAAATGCGATTCATGCAAGGGCTATTGAATAAGCTGGAGCAGAATCAAAAGTGAATCGACGGCCTAAAAAGCGCCTAAAAATACTCATCGCTAATGGAGTGAATCTCGACTTACTAGGCGTGCGAGAACCTCACATCTATGGCAGCGATACACTCGACGATATGAAGAAGTTGCTGCGGCTGTTCATTGTCAAGTGGAAGAAAAAGGCGGCTAACCCGGCAATTGATCTAGTTTTTTTTCAGACAAATAGTGAAGAGAGATTTTTGATGGAGATTGGTAAGGGCTATGCGGGTGCAATTATCAATGCGGGTGCTTGGACTCATACAAGTTTAGCCATTGCAGATCGATTGAAAGGTGTTTGTCTGCCTTACGTCGAAGTGCATGTTTCCAATTTGAAAAAACGCGAAGCTTTTCGCCAGAACAGCTTCCTGAAAGATAATGCCGTGGCAGTTGTTGCGGGCAAGGGAATCAAAGGTTACGAAGTGGGTTTGATTAAGCTTCTGAGGCACTTGTCTGCTGGGTGATTAAGGCAAGGGAGCCATATTTTGGTCGTTATTTAACATTTGTGATTTAAGCATTTTGGCGGCCAGTGCATACCCACCGTCACTGCCGTCGACAAAGTGTGCGTGATTTTGATGATCAGAGAATACCAAGCACGTCATGATCGCCCGCTTTGACTTGTTGATTCCGTACATTAGTTGTCCTGAATTTTTTTTGCCTTCCAGCATTTCGGTGATTGTGCTGGCTTGGTATTCTGAGACGTCCAAAACCATTTTCAGGGTCCCATCAAATTTTCGGTAGTCGGCATTTTCAATCATTTCATCGCGGTAGTCGCCCCATTTCACACCCTTAAGTTGGATGTTGTGTCTGATGGCATGTCTGCCTATGAGACTTTTTACGACAAGCAGGCATGATTGGGCGATGCTCTGCATTATATTGCGATTTAATGCGCGGATTCCGTAATAAAGTTGAAAAGGATTGAGTGATAGGCGTAATTTTTCCGCGTTAAGCGGGTGATGCTGGGACGCCATTCCGGCGATTTTTTCGATTGCTTCTAATGTTTCCTGATAAAACTTATCTTGCTGTTCCTGTTCTGTAGCAAGGCATTTAATAATGATGCAGAATTTACAGTCATTGGTAGCATCAACTGGCTCCCAGCGACATTCCAAACCTGAAAAATCGGCGGATGGTGTTTCTGACTTTTGTTGGACCACGAGATACCGGTGTGCATGGTTGGGGTCTTTTAAAATGTTCTCTGACCACGTCCAGCCTGGTCCACTTAGGGTGGCTTGGGTGATGTGGCGGCTTTGACGGTATTTCCCAACTTTTACAGCAAGTTTTTGGTGGGTAATGTCAGCCACGGGAATCATAGCGATTCTCAAGTTTAGATCAAAAACATCTTGTGCCATTTTTTGACTAGCCAGAAGGGCCTCTCTGGCCCCAAATTCCATATGGGGTGGTATCGCCAAGGTGGCACCGTCGCCGCCGAAAACAAATGGGATCTCCGTGCTGCGATCAACATTGACAATACCCATGATGGTGGCAGCGCCAATAGTGTTCACATCCTTATATCGACCGCGCTCAATGGCCATGGTAGAGCCAATGACGTCGGTTAGGACGACGAACCAGTCAAGCGGCACGTTCTCGTGCTTGCCGGTGTCTGTAGCTAATTGAAAGGATTCAATTGGCTTAAGGTTCCGGTAAAAGTCTCTGGTGGCCATTCAAGATCTGCCTTTATTTTTGTCGACGCTCAGTCTCAGTTGACTTTAATCCAAGTCCAATTGCTGCCGCAGGATTTCCCATCTCTTCGAAAGCTGTGCCAAACGGATATTTGCTCTTTTGAGGAGTCTTGAACCAAGGAGAAGGACTCGTCGCGTGTACAGCTACGCATAATCTCAATGTTACTCGAACTAAGGCCGGCAAGATAGAGTTGCATCGCCGCGGCAACTTGAAGGTCAATATGCCAGCGATCTTTGTTGCCTTTAGCCACCGCAATGGGCCAAATGTCAGCGTCTAGTCCAACCTTAGGGCCGCTTAGATGGTCGACAACTTCTCGTCCAACCTCGAACGCATGGAGGGATATGGCTGGCCCTATGCAAGCGATTAATGATTCAGGTTGGCTGAACTGTTTGGCGATGTTGAGAGCATTGGGCAGAATCCCTGCCGTGAATCCCCGCCAACCAGCGTGCAGAGCGAGAGCGAACCGTGAATTAGTAGAGGCCAGCAAGATTGGCAAACAATCGGCAGTTTTTATTGCGATGACATTTTTTTCGCGGGTGTACAAGCCGTCAGCATTGCTTCTTTTCGCGTTTTCGTACCGGGTTGTATCACTCGCTTCTATAATATCGATGCCATGGACTTGTTGAACATGGTGAGGCTGTAATTCAGGGTAGGCCATATTCTGGCGACCACAGACTCCGTTTTCATAGCCATGTCGGCGGAAAAGATCGCTAAAATTTGGTCCTCTCGACCAGATGATCTTTTCGAGTGCGTTTAAAACATCAACTGGCTTTGACTTCATAAAGACCCGTCGTTATTTATTACGAAGGGGCACAAAGAAGTACTGGCCCGCACGTTCGATTCTTAAAAGCACTCTGTTGCCTGATTGTTTTACTAGATTTTTGAACGTCTGCGTATCCGCTACAGGCTTATTGTTCACAGCCATGATTAGGTCTCCAGACTGCAATCCGACGCGCTCACCCTCGCTACTTTCAGCCACGGCTAAAACCAACAAGCCTTGTTTGCTGTCCAGGTTGTACTTTTGACGGTTTTCAGGTGAGAGCTTTTGTAGGGTTAGACCAAACGCCGTTTCCTCTCGACTACCACCTTTGCTTTTTGGCGTCTGAATGTCGTCAGAAGGATACTCTCCGATCTTGGCGACAACCTCCCTTGCTTTGCCATTTCGAATAATAGAGAGATTTACGGATGTCCCCGGAGACATAAGACCAATCGCGTTGATCGCCTCACTTTCGTTGCGTACAGTTTTTTTGTTAACAGCCGTAATAACGTCACCTGGTTCAATTCCCGCTTTATCAGCGGGACCCCCGTCAACAATCCGAGCCACCAGTGTGCCGCCCGAGTCTTTTGGAAGATTTAAACTTTTCTGCAGCTCAGAGTCGATTGGTTGAAGACCAACGCCGATATAGCCGCGGGTGACTTTTCCACCGCCAATAAGTTGTTCGGCGATACGTCGAGCAAGATTGCTTGGCGCCGCAAAGCCAATACCATTGTAACCCCCGCTGCGTGAGTAAATTGCGGTGTTCATGCCGATCACTTGACCGCTTGCATTGAGGAGCGGGCCTCCGGAGTTACCAGGGTTAATAGCAGCATCAGTTTGGATGAAGTTACCCATTTGGGTAATCGATAAGTTACCACGTCCGATTGCCGAGATAATTCCAAAGCTCACGCTGGCTTCAAGTCCATAGGGAGCGCCTACGGCTACAGCAAAATCACCGACTTCAACACCGTCACTGTTCCCTAGAACGAGTTGTGAGAGACCGCTTTTATTAAAAGATTTTTCCTTGACCTGTACAATGGCGATATCCGTATTTGGGTCTCGACCGACAATTTTAGCTTCGTGGGAATCGCCATTGGGAAACTTAAGTTGTATCTCATCGGCGTCTTGGACCACATGGTTGTTAGTCATGATGTAGCCCTGATTCAAATCAATGATAAAGCCAGATCCCAGCCCCTCTTCCCGCTTTTGTTGTCGTGGCTCGCCACGTCGCTGCGCGCCGCCGTTTGGATTGCCAAAGAAAAACTCAAATGGATCAATCATGCCGGGAGGAAGGCCGCGTACTGTTTTGTAAACGCTGACAAATACGACAGCTTTTTCTGCATGTTTGGCGACGGTTGATACGCCTTTTGAGATTTTTTGTAACGCTTGAATATTTTCGTCATTTAACGGTTTCTCGGCATTTGATGGAAGGGAGTAAGCAAGGGTCCAACTAGATGGACCAATTAGTGCCAGAAGAAAAACTAAAATAAGGGGCCACATTAAGGGTCGCACCTGTTTGTTTGAGTAAGTCATCATCGGATCTCCTCTAAAGACTAACGTTTAAATTTCACCCAGCTCGTCTTACTTGAACCCAATTATAGTTTGTGTCTAATTAGGATTCCATGAGTGGGCCGGTGGCACGTCGTCTTAAAACGTGGTCAGCAATAACTAGGGCTGCCATCGCTTCAATCATAGGCACCGCTCGGGGCAAAACGCACGGATCGTGGCGTCCACCCGTAGGTTTGAATGTAATTTCGCTACCGGATCTGTCAACTGTCTGTTGCGATCTATTGATTGTGGATACCGGCTTGAAAGCGGCATTAAAACAAATGATTTCTCCATTGGATATACCGCCTTGGATCCCGCCACTGTGATTTGTCATCGTGGTTATTTTTGAATCTTTTTTAATCAATTGGTCGTTGTGCTCACTCCCAAAAAGTTTTGTGCCGCTGAAGCCGCTTCCTACTTCAAAGCCCTTGCAGGCTGGTAAGCTCAAAATGGCCTTGCCAAGGTCCGCTTCTAGCTTGTCAAAAACAGGTTCGCCAAGCCCTGCGGGCAAACCTCGAATAACACAGCGAATGATTCCGCCGACTGAATCCCCATTTTTTTTGGCAGCTTGGATGAGTTCTGTCATTTTGTTGGCCACCGCAAGGTCTGGACACCTGACTGGAGTTTTGTCAATCATATCCTTGGTTACCAAGGCGTCTGTGGTTTTGAGGTTCGGATCTTGTGGCATATGTATGTCTTTGACGGTATGGACCCAGGCCAATAACTCAAAGTTTGGATAAATTTTTTTGACGAGTTGCCAAGCGACGGCTCCCGCGGCTACGCGCCCGATCGTTTCCCGAGCGCTGGCTCGTCCGCCACCACTCTTCGCAGAGATGCCGTACTTTGCTTGCATGGTAAAATCCGCATGACCTGGTCTGTAAACTTGGTTTATGTCCCTATAATCCTCAGGTTTCGTGTCCCTGTTTTTAACAAACAGTGCCAAAGGGCCACCCAAAGTTCGGCCATTTTCCAACCCGCCGAGACAAGTTACCTGATCAGCCTCGTCGCGCGGCGATGTGAGATCGGATTGGCCCGGACGACGCCGGTCCAGCCAGGCTTGCACTGTAGCCAAATTGATCTCGAGGTTACCTGGAATACCCTCGATAGTTACTCCAACACCTGGACCGTGACTTTCACCAAAGGTCATGATTCTGAAAATTTGACCAAACACATTAGCCATTAAACACCTGCTGCGCTCGGATTAGGTCATCTGGCGTGTCGATGCCGATCGACTTTGAACTGGCGCGACAAACTAGGATCTTCCAGCCAGCGTTGATCGCGCGCAGCTGCTCAAGTTTCTCAACCTGCTCAAGAACAGCAGGTTGAAGTTTACAAAATTGACTGAGGCTTTCTTGCGTAAATGCGTAGATACCAAGATGTTGAAGGTGATCAATCTGATTGTTCCCCAGACGCATGCGATCACGATCAAAAGGAACGGGTGCGCGGCTGAAATAGATAGCTTCATCTTTACCGGAAACGACTATCTTCACGACATTTGGATCGGTGTAATCTTTTAAATCTGAAGACTCGTAGCCAAGGGTAGCCATCAGAGGAGTATTTGCTGCCATCAGCGTCATCAGCTTTTTGAGATCTTCGCATGAAACAAACGGTTCATCGCCTTGCACGTTGAGAACGAATCTTTTTTGTGGAAAGTGACCGGCCACTTCGGCGCAACGATCAGTTCCACTTCGATGGTCAATGGATGTCATCATGGACTGAATTTTAAAATCGCGACAGACCCTAAGCGTACGTTCATCATCAACCGCGATAACGATTTCAGCGCCCTTAGCTTTCAATGGGGCAAGATTCTCAAAGACCCTGACAACCAGCGGCTTACCACCCAGGTCGACAAGAGGTTTGAGAGGCAGCCGTTCGGAGGCCAAACGCGCGGGAATGACGATGAGCCACTCTTTTGGGTCCATGAAGAGATACTCCAAGGCTGACATGATTTTTGAAAGGCACATAACCCTTGTGCCCAAAGCTGCAGGTTGGCACGACCTTTGGGTTTTGTCTACGGGGTAATGAATGGGGTAGTGCGGCTTGAGTTCGATCCCAAATCCTTGGTATGATGGATGAAAGTAAATATTTTTAAGTCCTTTCGTGCCCCCGACCCGAGGGCTTTAGGAGAGAGTAAGTATGGCGCAGGGCCTGAGCAACGGATTGTCGGAAAAGCAGTTGGCTCTTTATACGAACGAGTACTACGAGCAGGCTGACCTGGTTTTTCGATTTGGCG
>JBAXLR010000134.1:0-8033 GCA_037134655.1 bacterium | reverse complement strand
CCCCGCTTGGCTAACCGCTTACTTCGACGGGTTGCGGATTTTGCGGATGTCAAAGACCTTCAAGAAATTGACCGTGAAGTGGCTAATATTGCGCTCTTAAGGCAAGGAATTGACAAGACAGGTCTAGATCGTGTCGACCGTCGCATTCTGCAAATCATGCACACCCAATATGACGGAGGCCCGGTTGGAATTGACACTCTAGCTGCGACGTTGAATGAGGACCGCGACACCATTGAAGACGTTTATGAACCCTATCTGGTTTACCGCGGCTTCATTGCGCGCACTCCTCGAGGACGAACTCTGACTGAGCAAGCCATTCGCTACTTAAAAAACCAAGCAAACGCTGAAAACCCCGTTTAAATAGGCGAGCTTCAGGAACTAATTAGCTCACTACGACATCGATAGGTGCCCAGATGATCGCGAAACACATGTACGCCAATGACGGTTGGACCTGCACTCGGCGAAAGACGAGCATTTTCATAAAGTCGATATCTTGCCTCAGCTGTCGATCCAGCATGAAATGTCGTAAGAATGCCACCATGACCAGTCCTAGAGAGCTCGGACCAAACATAAGCCTCAGCTCCGCGGATCTCTCCTAAAACAATCAATTGAGGCGAGAGTCGCAGCATTTCTGCCACGATTCGTTCAAAATCGATCGCGCCCTTCCCCCCTACATCTTGGCCCACCCGTACCAAACGAAACCAGGCGGGAGATGCTAGAGGTAACTCCATGACACTTTCGACAATTCCTACACGAAGCTCCAGGAAGTGACGCTTAAGCAGACTAAAAAGCAATGTGGTCTTCCCGCAACCAGTCGGACCGAAGAAAACTACAGATACGCCAGTTTGCTGCCATCGTAAAATATCGCACTCTGAAAAATTCTCGAGTTTGAATTCTGTGAGGCTCACCTGGAGAAATGACTGCTTTCTAACAACGAGCATCGGACCATCTGGAGCCGCTGGTGGAATAACTGCGTGCCACCTCAAATTTCGACCTTTAACGATCCCGCCAGCAAATGGACAAAAAGGATCAAGTCGCGCGCCTGAATCCCAAGCAATCTTCCACGCCAAGTCCATGACTTCGCTTGTAGAACAAAAATCACCCAAATTTGAGCGATGTCCGCCGGTACGCAGGCACGACAGAACACCCTCATGATTCAGATAAATCTCCTGAATGTCCTCAGCCGAAATCTTTTCAAACAGACTCGACAACAAAAACTCAGCGTCATTTGAGTCGTTAGTAGGCGCAGGGTCACGCCGACTAAGTCGCACATTCTTTTTGAGATTAAGCATACGTAGAAGCAAATAACCTACTGGCTGTAGTTATTTAGACAAATATTATTTATTAGCATGAACTTAGCTGTAGTAGTTTCGAAGAGTCCCGAGAAATGCTTGTTCGATCAATGCGTGATTGACCGGAGTTTGGTTGGAGTTGCATGCATCGGCAAGAAAAGATAACACGTCCGAGTCATCCCAATCACGCGTATCCATGGCTCTTGCACCCTCGAGCATTCGTTCAGCCATATCGAGTGTAATCAGACCCCGCTTTCGACAGGACTCAATGACCTTCCACACGTCTTCGGACACGGCAACACGTTCCAGCGGACTATAAACCCGGGTGCCTTCACCGACTGGCGCAAATATTGAAAGCACATCCATGATTGATCCTGTTGATTGAGCGCTGTCGCACCAATCTTCAGCGGCTCTGACAAGAGTCAAGTCGAACCCCAGGGCGAGCAAATGGGCGCGAATCACACCATCTTCTTCAAGTGTCATGCCATGACAGCAAACAAGGTCAGCAATGGCCTCAATTACAGGACGGATTTGCTCAAACGTGACAAGTTCTTGCATTCGCAACTCTCTGTTAACTAACTTTTTAGTGTGTCTCTCCATTAAAGGTACCAACATTAAGAACCTCTTGGCAATAGTCGGCTCGTTGAGATGGCACAGCCAAAGACAAGTCGCCATAATTTAAAGATAAAACAGCCAAAAGCTCAGCTGCTGATAAAAATGGCGTCGCACCGTCATGAATCAGTTGAGTGGAACCTTCAAAACGAACATCATCATGGCCGCTAGCAAAAACGTAAACATCCCTCCCCTGTTCCAAAGCCTCGCTCGCCGTAATCAGTGAACCTGACTTTAGGGCGGCTGCCATCACCACCGTCGCCTCACACATTCCACTGACAATCCGGTTACGAGAAGGAAAGTCGTGAGGACGAACCGCCTGAAACCAAAGTCTTTCTGAAATGATTGCTCCACCTCGAAGTAATATCTCAGAAAATGTCCCAAGATTTGATTTGGGAAATAAACCAACTAGACCACCTGCCTGAACAACGATCGCCTGGATATTTGTCATTCCAGAAACGAGCATACCCTCGTGTGCAGCTATATCACATCCAACGGCGCCTCCACTGACAATCCCAATTTCTGACCTTGCGCATTCTAGTCCAACATCAACAGTCGTCTTGAGTGCTTCGTAACTCGCGCGACGAGAACCAATCACCGCAATAGATGGCTGAGATATAACATCTTGGTTACCCAGAAGGGTAAGGCCCAGGGGCGGTCTTGCGATATATTTGAGTAGCTTTGGATAATTCCAATCGTGGATACTAATATAGCTAGCACCATTCTTCATGATCGCCGAAAAATGAAGTTCGGCGGCCTCGGCGATGTTTCTGATTGAAATCTTTTTTTGCCGCATTAGCTTTGGTAACCACGGCAGCCATGGAAAAAAACTCGAAACATCCTGTTCTAGCAATTCAAGCCAAGCCATCGCATCAAGCCCGGCATATCCAGATGAATCAAATGCAACGTGGGGTCTACTAATCCTTGCGTCCGTAGATTCAGCGTAACGTTGCGAAGGTGCGGGAATCCACCTTTCTAAAAGTTGGCTCGTCACGTGTGCCAAGGCTGTATAAAGTTTGAAAGTTATCATTCACTAAATCTCCTACCGTGAGGAAACAAGAAATAGTGAAATCAATGGCTATCCGCCACGAACATTTACAACGACAGGGAATCTCCGACTCTAACTTCACCCGTAGCGCCAACAATATATCCAAGTGCCGATTCACCTGAAACTTCTACAACTCTAACAACCGCTACTGCACCAGCATCTTCAGAAACATCTGAGTCAGTTGAATGCTTTATATCGCGATTCTCTTCGGTTTGAAAAATACTGTAGAAACCGCCCACGGATAGGCCAGTTTTCTCTAAAAAAACCAAATCACCCTTACTACCCATGCTCTTGCCTGGCTCCTCAAACCCGATGACACTTGAGTTCGCGGAAGCGACTGCGCCGATTGACGATGCCGACGGTATACTGCGTTTCGTAGCAATAAAATTGACAACAATGTCACCTTCCATGATGGGCGTTCTGGCATCAAAAACGACAGCCTCTAAAAGACCGGTTTTTGTTCGGCGCAAAACGCGGACATTAGCGGCAAATTCATACCGGTATCCCACAAAGTCACCAGTGCGAACGCTATCAACGTCTCCACTTGGCCTTAATACAGAATAGGTCCCGATTCCGAGATCATTTTCTGGGCGCAGTAAAACACGCTTTTCATTACCGAACAGGACTTCACCAGTTGTTCCACTGACGACTTCTGCAAGCGGTTCACGCTCATCTTCAAACATAAAAGCTGGGACTACAAAATCAACGTCATCGCGACTATAGCGCCGACCGGCAAAAATAAATCCATCCAACACGTCAGCTTCAGCCCCAATATCAGATGAGGAAACGACATCGATAGCATCATCCGTCAAGGTTGACGACGTCTGAATAGTCGGCGGTGGGGGTATTTGTACCGTACTGCCGCCTGCTCGCCCTGCTTCAGAGATCACTTCTGCCTCAACAACCAGCTCCGCTTCCTTGATCTCGCCTTTTTCAACTGGGACAACCTCATATTCCGCAACAACTTCAATGTAGGGGGGATTTTCGGAGTCTCCTCCATAGAATGCCAATTTCATCCCTGGATAGATAAAGTGCGGGTTACTAACACCAGGGTTAAAAGACCAGAGCTTTGGCCAGTAATTACCATCGTCGATTAGCTGACTACAGACATCAAACATAGTGTCGCCCTCTTCGACACCATAAACTTCCGGAGCCTCACCGGGAGCCATATCACGTCTTGTACCTGGCAAAGGCGGCACGCCACCAAATTCATTGGTGGCGGGTAAATAGTCAGGTTGTTTCACAGGGGCCAAAGAACCATCCCCCTCAAGAGTAGTTTGTGGAGTCATAGATGATATCCCAGAGTCCGGTTGCAGCAAGGGTGAGGTCTGGTCGGATGTCGATCCCGGAACCAAAGGCGAGGGAGTTTTCGCAGCAGCATTCGCTGGAAGTGAATTGAGTGGACTAACAGCTGGGGTCGTTAAATTGCTTGGGCTTAATTTATTATCACTTGCCGGTTGTAATTTTGAAGAATTCACTGGGGACGGGGTTTGCGCAGCGGGGTCTTTTATCTTGCCGGAATTACTAATGGGTACGTCAGGGATTGAGTTGCCAAACAGATCCGATCCACTATCCATATTATTCAAAATCTCAGAGGAACCAGCATCAAAGTTCGGGCTCGAAGCTGCATCTGAATCGGAACTGTTGGAGGAATCGAGCGAAAAATCTTCTACATCATCATTCGCCCACAGAGTCGTTGTAGCGAATAAACAAGCGAGAAGAAACAATATATCTCGAAATACTGTTTTCATAGAGCTCCTTGCAGGGTATCCAACTCATGCGCAGCAATCTCGGCTGGCTCTTGACCCTCAAAGTCTTTTATCACTTTTTTGAGTTCGCTCCTGGCTCGTTCTTTTAATCCCATTTTCGATAATGTACGCGCAAGCTCAACTCTGGCATCAGCAGCATGAGAACCCATCGGCGACGACGACAGATACGCCTCATATTCGCCCTTTGCATTTGCATGATCTTTCAAGCCAGAGTAGCACTTTCCAAGCCAAAAACGCACCGCTACGCCAGATGCCTGCTCACCATAGGTTCTGCTAACTTCGGAAAAATAAGCCAACGCGCGCCGAAAATCACCACCTTGGAATTGCTTTTGCGCTTTAGCCATCGCCGCTTTAAGAGACTGTTCACTTGGCTTTTCATCATTTCCATCACGTGAAAAACTAGTTTGCGCAAGCAATTCTGGATCCAAAACAGGCGACGTCAATGATGATTTCAAAGCATTGCTGTCAGAATTCGCTAGAAGATCATCTACGTCCTCGATTTCTTCTGCTGTGGTTGCACCAGTATCTTTTTTCTCAGCAGCGTCCGAAGCTTTAAGTTCACTAGGGGGAATACCCGTTAAAAGACCGCGCTCTAAAAGTTTAATTGTTTCCTTCTGACGCTTTAATTCCGATTCAATCTCAGCCATGCGCTCGGATATTCTGGCCTGCGATAAACCTAACTGATCTGTAATATTTTTCTCGGATTCTTTTTCATCCTCAATGTCCTGGGGCTTAGATTGACTAGCAAATGCTGCGTTGCTTTTGCCTACATCCGTCTGGCTGGTTTTGTCATCGGATTGTTGCGCGGTGGGCGATACTACCGCAGAATCCTGGTCCTTATTCTCAGGCGTCGAAGCCCACCACGATACGCAGGAAGTTAAAACCATAATGATATTCAAACCCAAAAACAATTTCATATGCCGATACATCCCATCACCCCCAAAATACTTGTTAGATGGCCTCAGCCTGAGCGATCATCTGGATAAATCCTCTAATGTGATTCAACAACTCTTCACTTGGTCTTAAAAACTGTACCCCGTAGCGATATGAATTAAGCAGACGACTCTGCCCGTGCAGCTCTGTGACTACATCACGGGTTTTTCTGCGCCAACGAATGGACACGGCAACTTCAAGCGGCTTCATCATAGGGAGATATAGTATAATCTGCTTATCCAACGGAACGTCTCCGAAGAGAGAGCAAATCGCCGGGAATTTGTCGCTAATGGACAGCCCACCGAGACTCACATCTGCCACCGGCAATAACGCGGACAACTCATTCGAAGAGATAAAAAATGGTGCGAGGCCAGGGTCAGTGGCGTCAGGACGCCAACCAGGAATGGAAATGAAGGCACGTTGTGAACCCAGGACAGCGAACCTGGCGTTTTTACGACGTTCAATACTGAGCAAAAAGTCGGGCAAAGTGAAGGTGCAATCGTCGCGGTCAAAATGGGAGATACTTGAGTAAAATGTGACTCTCATCGAGCTCAAGGCAAACTCCAACTGAACACCACCTTTGGCATTCTTCGCCAAATGCTCGATACCTTTCTCACTAATATTGCCGACTTTAAATCCATGCAAATTGAGAGGCCCAAGAGAGGATTTAGCACGGCCTTTGACAGCAACAGATGGATTTGAAATTGTACGTATCAACAAAGGTAAGCCCGTTTGGCCTGCTTTTTCAAGCAACCTGGACACCTTCTCTGGCGAGGCTATCTTTAGCTTCTGTTCTTCTTGTTTTGGAAGATTCACGGACTTCTACCTCTAGTGTCACAAGTAACATCAACCAAATCGTAAACGATAAAACATACTCGCTATCCTGCAGGTTATTCTGTGTAAGTGCTCCGAGCAATGTTGCTAAAATCACGACTAGTATTGTCCGTCGGATCACAACCGTCCTCAAAGCTAGTCTGATCCATGCAACAATCACTACGCACAAGCCAACGACACCGAATAGACCGTACTCCGCCCCGTATTGCAAAAAGGCATTATGGGCTAACTTAATATTATCACTGGCACTCAAAGAGAAATAATAGGCTGAAATTGCCGCATCTTGTCCGCCTGGACCAATACCAAACAAGAAATGATCTTTGAAAATACGCCAGTAAACCATCCAATGCGTCATGCGCATATCGCCACCAAGATTCGCCGTGGACAACTCATAAAAACGCGAAAAAATACCATATTTAACGGCCATAAGCGCCAGAACTGGCGCCAAAATAAGCGTTGATTTCCAATACTTTGCAAGAACAGAAACTGGGAAAAGAGCGGATAAGCCAATCAACATTACGATCTGGGGCCCACGCGACCCCGAGATAAGGACAACAATCAGAGCTGCCGCGGCCCCAAGTTGCCAGGCAATTTTTTCCTGCTTGCGCAGACAAACACCGCCTACCCCTAGGCCAGCTAAACTCGCAAGGGCCTGGCAGTAGCCGAGCGTAAGTGGGTGACCCATAAAACCGCTCACACGATACACCCCATTGGACAATCGGTTGTCAGGAAGTATCGCCGAGAAACCATGAATCCAGTCAATTCCAAATGAACGCTGGAATAGACAATAGAAAAGATTGATGAGTGAAAATAAAGCAAATGAACGGGCGAAATACAATCGACTTTTGTCCTGACTTGCAAACCTCCAATAAAACGATAAGTAGGCAAACCACATGACAGGATTTTTTGCCAAAAAGTGTAAATAGCCGCGCACCAAATCTTTGCCCTGATGATTACCCAAGATGTAGGCCATCATGCAGGAAAAACCGCACAGCGCCGTAAAAATCAAAAGGGCGCGACTGACCTCTGTCAATTGCTCGTAAAATCGGCTTTTGAGCTCAGAGTCTGCAGCTGCCACCGGGTAAAACGTTATAAAACAACTTATTATCATCATTAAAAGCGCAAGAAGATATCCAGAAAACACTGGCACAAATAAAGCGAAGCCCGATAAAATAGAGATGATGATAATTACTATTTTCAACATTTTTAATCAGTATTGCAGTTTGATTTACGCCAGACCGAGCCATTGGCTATATCCTATCATGCTGTCATTAATTACAGCCACACATAGCGTAATTGGCGCTGAGAATAATGAATCTCCAACGCGCATCGATCCATCACAAACCAATTCCAGTGAGTCCAACGCTGCAGCCCAGTCCATCAACTCGGAATCAACACCTATTGCGTTCAAGTCAAGCTATGTAGGTCTAATAGTAAATCGGAACTATGGATTTGAGGCGAATGGCGCGCGCTTCACTTCGCCTAAAACATCCTGGGGTGCGGAGTATCGTTTCTTTTATAAAGATGAGTGGACGCTCGCGTTGG
>JBAXLR010000133.1:0-8236 GCA_037134655.1 bacterium | reverse complement strand
ACTTCCCACTAGGGCGCCGGTTACGATCAGTAGGTCATTTGCGAGCATGAACCCTGCGGCAGCTGCGGCCCATCCAGAGTAGCTATTGAGCATGGAGACTACGACGGGCATGTCAGCGCCGCCAATTGCCATAACCATGTGAATCCCAATAACGCCAGCAACGAACGTCATGAGAAGAAGTGGCGTCAGGCCTGGCAGTACGCCTGTCATGAATGGATCAACTCCTGTTGATGCTGACTGAATGAATAAAACCCCAAGCCAAAGTGAGGCTAAGACCATTCCGGCGTTGGCCCAGTGGCGCGCAGGAATCAAAAGTGGATTACCCGAGATTGATCCACGAAGTTTACCGAACGCAATGATAGATCCGCTAAAGGTCACTGCACCAATGAAGACGCCAATAAAGATCTCAATGTCATGGATAACAGTCATTACTCCGTGACCTGCAGCCGCACCGCCACCGTGTGGTGCTTGCATGAAGTTCACGATACCCACCAGCGTGGCCGCAAGGCCTACAAAGCTATGAAGAATCGCCACAAGCTCAGGCATTGCTGTCATGGCCACTCTTGCAGCTAGGATCGCCCCAATTATCACACCAACGATAATGGCTGGTGCTAGCAACGTAAAATCAGTGACCAGTGGGCTGAACGCCGTTGCCACAAGTGCGACGAGAATTCCAACCACGCCGTAGGCGTTGCCACGTCGTGCGGATTCCTGTGTGGAAAGACCACCCAGGCTTAGGATGAAGAACACACTGGCGAGAAGATAGCTGACAGTAAGTAGAGTAGGTGACACAGGTTTTATTCCTTATTTTCTAAACATTTTTAGCATGCGCTGAGTGACCAAAAAACCACCGGCAATGTTAATCGTCGCCACCAAAACAGCTAAAACAGCGAGCCATGTGCTGACGGCCGTGGTGGGTCCAGAGACTTGTAGCATTGCGCCGACGACGATGATTCCGCTGATGGCGTTGGTCACGCTCATGAGTGGTGTGTGAAGAGCCGGTGAGACATTCCAAATGAGCTGCCATCCCACAAAGCAAGCTAGGATGAAAACAGTAAGGTGGTTAATGAACTCGGCCGGGGCAACGCTACCAAGCCACCACAAAATCCCTGCACCAATCAACCAGTAGGCTATGACATGACTTGCTGCCATCGGCTCTGACGGTGCTCCGTGGCCATGCCCTTTTGTCGCGGCTTTCGCGGGCGCAGCTTTCGCTGCTGCTACGGCAGGTTTTGCTGGTGACGGCGGCGCTGGTTTTTTTGGCGGAGGCCAAGTGACATCTGCATTGTGGGTGACCATGGCAGGACGAACGGTCTCATCTTCCATGTCGACCCTAAATGGCACTTTTTCCTTGCCTGTAGTGCACATCGCGTCAATAAGATTAACCATGTTGTTACCAAGCAGTTGGCTGGCCTGTGAAGCCATGCGGCCTGGAAGATCTGTGAATCCGACGATTGACGTACCATCGACAGTTATCAGTTTGCCCGGCTCTGTTAGAGCGCAGTTTCCACCTTGTTCGGCAGCAAGATCGACCACCACACTGCCGCGGCGCATGGATCTCACCATCTCTTCGGTGATTAAGACGGGTGCTTTAACGCCAGGAATCAGCGCCGTGGTGATAATGATGTCAACGTCCTTGGCCTGCTTCGCAAAAAGATCCATTTCAGCTTTAATAAATTCAGGCGACATGACCTTGGCGTAGCCGCCTTCACCCGTGCCGTCTTCTTTAAAGTCGAGCTCAAGAAACTCGGCACCCATACTGGTGATTTGTTCTTTCACTTCAGGTCTTGTGTCGAAAGCTCTAACAATCGCGCCCAGACCTCTTGCAGCACCAATGGCAGCGAGGCCAGCGACACCAGCGCCAATGACCATAATTTTTGCTGGAGGCATCTTACCTGCGGCCGTGATTTGGCCCGTGAAAGGTCGACTGAAAGCGGCAGCGGCTTCCACCACAGCTCTATACCCAGCCAAGTTACCCATGGAGCTTAGGACGTCCATCTTCTGGGCTTTTGTAGTTCTAGGTATCAAATCCAGTGCAAGAGTCGAGATCTTGGCGTGGGCGAGTTTTTTAAGGAGCTCTTGGTTTTGCGCTGGAGCGATGAGGCTTGCCAAGAATGTTCCCGGCCGCATCAAGTCAACTTCGCTCGGGCTCGGTGCTCTTACCTTGATGATAACGTCACAAGAACCCCAGATATCTTTTGCGCTCGCGGCAATATTAGCTCCGGCTTTTTGATAAGCGTCATCTGTAAATCCAGACGCTAGTCCTGCACCGCTTTCCACCGTGACGCTAAATCCCAATTTTTGCATGGCCGCCACGTTGGCAGGCGCAAGAGAGACTCGTCTCTCGCCAGAAAATGATTCCTTTGGAATACCCATTTTTTTTGAAGAGCCGTTACTCATGTTTATGTATGCCTCTACCGAATATTTGAAATGATTTCAGATCATTATTATCACATGGTTACGGGTGTTAGGTACAACTTGGTAAGCCTTAGTGTATCTGGGGGCTGCTGATTTAAAGGTCACTTCTCCTAGTCTGAAAATTTATCGAAAACATCCAAAAAATATTGGATAGGCCTTAGGTTGTTCTAAGATCCCACGCCATGAAATTGAAAATGAGTGTTCCCTCCGAATCCCTCGTTGGGCTGAATCCTAATTAAGCAACAATAAATAAATAATTACATACACTTATCGAAAAATATCAATACCAAGTGGCCTTTTGTCGATACGTACTCCATCTTATTTTTCGTAGGTAATTTTAGAGGGAGAAGCCTATATGCGTATGGTTCTGACTTTGGGAACGATCGCTTTCGCATCTTCGGTCATGGTGTCTTGTGGTAAGCCTGAAGCTCCCGTTTCAAGCTTAAAGTCGGGCGGATTTAGTTGTGATCTGAAAAGTAGTGCGGCCGCATCAAATGATGCAAGTCGTCGTGCTTTTCAATGTGCATATAATTCCCTAAAGTCCGCTGGCAAACTTGCTGGTGGTGGTCTTGTTACTGATATAGCTAACGTTGTTGATGGTGTGAAAAACGTCTATGAAGGCTCTGCTGATGCGGCTGACGTATTTAACGACCTCAATCAATTTATCAATAACGGTGGTCGCCAGCCCATTGACCTGGAAGATTCACAAGAGGACCTTCAGCAGGCATTTGACTCAGGCAAAGCAATTTTTGAACAAACAGAAGTTGGTAAAAAAATCAAAAGAAAAGCAATGTATGGCTGCTTAAATGGAAATTATAATGCGGTCAAAGATCTGGTCTCCTTAGTCGGTATGTCGTCCGATCTTGGTGGCGGTCAATCAGCATCGAGCACACTGACGGTCTCTGATATCCAAACTTTGGGAAGCTTGGGTTATACCAGCATAAAATCACTGTTAGACCGGATGAATACGTTATCTCAGTGTAGTCAGTGGCTCTCTGGAGCTCGAACAAGAGGTCTCGTAAAACTATCTAGTGGTATCAAAAAAATTACGACCTCTCTTGAGGTAGTAACCACGTTAGGTCGTTGTGGAGTTGATCTGGCTTACGGGGGTTATGTACTAGCGAATAACTCAGCCTGCTTGGTAGAGGACATTAAAAATTATTATCAGACTCTTGAGCGAGAGGAGCTGGCAAAGAACAAATACATAAATGATCCATCCGGAGGCTTTGAGCCTCTTTCCGAGGAAGATGGACGCGTTCAGGGTAATGACGGTTCATATTCTCGCTGCTCGGTAATTTATGGAATGTGGTTGGCCGATCAGAGCTACTACAGTTATTTTACTCGATCGAGCGTCTGTGCAGACCAGTGCGCCTCCTCAAAGGGCCGGCAAACTTACTACGAGAATCTTAGAAATATCTTCCCGCGATCTGATGATTACGGCTACTGCTCAATGAATCAAAAAATCCCAGGTAGTCAGATACAAGCTGAGGCGTGTATCTCTTACTGCTGTAGCGGTGAAGGATCGTGTGTCAGAGCGGCAAACCGTAAAGCCGGTTACTACTGAGTTACAGCGCAATTAATGCTGCTTCTGGATTGGCTGGAATAAAATTGCCAGCTCACAGACCTGGCTTTGCGTAAGGACAGTGACGGCAACCGCTGCTGCAGCAGTAACCGCGTCTCAATAGATACTTAGCAGTAAAGACCATAAAGCCCGTCTCTGCATCCATATAGTAGTCCACACCAGAGACCATCCCTTGGCTCACAAGAGGGGGAGGGCATGACTTTTCCATGTATGGAGGGGTTTTAGTTTCTTTATTTAGTTTTTTATACATCAAGTCGCGTTACCGAACTGATCTAGGACCAGATTGTGCAAAATAAACAGATAGACTTGTTATACGGCGAGATCCAGGCATCGATCAATCCATGATTTCAAGTTCAAGCCTTCCTGTGAGAATCCTTTGCTAATTCAGACGGTTGCGTCCTCAAAAGGACGTAAATCGCTAAGCTCAAATGTCCTTACAAGAGATAATCAAAAAATGTTCGATGTCTCTGGACACGATGGTTTTAAAAAGGATTATGGGCCTGCCTTGGGAAACGGTGAGGTCCATTGTGTCAAAAATTGAAGATCGCATCATTGAAATCAGAGCAGTCCGAGTGCTTATAGACTACGAACTTGCAGAATTGTATCAGGTGGAGTTGAAAACTTTGCTTCAAGCTGTTCAAAGGAATTCAGAACGCTTCCCGAGTGATTTTATGTTTAGACTCACACCCAATGAATACGCCAACCTCAAAAAGATACGACATCTTCCGACTAGTCATGGGGGGCGACGTGTACCGCCAAATGCTTTTACCGAGCAAGGTGTGGCGATGCTTTCAAGTGTATTGAATAGCAATCCTGCAATTAAAATGAACGTGGAGATCATGAGAGCATTCGTTAAATTGCGGACACTGGTCGAAAACCAAACCACATTGCTACGCAAGCTAGGTGAGCTCGACGGTAAGGTTGATAAGCACGATAAGCAAATTCAAGGAATTATCGATGCCATAAAATCATTGGTCTCGGCCAGCTCCAAGCCGCAGCGGCTAATCGGTTTTAAGCGCGAATAACAGCAAACTTGACATCCTCAAATTGAGGGCGTCAACATTATAAGTAACTGTAATCATGATGGTATTCGCAGCGCCAAGCTAATGAACATACGTTAAATCGAGCAAAGGAATAAAAATTGAACGGCGGCTAAACCGCTGCAAATCGCTTTACTCGCCGAACTTTTAAGTGTGTCATCATTTCAGCAAGTCCTGGCATATCGCGTCCATGCTGTTTCAAGTTAGACCGAAGCTCCTTGGCCACGTTGACAGCCTGCTTATACTGGAAAATCTCGCCGTGCTCGTTCATTCCTCTTACAAGGGCTGAAATGGCGTCCGGATTACTGAGGGCTAAATCTAGTAAGATGTCACCGATACAGTCGATAATTCCAGCGCGGTGAACGGGATCGATCTCAGCTTGTAAAAACTCAAAAAGATCACTCCCACTCACGTCAATAACTGGATCGCACCGACCATACAAGCATGCTTGGGTCCCTTCGGGTGCATCTGCGGGTGGAGTAAGAATCGTGACAGGGTTGCCTAATTTGATTGTTTCCTGAAACCATTGATAATCGCCGCGTGAATTTATGCTCCAGTGGGTTTGGTCGCAAGATGTAATCTCCGTGGTTACGCAAATCCCGTTATCCGATTCCCAGGCATAAGCATAATAATAATCGGGGCCCTCAGGGTCTCCCTTTTGCTTATGAAAAAAACAAATCCAGCCACGGACGGCTTGCCAGTCTGTTAAAGCCTTGTTAACCGCATATATGTGAGCCCAAATGTCAGGCCTAGGGCAGGGCCTTCGCAGCTCTGGTTCAAGGACTCCAAGATCCTTCGGTTTAGACCGCGGCGCGTCCTTGATCAAATTCGTCAACGATGGGAATAAATCTTTGTTTATAATCGCGCTCTTTTCATGACGATTGGGGACACCCGACTGATTGAGTATTGATTGATCATCAGCTCGTTTAATAGCCAATCAGTCGGGTGTCCCCAATTTAATTCTTTACATCATTTCCACAATCACAGCACTAGCCTCGCCGCCACCGATGCACAGTGTGGCAAGTCCGCGTTTTTTGTTTTTCTCGCGAAGTGCTGTCAGAAGCGTCACAAGAACGCGTGCACCACTGGCGCCGATCGGATGGCCTAGGGCCACGGCTCCACCGTACACATTAACCTTCTCACTTGGAAGTTTCAGATCATGGATTGCTGCCATGGCGACCACGGCAAACGCTTCGTTGATTTCATAGAGATCAATGTCGTTTGTGGTGAGTTTTGCTTTTTGCAGAACTTTTTCGATGCACTTCACCGGTGCGGTTGTAAACCATGTTGGCTCTTGGGCGTGGGAGGCTTGCGCGACGATCTTGGCAATCGGTTTTAGACCTTCTTTTTTTGCCGTCTCAAGATCTGTCAGCATCAAAAGAGCCGCGCCGTCGTTGATGGAGCTAGCGTTTGCTGCCGTGATGGTGCCGTTTTTATCAAACGCAGGGCGAAGATCACGGATCTTTGCAAGATCAGCAGCAAATGGTTCTTCATCTTGGGTCACAGTGACTGTGCCTTTGCGGCTAGCAATCTCGACGGGAACGATTTCTTTTTCGAATGTTTTATTTTCTGTGGCTGCGCGAGCCCTCTTGTAGCTTTCCACCGCAAATTCATCTTGAGCTTCGCGGCTAAAGGCGTATTTCTTCGCGCACTCTTCGCCGCAGTTACCCATAGCCACGTTACCATACGGATCCCACAGGCCATCAAACTGCATGTGGTCTTTTAATTCGACGCTTCCAAATTTAAATCCCGAGCGCGAATTCGGAAGAAGGTGAGGAGCCATGGTCATGTTTTCTTGGCCGCCAGCGAGAACAATCTTGGCGTCACCACTTCTGATGGCTTGATCTGCAAGCATGACAGTTTTAAGTCCTGATCCACAGACGCGGTTGATTGTAGTCGCGCAAACAGACTTCGGCAGCCCGCCGTAAATGGCAGTTTGGCGAGCGGGTGCTTGGCCAACTCCTGCTGTAAGTACTTGACCCATAATGATCTCGTCGATTTTCTCTGCCGCCAGGCCCGTTTTCTTAAGCGCGTCTTTGACAAGAGTGGCGCCAAGTTGTGGTGCTGGAGTTGTTGCAAAAGCTCCGCTCATTTTGCCAATGGCAGTGCGGCCAGCGTAAACGATAACTGTTGGATTTGTGGAAGAATTTGTGCTCATCATGGACTCCTTTTTGGGCCTTTTTGAAGGCCATAAATTAACCATAGCCAGCCGGGTCATGTCTAGGTTATGCTGTGCTAACGCTCGAGATTTTGGGCGTTCCCTGTATAAATTGTTTGCGACCCACGGCGAGGAGAAACTCATGACGTCTAGGTCCAAGTGTGTCCTGAAACTATCCAATGGGATGGAGTTTTCGGGTGAGCTCATTGGTGCGCCTTTAGAGGCTTCGGGTGAGCTCGTTTTTACAACGGGAATGGTTGGCTACAGTGAAGCTTTGACCGACCCATCCTACTTTGGACAGATCCTTCTTTTTACGTACCCACTGATTGGCAACTACGGGATTCCGCCGCTGCCAACTATCAAAGAACTTGAGAATTCGGCCGGATTTGAGAGTGGCAGAGTTCACGCATCAGCTGTGATTGTCTCAGAAGACAGTGCCGATGCCTTTCACTGGTCTAGTCGGCAGACTCTTGATCAGTGGCTGAAAGATCAAAACGTTCCAGGCATCACTGGCGTCGATACACGCCAGCTCGTGCACTTGATTCGCGAAGAGAAAAAACTATTTGGGCGCGTTGTCCCAGATAACGCCTCTGGCGTTCGGGCGTTTTCTTCTAAATTACCGTCGGTTGATCCGGCGGTTTTTTTTGATCCGTCAGCGCATGAAGTCGTGCGCGCAGTATCTTGTGAAAAGCCCTACATCATTGGTAAAGGCAAAAAACGCGTCGCAGTGGTCGACACCGGTGTGAAGTGGAATATCCTGCGGCAACTTGCCAGCCAGGGCGTAGAAGTGGAAGTTTTGCCCTGGGATCATGATCTAACGAAAGTCGACTGCTCAGGCTGGTTACTCTCTAATGGCCCTGGAGATCCAGTAAAAACCGGTGATCTAAAATCACGCGTCAGTCATCTCTTGGGTGGTGACAGGCCAATCCTAGGAATTTGTTTAGGTCATCAGCTCCTGGCTCTTGCCGCTGGAGCAACCACATCTCGCATGCCCTACGGCCATAGATCTCACAATCAGCCAGTTCAACTTGTCGGAAC
>JBAXLR010000132.1:0-8345 GCA_037134655.1 bacterium | reverse complement strand
GGCCTTGGTATACCGGGGACCTGGGGCCGCCCTGCAAATCTGTGAGGAATTAGCCGCTGAGCTAAAACTTCGAGGCTTTGCTTCAGCAGAAGAAGCTATTGGTTCCTGGTATCTGTAAAACGGCAGAGAATGGCCTTTAGCTAACGGAGAGCTCATGGAAATCACCCGCCGCATTCGCGAAAATATTCATGGGACTATCAACGTTTCCCATTTTGAAGACCTTGTTATAGCCCACCCCTTCGTCCAAAGAATGCGCAGGATCAAGCAACTTGCATTTCTTCAGTATGTATTTCCTGGGGCCAGCCATAGCCGTTTCGAGCATAGCCTTGGAGTCATGCACCTTGCCGGTGTCGCTTGGAATAAACTTTACGAGAACCAAAAGGCCCTGCGCAATTCTACGGCTAAATACGGAGACTTTGCGGAACTAGAGAAACGGTCAGGCAAACCCCAGGCTGCCCACGGGCTCCTCAGTCCAACGTTCAGTATGATTGATCAAATTTTTGGCGATGATTATCCTCTTCAAGCTTTACGCTTAGCAGCTCTCATGCACGACCTTGGGCATTCTCCTTTCTCTCATAGTGGCGAAGGCTTCATGCCCACATGGCAGCAAATGTTTGAAGCCAGAAAAAGCCTCCCAAAATACATCGCCCAATTTATTTCTGAACGATGTGATGCCATGAGGGCAAAGGGGCAAGACCCGGCAACCATTCGAGTGCGGCACGAACTTTATACTCTCCTTGCAATCGACCGAGTACTTTCGGATATTTACCGCGACAACCCTAACCTCAAGTCACCAAAAGTGACGGCTCAGGACGTTGCTTCCATTATTGCACCCCAAATACCCCCTTCACCCAACAGCCCATTGCTTCGCTACGGGATGCACCAACTATGTCACGAACTCGTCTCCGGCGAGTTTGACGTAGATCGGATGGACTATTTATTGCGCGACAGTCGCGAGTGTGGCGTGGTTTACGGAATCTTCGACGAGAGCCGGATTTTAAATTCTCTCGCCATTTATTGGGACGATTCAGACAAGTCCCTACATTTGGCCATACAGTTCTCTGGTCTTGCTGCATTTGAGGATTATCTTAGGGCACGGCATTCCATGTATCTTCAGCTTTACTTTCACAAAACATCTGTTGCGGCAGAAGCCATGATCAAAAAAATTACAACCATGCTGCCTAATTGGACTTTGCCCATTAACATTGACGAATACGCCGGCATTGACGAATACAATATGCCCACCGTGTTGAGCGATGCGGCCAAAAAAATGATTAAAAACAAACAGGAATTGGGCGAATTTTCAGAACTGCTGAAAGATCTAATGTATGACCGGCGTCTATGGAAAAGAGCGTTTGAGGTAGCTTCCAATACAGGACCGTCAAGCGGCATAGAAAGCATCGATGAAGCTGCCACAGTCATCGCTGGACTTGGCATAAAATTCGAAAAGGTTTCAAGCACCAATTCCCTGACCAGATTTCGCCCACGCGCCGGCGACGAACCTAGCCACAACCGATTACGCCTGATCAAGAAGGACGACTTTCAATTCCCGCGCGTCATACCGATCGAGGATCAAATGAGTTTGATCGCACAGAACTCACAAGTCCACATCACCAGGTTATATGTTGAAAATAAGAAGAACGAGAAAACCGGTAGGTCCACCGTCGATCTTGTAAGAAGTGAACTGCAAAAACTGGTCAGAAACCACTAGGGTTCACGTGATTCTTTACTTGGCGCGTCCTTAGACATCATTAAAAACTTAATGCACTCGCGTGCTGACGTCTCGTCGTAACCAAATCGACTTGCCAACTCACTAAGTGTCGACTTTGCCTCGGCAATCTGCTTTTCATTTAGTTGACGTTCCCGCTCAGTGCCCAATGCCAAGACCGACTTCAAGTTCGCCTCAATGAGTTTTGATTTTTGCTGGTAATAATGCTCTTTGATGCGCTGAAGATGGTCGAAAAATATAATACTAAACTCGATCTTTGCCTTCGGATTATCCAGTCTATAGCTTGCGATTCGGGCGAGTAGGCTCTCCCGAAAGCGGGTCGGATCTCCACCACTTACACCAAGAATGGATTCGACATCGTTCATTAAGATCTCGGAGGGCGCCTCGTAACCTTCGGTCTTACGATTGAAAATCTTTTCTTTCTTAATAAAAGCGACCGCGTGGTCAACATAGCGAGCCATGAGCTGATCATACTGACCCTCTTCGATAAGCAGCATGGCGCCGAGCACCTCTTCCTCGAAAATTTCCGCAAACCAGTCACGGATATTACGTATAAAAAACGCGACATCGTGATACTTATTTCTCGGCTCAAACTGCAAAAATTCATAAACAGTTCGATCTTTTAGCAGTCGTTCCAGATCGGAGAAAATTGACATCGGCGTAATCGTTTCAGACGACGACTCCTCTGCCACCCTGTAAAGCAAGGCTCGCACTTCTCTAGGTGAAGCGCCAAACCGTCCCTCGTAAATCACATTCCCTATCGACTCATTCATAATTTGTCTGCGAAGCTGTCTGACTGAGATTTGATCCGCAGCAGTAAAAGTGTCACCGATGGGCCGACCATCATAGAGCATAGCTTTCGCGAAAGGATCCAAGCGATTAATGATGCCACGGTGTTCACTAGCGTAGGCGTCAGAGTCCGGATGCTTTAATCGTGTCAATACCGCCCACGCACAGAGAACATCCAAAGTATGAGGAGCCATTCTTTTTAACTTAGATATAGCGAGCGCGTCGCGTTTATAAATCTGTGTCTCTTCTGAAATCTTCAGGAGATAAGGCACCGTGATCAACTCAAATCGGCCCCGGAAAGAGCTGAAGTCCGGCAACGTTTTAAAGGCATCCAAGTGCTTTTCATTCGCCGTAGCGAAGAACACCATATCGAGATTCTGCGTTGCTGATGGCAGGCTAAGAGTGGCGCGTTCAACCGTTGTCAGTAGGTACTTAAAAGTCTCGAGCGGGCGCTTAAGTAAATCACTAAATTCAAGGATACCGCGATTCGCCTCAACAACTTCTCCAACTGTTTCAGTAAGTCTAATATTATGTAAAACCGCTGGTAAATTGGCAATATTGCGGTCCATGGTCAATTGTTTTTCTTGCGCATCCATCGACATCTGCGGTTCAACCGTCGATATACCAATTCGGTACTGACGCGAGTAAAAGAAGCGTTCAACTTGAATATGGCGCAGGACTTTCTCTACCTCGCCGTCATAAGCTGCCAGCAGATTTTCAAAAATAAGCTGATTTTTCTTACTCAAACCCGACAAAAGCATGTGCGCCGGTAATTCGACATCCTCCGGCTTCTTGTTCTCCAAACTTGCGACAAAACCACGCAGGATTTTTTCACGAAACGGCATGGGTATTAGGAATAGCGGATTTTCCTTGAACTCACTTAGGAGCTTGCTGGAAATTTGACTATCCTCTAACAATGCGTAGCTGTCCTCGCCCCCTCGGCTTTCGTCGTAGCGCGCTGCAAAACCGATAGGACCAGACTCGCCAGACACGGCTCTCGGGGTTGCGCTTTTGTCCACTGGAAATATCCAATTAAAACGATAAACAACCCCATCTTCCGTTTCGCTATACTTTTGCATGCCATGAGATATGGCTTCGATGGTAGAGGATTTTGCCGATCCATTGGGACCATGAAGAAAAATAACTTTATTGGGAGCGCCCTGACTCACAAAAGCCTGGAGAACGCGAAAAATATCCTCCTGTACGCGCTCACAACCGACGATCGGCACCCCTTTTTCCGTCCCAAGATCAAACAACTTAAATCGCCTACTGGGCGCAACTTTGGTTTTTTCATCGCCAGCGATAGGGGTTTCACCAAAGTGCAAAAAACAATCGCGCAGATACTCAGCGGAATTTCGCATCAGCTTTCTTGGGTTGGCGCGAACGATGTCTAAAAATTGATCAAACGACAAGATACTTTGGCGCTCTTTGAAGAGACGTTTCATGTCGTTTGAAACCGCTCTTAAGGTCTGAATGTTCGTCGTCATAATCGGCTGAACCTTCCACTCGAAGATCTACGCTCTAATAACTCCGGCAAATGACTGTCATTAAGCTGGATTATACCTATGGATATTGTACCCGCAGGAATACTTGAGGGCACCCTTTCTCAGGATTAATGGAAGCATTAGTCCTTTCCCAAAAGTTTGCGCGGCCAAGGGCGCGCATGCTAAACTATCGAAATATCAAGCAAGCTTGTTGCTTTTAATCGTTTTACAAAGGATCCAATAACTGAATGAAAAAGACATTCATCATCGACACCAATATCCTGCTCAATAACCCTGCCAGTATCTTTAAATTTGATGATAACGATGTGGTCATTCCCATATCGGTTATCGAAGAAGTCGATACATTTAAGAAAGACCTTAGTGAAACAGGACGAAACGCTCGGGAAGTTAGCAGGATCCTCGACAGACTCCGTGAACGGGGCACTCTGTCAGCTGGAATCCCTCTCTTTGAGGGACGCGATGACAGCGGCCGTCTGTTCGTAAACTTGGGCGCCGATTACGATCTTGTCGGTAGTCTGGCGAAAAACACCGACAACCAAATTTTGGCAGTAGCTCTGACCTTGCAAAAACAACATGGGACGTCTCGCAAAGTCGTCATCATCACAAAAGACTCAAATTTACGCATAAAAGCTGACGCACTCAACATTTCGGCAGAGGATTTTGAAGCCGATAAAGTTGATATTAGCCACCTGTACAAAGGCATCGCGACCATGAAGGTCTCAGCCGATGTGATCAATGATTTTTACTCGCGCCGTGAGATTCGACTGGATGATAAAGGTTTATTCCCAAACCAATTTGTTATCCTGGAAGATGAAGCTGACTCAAATCAGTTTGTTTACGGAATGTTCGACGGACAAGATCGCATATTAAGAATGTTGGACCCACACAGCGAAGGTGTGTGGGGCATCTATCCACGCAATATTGAGCAGACATTTGCATTGGAGGCCTTACTCGATGACAACATCAAGTTGGTCACTCTGAGTGGCGGCGCAGGAACAGGCAAAACCTTGATGGCGATTGCGGCCGGCTTGTCAAAAACTACCGACGACGATGAATATCATAAGCTTCTTGTTGCCCGTCCGATCTTCCCGCTCGGCAAAGACATCGGATTTCTACCAGGCGATCTCGACGAAAAGTTAAATCCATGGATGCAGCCAATCTTTGACAACCTTGAATTGTTGCTAAGCGGTGGCCAACAGGGACGAACAAAGCGATTCAGCAAAAGTTACCAAGAACTGATCAACCAAGGAATGCTTGCCGTTGAACCGCTGACTTACATTCGCGGTCGCTCCCTGCCAAACCAGTTCTTCGTGGTGGATGAGGCACAAAACTTAACGCCGCACGAGATTAAGACGATCCTGACGCGCGCAGGAGAAGGCACCAAGATAGTACTGACGGGAGATCCGTACCAAATTGATAATCCCTATATCGACAGCGAAAATAACGGCATGACCTATGTGATTGAAAAATTCAAATCTGAGCGGATAGCAGCCCACATCACATTCAATCGCGGCGAGCGCAGTGAGCTTGCAACCTTGGCCGCAGCATTGCTGTAGCTAAGAAAAATCCTCGCGTCTAAAGGGTCAAAAAGGCCAACGCCAGCCGCTTTTTTTGGGGGCCCAACCCCCTCGTGTCTGTCTCAAAAACTCGCGCGCGGCCAGAATCTTCAAACTGTTGATTCTCGACCCACCGCCAGATAAAAGTTTAAACATCTGTATTTACTGGGAAATTAAAGCCCCAGCACCCACTGCTGCGGGGGGTTAAAACTTCCCACATCCAGCAGACTGTGCTAGCATTTCGGGTCTACTACTGCTATTTTTTTCGGGCTGTTCACCAGCCTTTTATCAGCAATCTCTAGAGGAGAACGTGCTTGCAAGTTATCAACCGTGCCGCCGCCCGCAATTACACTAAAGTCCGCCTTGTCGGAAACGACTCCAACGAAATCGTATCAGTACTAGAAGCCCTTTCCCGCGCCGAAGAAGCTGGGCTTGATTTAGTCATGATCAGTGACAAGGGTGACTTCCCTGTCATGCGGGTTCAAGACTTCAAGAAGGTCCAGTACGAGTTGAAAAAGGCAAAGAAAAAGCAGATCGTGCAGGAACTGAAAGAGATTCAGTTAAAGCTCAACATCGCCGATCACGACTTCCAAACAAAATTAAATGCCATCGATAAGTTTTTAGACCGTGGAGATAAGGTCAAGGTTGTTGTTCGATTGAAGGGGCGAGAACGCGAAAACCCTGAACGGGCTCGGCAACTTTTAGATCGGGTCATCTCGAATGTAAAATGTAAACCCAATTATGTTCCTGGCCCCATCACGATGGCCATCCTCGAACCTACCAAATAGGCTCATTCACCCACTGGCATCTAAAATTAACCCCATGATTATGAAATCATGGGGTTTTTTGTCATACTTAGCAGCACACCTCACAATCCCTTGTGCCAAGGCCCAATAATGGAAAAACCTGAAGTTTTTTATTGTGGATGCTGCCGAGTTGACAGCGCCCCTCGAAGTGCTGTCTAATTTTCTAGAGAGACAATTCAACAAAATCCAAAAAAACCTAAGCAGGATGCTTGGGCAGATTTCACCGTCGCCAAACCGGCCACGCCGTTTTCGTCACCACAAGGAGGTAGTTTCGATGAAAAAGATTGCCGAGAATCGTTACCCAAATTCGGCCACCCTTTTTAAGTTCTGCAAAGAGGCGCTCGACATTCGTTACGAGGGTAACGTCAAAGTAATCGATCAAGATGTCGGAGCTATCTTGGGCTATGATCCTGCAGATTGCAGCCACTGGAAAAAAGGCAAAAAAAATATCCGCGCCCTTTCGACGCTACGAACAATCGCTGACCACCTGTCGATCGACGAAAGACTTTTGATCGATATTGCTTCTGGCAAAGTTAGCTTTGAAGAGGCCGTGTTTGAATACCGTGGGTACGGTGCTTTTGCCCTAACAGGTCGGACAGGCGAAAACCTGAAAAAAGAATTCTTCAAAAATCCTGGACGCTATCAAGGCGAAAACCCAAGACTATCTTTTGAAGAGCTTTTTGATGTGGATCGTCCTAGCATCTCTAAGGCGGTCGATTCGATCATCGCAACAGGAAAATTTGAAGAAGCTCCGGTTTATTTGCCAGAAATCTGTCAACTGTTCCCCAACTTCACTATCGTCTCTGACGAGACAATCGCCACTCCAGTTGAAGTCAGGACAGAGGGACAAGGAGCAGAGCTCAAGGTAACTGTGAGGCACAAAGGCAGTGAAATGCGCCCTTATCTGCGCTTTCTAGTTGCTCGCGAGCTCTTCAGATACTTGGTCAACAGTGGAAGTCTGCATGTAGCTCATCTACGCACTTGCCCAGAGGAAGTGCAAGATATCCGAGCCAACCTGTTTGCTGGCTTATTACTTGCACCTGGCAAAATGCTGCGAAAAGAAGTCGAGAAAATCGACACATCTTATGACATCGTCAACCAGCTATCAGAAACCTTCTGGGTTTCCAAAGCTCTGATGAACCAGCGCCTAAGAGATTATATGGAAAATCTGACTTAACCAGCTCGAGATAACCATCAAAAGCCAAAGGGGAAACCCTTTGGCTTTTTTGTTTAAACCAAATACCAAGGCACGCTACTTTAAGCTATCGCCATTAAGTTGCCCCCCATTAGATCCGATCCATCACCAAGAATAGGCTTTATCGTGACGCCTAATCCCAGATGCGCGGGGCAACCATATGACAAAAGAATTTAATCTGAACAACGGTAGCGTCGTCTTAATTGCGGAAATTGACGGAGGCGTCTACAGCGCATCGCACCTCAAAAAAATCGCAAGCCTCTGCGAATCAAGCGCGCACATGGTCAAGGCAACTGAAGATCAACGTCTTGCCCTTATTGTAAAAGCAGACCAAGTCAATCACGTCACGTCAGAACTCAAATCAATCGGTCTCGATGTCAGAAACTACCAAAACGGAATACACCAGCCCGTGGCTTGCATGGGGGCGCTGTGTCCCGACCATGAACAAGACGCACTGGGCACGGCTATGGACATTTCTAGCGAGCTCGCCGGGCTTCGCGCTGAAAACCCGGTCAAAATCGCCGTAAATGGGTGCTCCCGTTGCTGTACCCCCTGCCACACGCTCGACGTAAGCATTATCGGAGAAGATTCAGGTTACCGAATCGCAATTGGGGGGAAAAATGCGCAATACCCTGAATTCGCTTCCCTGGTGGCTGACGGCATTCCTGCCAGCGAAACACCCAAAGCGATTAAAAACATTATAGATACCTACCTAGTCCACTCTCAGGACGGGGAATCTCTGCAAGAGACCGCGGAGCGTTTGGG
>JBAXLR010000131.1:0-8346 GCA_037134655.1 bacterium | reverse complement strand
TAGCAGTCGGTTGATTACCGTGGGCCATAGTTTTTAGGGGTTTTCGGAAGCTCGCCGTTCACGAGTCTAAGAGATGGTAAATGCTTAGAGTTTTGGCGTAATTTCGAAGATAGCAAAAAAGCAAATGCGGATGCTCTTGAGAGGCCGTGGTTGCCCGTGGGAATTGGCTTTGTGACAAAATGAGACTGATTTCACCCAGTACGTTCCACGGTGTTCAAATCTATGGATAAAGTTGACGAATAATTGGCCGATGATCTTTAAACGGTCCCGCACTTTGGATGCCGGATCGCTCTAAGGATGAAAGGCGTAAAAATGGGTCACAAGCCACAAACTGACTATGAGACTTACCGTGAAATAATGAACGATCTTCTAAAGCCGATTTCATCCGACGGCCTTGATGACGATACCTTAAAACGCCTCTACGAAAGCAAAATTGTCTATTTAGAAAATCTCAGGGTGAAGTGTTTCCGCGACATGAATGGCGCCAAGGAAACGCACTTCACGAAAGAGGATTATAAATTGATCCTTGAAGCCGTTAAGCAGGCAAGAGACCATCTTCGGGGTGTAGTCCTCGGAGTTATCAATAATCGCCTCAAAAATATTCGTTCAGCTTGACCTGACACCTCCAAAGGAACCGCAGAAACATTGCCACTTCGGTAACGGGAGTGAGCAGTTTCTAAGCTCGCGGTCCTTGTGGTACACTGATAGAGGCCAATAGTAACTTTGCGCCTTCATTGGGGGGGTAAACCTTCATGGTCCGTCGTATCCTCGTCGCCGATGACAGCTCGACGATTCAAAAAGTAATTAAAATTGGTTTGGCAAACTTGCCGAATGATATTCGTTCCGTTTCATCCTTGATGGAAGCAACGAAGTTTGCTCAGCCCGGGCAATTTGATCTGATCATCGCAGGTGCTGGTTTACCAGGTGTTTCAGCGGCCAGTGATTTTAAGAAACTGTCGGAGCAAGCGGGTAGTGTGCCGTTGATTATTCTCATGGGTAGCTACGACGCCGTGCGTGAACCCGAGTTGAGAGCTGCCGGAATTCAAATGATCATGAAGAAACCATTTCCGCCGGGTGATCTAACGCGGATGGTTCAGGATTTGGTCGGAGATCGTGAGCCTAAAGGGACGGCCTCGCCGGCAAAAAACGCCCCAAACCAGTGGGATCTACCGAAATTTTCGTCGCCGGCACCAGACCATGCCAATATTGCTCGTTCCATACCGGAAGCTATTCCTGAAAACATGCCATTTGGCAGTGTCTCCGCGTTTGATCTTGGGGTAGGCCCGGGTGCTGGTGGCATCAGTGCGCCACCTGTGCCTGAAGTGGAGCCAGCTCGAAAGGGCCGACCTGCTTTTGATTTGGGTGCCAACGATGCGCCGCCCGCAGTTTCGAATTCGGCTATGTTTTCAGAGGGTCAGCCCCCACAAGCTGATGAACTAAGACGTCCTTCAGTGGCGAGCCAGAGCAGCCGTAACCAGGTCTCTGGAATGTCGGCAGCCGTGGAAGCCTTCGTACTAAATGAGCTGCCTCCCCTCGTTGATCGTGCGGTAGAACGCTATTGTATCGAGCATTTCACGCATGTGGCACGCGAAGCCCTTACAGCTGAATTGCGTCGATTGGCGGAAGAAAAAGCCAGATTTTTAGTTGATCAATGATGGCTGAAGCCGTCTGACCTTGCTATATTGCCCCTCCAGACGACTTTGGGGGAACAATCGATGCAGGAACTTCACCAAATTCAGCTTGAGCCTATCATCACCCGAGCACTCGAAGAGGACTGGGGCTACGGTGATTGGACGACAGATCTTTGCGTGCCGCGCGACAAGCAATCAAAAGCCAGGATCATAACCCGCGAAGATATTGTCGTGTCGGGCGTTGATGTGGCGCGTGAAGTGTTCAGGCGCGTTGATCCGCAACTAGACGTGAAACTTCTGGTCAGCAATGGCCAAAAAATTGAGGCTAAGACTGCTATGATCGAGATCTCGGGGAACGCTCGCTCGATCCTTAAGTCTGAGCGGGTAGCTTTGAATTTCCTTGGGCGCATGTGTGGAATTGCAACTGTTACTCGTGCTTTTGTCGATCAATTGTCGGGGACTAAATGCCAACTGCTCGATACTCGCAAAACCACGCCTGGCATGCGTTTGATCGAAAAAGCTGCGACCGTTACTGGTGGTGCGCGCAATCACCGTGTGGGTCTTTGTGACGGTGTCATCGTCAAAGAAAATCACATTCGTGCAGCTGGCGGAATTAAGCCTGCTGTTTCGCGTTTACTTGAATCGTTGCCACCAACCCTAAAAATTGAGGTTGAAGTTACCAACCTGGATGAGGCGCAAGAGGCCATTGACGCAGGCGCCGATATCATCATGCTCGACAATATGTCAGTTGCTGAGATGGCTATGGCTGTGCGCACCATCAAAGGACGCGCTAAGACGGAAGCATCCGGTGGCGTCAAGCTTGAGACGGTACGTAAAATTGCCGAGTCAGGGGTCGACTTTGTCTCGACTGGCTCTACTATTCATTCGGCGCGCTGGGCTGATCTTTCCATGCTGTTTGACAAGTAGCGGCTAGGCGAAGTCCCATGCTTGAGTGGCTTGAAACCTGCGAGTCGACGTCCAAATTACTCAAAGAGCGGACGAAAGACGGTTTCTCGCGCCCCATTGCTGTTGCGGCAGCGATGCAAACGGCCGGAATGGGAAGACTTGGACGCTCTTGGATCAGTCAAAGGGATAACTTACACATTAGTATCGCCTTGCCGCCTGGTTGCCTTGATGCAAAGTTCCTCCAAGTCCTACCGATGGTTTCAGGCGCACTTGCGGCCGAGTGGATTGAATCTAAATTAGGACAAGCAATTTGCATCAAGTGGCCCAATGACCTGTTTCTTGACGGCAAAAAAATTGGCGGCATTCTCTGTGAAGCGACCTATGAGGGCGCAGAATTTCGAGGCGCCATTATCGGTATTGGTATTAATCTAGTATCCAGTCCGCAGATTTCAGAATCAGACGCCTGGGACTATTTGCCAGGGCGCCTGCCAAGTGGATCTATTGCTCCTCGACCGACTAGAGAGATGGCGATTGAATTGACAGAGAGCCTATTGAGCGGACTGAAAACCCTCGACATGCAAGATATTTTAGGGCGCTGGCAGAGATTTGCTATTAAGTCCGGGCATGAATGGATAAACTCAAAGGGACCCATAACGGATACTTCCAAGGCGCAGGCAGGTTTTCAGCGCCTTCTTGACCGCGGCATTGATAAAATTGGGCAATTGCAGCTGGAGCCTGTGGTTGGATCCTCAGGAAATTCTGGAATCATTTTGGTGAACTCAGTGGCAAACGAATACACATGGGCGCTAGTAAAAAACGGTCAGGCTCTAGTCGCTGACGTGGGTAACTCAGTCACTAAGCTCGCTGTCGTGACCAACAAAGAACAAATTCAAGTGGCGACGGTCGCGGCAGGTGATGTAGCGATCGAAAAACTTCTAAAGAGTTTTACTGGAACTGAAAAGCCGTCTGTTATTCACGCCATCTCTGTAAATCCGGAAGGCTTTGAGCACTTTAATCGTATGGTTTCTGCGCATGGCATTCATGTGCGTGAGGTGCAAAGGCAGCCTGTGGGCTTACTTAACTCACACTATGATTTGAATGCCATTGGCATGGATCGCTTCGCAGCCCTCGAAGCTTTTCTTTATCTGAACCGGCTCGAGATGGCCAAAGCACCCGCCATGGTTGTTTCGTTGGGTACAGCTACAACCGTCGACATCATTGATACCAAGGGCTGCCATCTTGGCGGTTATATCGTTGCAGGACTGCAAACGTCCCTTGACGCAGTCTCCTTGCGCGGGCGCAATTTGCCTAAGAGCTTGGATATTTCGGATGCCTTAAATACAGCCTCTCAAGGTAAATGGCCCACATCAAGCTGCGATGCCATGACGCAAGGTACAATCCAAATGACTTTGTCGTTACTTCAGCAGGAGCGGGTGAAATTAGCTAAGCAGTCTGGTTTAGATGTGGGTGCGGTTCATGTGTACCTAACAGGTGGATTTTCAGAGCAAATTAAACATGTGTGGCCAGACACAAACGTCCACTCAGACCCCAAACTCACTCTTCTAGGCACGGCAGTGCTAGCCTTCAACGGCCGCTAAATGGGGACACCCGACTGATTGAGTATTGATTGAGCATTTGACATCCTGCCAATAAAAAAATCCCAGCCATCCGGCTGGGATTTTTTCTATGGCTAGATTCTTGAACTTAGTGACAGTCACTGTCTTCTTTGGCAAGGCCGTGTTTTGCGAAAGCAGAGTTGATTTCGCAAAAGTTTGGAGTGCCGTTTGATACGTCGCCGTCATTATCATCAATAGCAATAGTTGCGTCATAGACATCTGACATCTTGGTGGCTTGGTAGATGCCTTTGAATAGGAACTTAGCAAATAATTGATTAGCTTTATCTTTGCCCATTTTCTTTTTGAGAGCGGTGTACATGTCATACCAAGCGCCACCGACGATGAGGCCATCAGCATGAACTTCGTCTTCTACGTCATCAGGGAATTTTTTGACTTCGCTCATATCGCGCACTGGTGTGTGCTCAAGGGGCATAAAGTCGATTCCTACTTTTGGATCATCGGTCATAAGTAGTGATAGCGCGTCGCCGAAACCTTCGGACAAAGCACCGTCTTCGATCCCGCCTGTGTTCTCGTCAAGGCCATGTCCCCACTCATGATAAACAACGTCTGCGATCAGGCCAGTATTGGCGCAGGTTTTCCCCTTGTGCTCGCCTGCTGAGAAGAAGTTGATAGTTGAGCCATCCCAGTAGGCATTACACGCATCTGAGTGGTTCACATTGGCGGTGATTGGTTGGTTGAACCAATCAGGCTTAATGAATTTTTTTGCGGTGTTGATAACCCGGTTCGCGTGTACGTAGACCATGGCTTGAGCCATGTCGTTGTTGTCCCAAGCATCCTTAGAGGTCTCGATATCAAACTTGAGGTTCCAAGCGTTGTTGCTCATGGTGGCAGTCGCGGTCAGCTCGCGGCCAGTCTCTGGGTGAATCGTAACGAATTCACCATGAAAGCCCTCCATAGATGGAGCTTCGTCGCTGGAGCTATTGAACTCGCCGCGCTCGTTGGCGCGAGATGAGGAATTTGACATTTTTGCAAATGACAACGGCGTTTCGCGAGAAGTATCAGCAAAATAACGAGGGTAGGCTGTAGCAACAGCGCGGCCACGCATATTAATGTTCTTGGAGCGAACCTCGAACAATTCACCACTCGTCGTGTCAACTTGGACAATCCAAGCAGCATCAGAACCAGCAACCAAGAACTCGTCAACTTTAACCAAGCTGTAGCCAGCCGAGGTCGGTTTTACACGCCATGCGCTGCCGCGGGAGATGTAACCGTGGCTGTTAAGAGCCTTGGCGGCGATGTCACCAGTGGTTGAAATTTTCACAGGCGAGATAACTGCCTCTGCGTAGGTTTCTGACTTCAAAGAGGCGAGTACGCCCTTTTTAAAGCGGAGAGTGATGCCTGCGTCTTGAATTTTGATTCCTTGGCGATAAACGTGCAGTGAAACGCTTTGATCGTCGGCATCCACATGGGTTGCTTTCGTGTTTACGCGCACATCACTGGCGTCTACGCCAAAGATGTCTTTGCGTTTTGCTACAAGCGCAAGAGCAGCAGCTTCCAGTGATTTAGGAGAGATATCATTGACGCTTACGCCAAGAAGATGAACTCCTGCCATGGTCCTAATGGAGTTGGACTGCTTATCCAAGGTGACAGCTTCGCCATCATTGCTAAAAGCACTGACCTCGGAAGCGTACGTGTTTGGACGATGTACGGGGGACTTCACTTTGACGCCCGCCGGGGAGTCGGTTGGTGCAATAAATGCGAATGCTTGATTGGCAAACATTCCTACTAAAGCCCCGACTACAACCTTGTTTTTCATCTCCACCTCCATCATGGGTGATTTTGTTCTCGCCACTCGTCATCCAATGACCGTGTGGCCCTCTCTCTATTATCTCTTGGGCCTCTCGATCAGGCCCCACACCTGCGGCACAACTTGGTCAGTTTGACCAGCATGGTCACAGCTAAAGGGCTTATTGTCCCAGGAGACTGTACGACTATGCATTGACCGGCCGGCCAGTAGAAGTATCAAATGCAGAGGATTTGTAAACCCAATAACGACAAGGGGTTAATAAAAAATACCTTTTTGGCCAAATGGCCAGATATTCGAGACTTAGGAATTAAATATATAAATTCAGGCACTTAAAAGATCAGCCGCAGACTAACAAGACCTTTTGCGAGGTAAATTGAGCTGCAAAAATTTAGGACTCTTAAACATTTAGCTAATCTACTAAAATTGTTAGACTAATTTTCGTGATTAAAACTAGGGCGAGACAATCATCTTGAGCTTGGACGCCCCGAACCATATTCTTCGCAAGTTTACATTATATATAGAGGGCTCGTCGGTGAGTGATATCAACATTGAAAAAGATCTCGAATCCCTTCGCCATGAGGTGCGCGAGATCGACGATGAGCTAGTAGGTCTACTTGTAAAAAGAGTCGAAGTGGCAAAAAAAATTGGCCAGATTAAAAAACGGAACTCTCTGCCAATTTTTGATCCCCAACGCGAGGCCTTTAATAATGATCGTAATCGTGAACTCGCGCGCGGAAGCTTACCAGAACCAATGATCGATGAATTGACAGATTTTCTGGCTAATTGGGCGCGCGAGATACAAAAAATGGTACGCTGAACTGGAACAAACCTAAAGCAGTGCGTGACGTTGTGCGAAAAACAGAATTGGGACGGCAGCTATGAGTGACATCAGTTATTTGAGTGGTTTCAACAATGAGCATACGAGTGAAGCCTGCAAAGGTGCGGTGCCCGTTGGCAGAAATTCGCCTCAAAAAGGTCCGTTAGGTCTCTATCCAGAGCAACTCAGTGGCTCGGCGTTTACCATGCCGCGCAAAGAAAACTACCGTTCTTGGCTCTACCGAATTAGGCCAAGTGTGATGCATGGAGAATTTAAAGGGAAGTCACATCCACTTTGGAAGAGTGCTCCGAGTCACAATGCACCGGCAAATCCCATGCAGCTGCGCTGGAGTCCATTACCTGCCCTTAAAGAATCAAAAGATTTTGTCGAGGGGATCGAAACATTTGCCATGAATGGCGATGTGAATAGCCGGTCTGGCAGTGCCGTACATCTCTACCGTGCTAATAAAGACATGACGGACCGATTCTTCTTCAATGCTGATGGGGATTTGCTGATTGTGCCTCAAGCAGGTCGACTGCTTCTTAGAACGGAGTTTGGTGCTCTCGACGTTGCGCCGACTGAGATTTGTGTCATTCCCCGTGGCGTGAAATTTCAGGTGAGACTTCCCGACAAGTCATCAAATGGCTACATCTGTGAAAATTACGGCGCTAAGTTTGAACTTCCAAGCCTTGGTCCAATTGGATCCAATGGTTTGGCTTCCGCGCGGGATTTCCTTTATCCCGTGGCTGCTTACGAAGAGTCGAAAGGGTCATTTACTCTCACAACAAAATTCTGCGGTGAGTTCTGGGACGCCCCTATCGAGCATTCACCCCTTGATGTGGTTGGGTGGTTTGGTAACTATGCACCCTACAAGTATGACTTAAAACGTTTCAACACCATCAACACGGTGAGCTTTGATCACCCTGATCCTAGTATCTTTACAGTCTTAACGTCATCATCAGGCACACATGGGCAAGCGAACGTTGATTTTGTGATTTTCCCGCCGCGGTGGATGGTGGCTGAAGATACGTTTAGACCGCCGTACTATCACCGCAATGTTATGAGTGAGTTCATGGGTCTCATCCATGGTGTCTATGATGCCAAGCCAGGTGGGGGCTTTGACCCGGGTGGATCATCTCTCCATAATTGTATGCAAGCTCACGGCCCGGAAGCTGCCGCATTTGAAGCAGCTACAAAAGCGACATTAAAGCCAGAGTATCTGGGGAATACCCTGGCGTTTATGTTTGAATCATGCTGGGTGTATCGTCCGACGAAACACGCGTTAGAACATGCGACATTGCAGCGTGAATACTACAAGTGTTGGGCTGATCTAGAGGCCAGCTTTAAGCGTCCTTAGATGTATCGTCCACTTTGATCCAGTCAGGCAGAGCCAATGCTTTGGTGAACTCAACGGGTGTTGGAGCCTTTAAGTGTAAAAGATCCCCGTTCGGATGTTTTATTTTCAATTCTGAAGCATGCAGCAGTAGTCGCGTGATCTCCATATGATCGCGCCAAAGCTGATTGTGAGTACCATCACCATGTTTGGTATCTCCGATAATTGGCCAGCTTAGATGTCTTAGGTGCCGTCTGATTTGGTGATATCTACCG
>JBAXLR010000130.1:0-8525 GCA_037134655.1 bacterium | reverse complement strand
CTCTTTAAAGTTAGCATCAACTGGAATACCTTGCTGGACATCTGCATCAAATGCAGCGTTAAATGATTTGCTGGCATCAATAACTGGAGACACCGGAGCAGTGTTGTCGTATTTAATTCTCCAAATTCGGCCGCCCTCCCATTCACTCCCTGCATCATCAAAAGGATTGCCTTGATAAAGAACCGCAACACTTGCAGCAGACGGGGTTACTAACACTGTATAAACAGACGAACTGATCGCAGTGAATGCACTTAGCGTCCCGCCGTTGACTGCAAAATCACCAAAAAAGACACCGCTAACAGGTTCCGAGAAAGTTAACGTCAGAGTAATTGATGAGCTGTTGGTGGGCCCTGGATCGCGGTTAGACGCGAAGACCGCTGTCGGTGGGGAGTTGTCGTAAGTTATAGACCATGGAGTCGATGCGAGGTTGCCGTTAGCTGCCGAATCTACTGCTGAGTTGGAAGCCACACTTGCTGATACTGCTGAATCAGTCGGAGTAATTGCTAGTGTGTAAGTACTCGAGTTCGTTGCTGAGAATGTACCTTTGGTCGCATTCGTGACTGAGATATCTGCAACATCAAAGCCGGTCATGTCTTCAGAGAAAGTGAACGTCAGCAAGATATTTGAGTTATTCGTTGGCCCTGGGTCTCGGTTAGATGTGATGGCGACTGTTGGAGCGGAATTGTCATAGGTGATAGACCATGGAGTAGAGGCTAGGTTGCCGTTAGCTGCCGAATCTGTAGCTGAGTTGGAAGCCACACTCGCCGAGACTGCAGAGCCCGTGGGCGTTATGGCAAGGGTGTAAAAAGTAGAGCTCGTAGCTGTAAATGTACCTTTAGTCGCATTATTCACTGAGACATCGGTAGCATCAAATCCCGTGACGGCTTCTGAGAAGGTAAATGTCAGCAAGATACTTGCGTTGTTTGTAGGACCCGGATCACGGTTAGATGTGATGGTCACCGTCGGTGCGTCGTTGTCGTAGGTGATTGATAGCTGACTTGCTGCTGTGTTGCCGTTATTGGCGGCGTCTTGGGCTTTATTTGCATCAACATCCACTGTAATAGCACCCTGGCCAGCAGGTATAATGTTTGCCGTATAAGTCGTACCAGATCCTGTAAAATCTCCCGCCGTGCCGTTACCTACCACAATGTCACTGACATTAAACCCAGTCACCACCTTGGAGAAAGTGAACGTCACCGGAATGGGACTGATTTTGGTGGAGGACGTAGCAGACGTCGTAATCGAAATCGTCGGAGAGGTATTGTCATAAGTGTAAGTAGCGGAAGAAATAGCAGACGCCTGCCCCGCCTCGTCACAAGAAATGGCCTTTAAGGTCGTCGTCGAGGCAGGAATGATCACACTCGTTGGCACGGTCGCCGAAGCCGTTCCAGTCGAACACGTCGGATCGGTGCCGGTAAGCGTATAGCGGATTTCCTTGAAGTTAGAATCTGACACAATATTCTGCTGGATTGATGGCGTAAAGCTTGCGTTAAAGGAGCGGCTCGCATCGGAGATCACTGGAGCAAGCGGAGCCGTATCATCATGAAAGATCGTGTCATTCACGCAACCCGTCTCGTTACCAGCCAGATCTCTAAACTTCGCATAAACGGTAGCAGTTGCGTTTGTCTGAGCTAACGTCCAAGATTTTGACGTGTCGTAGGGCTCCCAAGTGCCACCCGATGTACATCCGTCTGCATTAGTGACATACATCTCGCTAGCATCTACAGCACCCAGAGTCAGGGTGGCTGCCGTGGTGTTGGTGTATGAATCATTAATGTTGATGACCACACTTGGAGACGTCGGCGGATTCTTATCAGACGGATTCGTATCAGACGTAGTCGTTCGAAAATTGCTATGACCCACAAGCGACTGATTACCAGCCTCATCTGTTACAACCACTGCGGCATGATAATTCGTGTTCTCTGAGAGTGACGTGATTGTATAGGAAATTCCGCCGATAAGGAGGCCAGGCACAAGATTTCCGTGCGTACGCACAGCCTCAAGGGAGTCCAGCACGTTTGTCTTAGATGTGTAAACCGCATAGATAAGCTTACCGTCCAGGGTTAAGTTATCTCCCCCTTTTGACCACGTTAAACTTGCGGTTGTTGACGTGACAGCTGGATTGTATACGCCCGTTTTAGCCACCTCTGGCGGAGTCGTATCAACATCGATTGGCGAGAGAGCGAAGGCTTTCTTAAAAAGACCATCACCGATATATGTGATACAAGCTTTGTAGCGACCCTGCTTAAGTGACCTCAGCTGTCCCATAGTAGGGTTCGAACCATCGATTCCCTTTGGCGAATCACACGGCTCAAATTCACCAACAATTGCCACACCGCGCATGAGTGGCTCAAGCTTATCAGCAGTTACTAGAAGCTTTGGCTCATCAATCAAATTGAAAAGCTTGGTTAAAAGTGTCTGGTTTTCATCTTGACGTTTTAGAACAAAGTCCTCAGTCACCAGATCTGAGTTGTAAAGTACAAGACCACTTGGATCTTTGACGCACTTTCCCGTTTGATCGCAGTTGGCAGCGGCAGCTTCGCGAGCAGTTTTAACTTCGATCGAGTTTTCAGGCACGCCGCAAGCCGTTACCGACAACGTCAGTAATACAACCAGCCATGATTTTAGGATCTTAACTCCTACCACACGCACCCGACCCCCATATAAGAGAGGGTTCGGCTGGGGGACCAGCCAACTTTAGTCAAGCTGGCAGGAGTTTTTTAGCACTTTGTTATTATTGATTTAACCATTTAATTACAGGTAGTTAAATCGACTGCTTTAGAATTTTAAGTCCCTAAATAAAATTGGAACGTCTGACAAATGTCTTCCCACGCGTCATCAGGCTTAAATGAGACTGACCACGCACCATCTGACCCGCGCGCTATCTGACCCGGAGCTTTTAGCAGCACAAATCTGATCGTATTATCAGACTTGGATTTTTTATCGGCTAGCAAGAGACTGATAAACTCATCACGATGGTCGTCCAAATCTGAATCCGATCCAAAAATGTTCACGAGACTTTCTTTGCTCGGCAGAATTCCGCTCTGCAGAATCCCCTCTATGAATATATCCGTCTGCATCCCGAAATATTTTTTTGATAGCCTTAGGGCGTGAAGCATACCAACAGCCACACATTGCCCATGGGGAATTCTGAGACCTTTTTTTAGCGCTATGGATTCAATTACATGCCCCAAAGTATGACCGAAATTTAATATGGCTCGCTCACCCATCTCGAGCGGATCACGTGCGACTATATCAACTTTGACTTGAACGACTTTAGCGAGAGTTTCAGCCGAAACGTTCGGAACATCCGTCTTGGCGCACTCAAGCAAAGTGGCCCAAATTTTAAGATCTCCGGACAACAAAGCATGTTTTAGCGCCTCGGCCAGGCCTGCCTTAAACTCCTCCCTTGGTAGGGTTTTGAGCCACTCTAGGTAAACACTTACAGCCGCTGGGTTATGAAATAGACCAATCTGATTTTTACCCCAAGGCTCAAAGTTGACACCAACCTTACCGCCAACAGAGCTATCCACCATGGCCATGAGTGTTGTTGGAACATAGTGAGTCTTTAGGCCAAGCAATCCTGCAGCCATGCCAACAAGATCCCCGGCAACACCGCCCCCAACCACATGAACCGTACAGTCTTGCACTCCGGCGGATGTGTGATGAACGCGAAGTGTTGATACCAAGCTGGCTAGGGTTTCAATGCTCTTATTAGCCTCAGAAAATTCCAAGACCACGGCTTGATGGGGAATCTTATGGGCAAAAACTTTTGAGACACTCTGATCAACTATGATCAAGTCATTTTTTGCAAACGATGCGAAGCACTCCTCGATATTATCGACAAAGTTGATCGCATAGTTTTTTTGGATTATCGATTGAATCGACTCCGCCTTATGATCTGTGGGAGTGCCGCTAGTGGCAACGCCTCTTTTGTAGACTCTGGCTGCCACCAAGTAACAATCGAGGTCACTTTTACTGATACCATCCAAATTCCAAACTGTATCTCTGGTGAGTCCATGGGAAAATGCATGCATTAAAATTGACAGCACGTTGGCTCTACCAAAGATTTCAAGCGACAGCGCCCGCAAGTCATCTGTGCTTTGCGTTTTAACCCCTGAAATCCCGCCCGAAGTTTCGGCGAAGTGTAATGATTGCCCCATCCAACTAAAAGCTTTCCCAGCTGGCCATGCTGGGGCGACCTGCGGGCAATCTACGGTGATTTGGCAAATTCGTGACATAGAGACCTTTCTTTTCATGAGAACAGCCGGTTAGGCAAGACGTTTTTGACCCGTTTTTGGGTGTTATTTCAAGCTCGCGAGGGAGCTGCCGAGAACTACCTGGTTAGGCGTGACGTTTATCGGCCCTAGGATGGGGTCACAAGAAGGAACTCAAGGATGAGTTTGAAGATTAAAATGACGGGGCCAACGGGAAAGAATTTCCGTAAGCAGCTGGACTCCATCACGCGCCGCAAACTTTCCGAGAATAAAGTCGTATCCCTTTCTGAATTTAGGGATATCAAGAAGTCCAAGCAAAAGCTCACTGTCCTCGTCGTTGACGACGAGGAGATCATGCGCAATGCGTTAAAACGCGTCTTAGAAGGCGAAAACTTCAACGTTCTCCTTGCAGAGGACGGGTATGCTTTAAGCCACTTTCTTGAAGCCACGATCCTCGACGTTATTTTATTGGACGTAAACCTTCCCTGGGTCGATGGTTTTGAGCTGGTTCACCTCATCAAGTCCCACAGCGTCTTAAAAAACGTTCCGGTCATCATGGTCTCCGGCAGGAAATCCACCGAGGATATTCAGCGGGCCATGGCCCTCGGGGCCAATGACTTTATTGCCAAGCCCTTTGATGTTGATTTCCTAATCAACAGCATTAAAAAGAACGTCCAAAATGCGAGCTAAGCCTGCCGCAACCCTTCTAAATCACTGAAAAATTCTGTGAAGGCCGCCAAGAAAATCATTGACACGCCTTGAGCAACTCGGGTATTAATTTAGGTCTACCACTTTTCCTCAGTAGCTCAGTCGGTAGAGCAAGTGACTGTTAATCACTGGGTCGGCGGTTCAAATCCGTCCTGAGGAGCCATCATAAACAACGCCCACCATTATTGGTGGGCTTTATTTTAGCGACGCAACTGTAGGAATCTTTGCCATGAAGACACGCTCTTTGATTTTAATGCGACATGGCAAAGCCGAAAAAGATGGCCCCTCTGATCACGAACGCAAACTGGCCGACAAGGGCAAAGATCAATCCATCACGAATGGGAAAAACCTCAAAAAACTATTTGGAATAATTGATCGCGCGATCGTAAGCGATGCCACGAGAACCAGACAAACTTTGGCGCAAGTTCTATTTGAAGTTCCGATTAATAAGATCATTCTCGAAGAAAAACTATACACTATTAACAATCAACGCGAATTCTCTGGCGCATTATCCGGGCATCTGGCGGATTCCGAGAAAAATCTACTCATTGTCGGCCACAACCCCACCATCAGTTCCCTTGCTTCATATTACACTGGCCAAGACTTTGATCTCGGAACCGGAGATTACATCATCGCAGCCATTGATGCGCCTGATTGGGCAACGGCTCTTGAGTCCGGTGGCGCTTGGAGTCTAAAATACCCTGGATAACCCCTCTTTCGACTTCAACTAGAACGGAAGCTAAACGATGACTTTTTATGATCAACCACTTGCCGATGGCGCCGTCATTCGATTTTTCACACTTCAAAGTGAGATTTTACGCAAAACGAGCCAAGCCGGTTATTCACACCTTCGACCCCATACAGCTTATATTCCGCGAGAAGCCCTTGCTGGAAAAAAGCTGCCGACGATTTATCTCCTTGCTTCCTGGTTAGGTGCTGGAAGATCCATGTTCAACTGGGAGCCTTTTAGGGAAGATCTCGCAACCCGTATTAGTAGGCTCATGGCCGCTGGCAGCATGCCACCATGTATTGTCGTTTGCCCAGATCTTTACATCGATCTCGGTGGCAGCCAGTACATCAATAGTTCGTATGTGGGAAACCACGCCGATCATATGGTCTCAGAGCTTATTCCCTATGTGGAGAAGAACTTTCCCGCGCTCGCAGGACCAAAACACCGAGCCATTACTGGTCGCTCCTCGGGCGGTTTTGGCGCATTGCGTTTTGGCATGGACTATCCCGGCGTATTCGGAGCAGTCGCTTGTCATGCGGGTGACATGGGATTCGAGTGGGTTTACCGACGATGTCTCATAGATCTTTGCGTGGCACTCGCAAGATATCGAGACCCTCTCACCTATCTTGCTGAACTAAAAAAACAAAAAAAACTATCTGGCTTTGACACCCACATTTTGATGATGCTCGGCATGTGTGGGTTTTATAGCCCCAATCCGCACACCGAACCAGGCTTTGATCTGCCAGTCGATATCCAAGACGGGAAGATCATCGAAGAGACCTGGCAGCGTTGGCTAGATCATGATCCGGTCGTCAGAGTCGACCAGGCGCCAATTCAAGACAATCTTGGCTCCCTAAAAACCCTCTTCATCGACTGTGGCAACCGAGATCAATATTTCCTGCAATATGGCGCAAGACAGCTTATAAAAAAGCTAAAAGCTGCCGGTGTACCACACATGTACAGCGAATTTGACGATAACCATAGCGGCACAAGCTATCGTTATGACGAGAGCTTGCCAGTACTGGCAACAGCGATTAGTTAGTCTAGCCCTGGGCTGGAAACGACAAAACCTTTTGCGCACAGTCGCGCAGACGAAAGCGCACCATTTCACGCCCGACAATGCCCATGGTCTCAAATAATGGCGGAGAATCCTTGCGACCAGTCACCGCCAAGCGGAGGGTCATAAAGATATCTTTAGGCTTCCAGCCAATTTCATCTTTGTAGGCTTCCGTGACGGCCTTAAGCCTTTCATGTTCCCATTCGTAAAGATCATCAAGCTTTTCCACGAGGCCGTTCAACATGGTTGAAATTTCCTGCGGTGTTTTACCTTTAGGAATAATTTCAAGACCTGTGTAGTCGAGTGATCCGTTAAAAAAGAAGAAATTGTTATCCACAAATTGCTCAAAGCGACTCATTCGTTCCAGGACATAGGGTTTCATTTGGCGAAGGTATTTTTCCGAAAAAACTTCGTTTCGGACATAGTTAACAAACTGATCGTCACTCAGCTTGTGCATATAATGCTGATTCATCCACGTAAGTTTGACGGTGTCGAAAACTGGCCCGCCCAAATGGATATTCTTGAACTCGAATTTTTTCACCATTTCATCAACGGTAAAAAATTCGACGTCATTGCCAAAACTCCAACCCATGTTGGCCAAGAAGTTGACCAGTGCTTCGGGCAAGATACCAGCGCGCTGATAGTAGGTCAGTGCCACGGGGTTCTTGCGTTTAGATATTTTTGATTTGTCGGCATTTCTTAGTAAAGGAAGATGGGCAAATTTTGGCTTTTCCCAACCGAACGCGTCATAAAGAACAACGTGCTTTGGCGTTGAATTAATCCATTCCTCGGCGCGAATAACATGGGAGATTTTCATAAGATGATCGTCAACGACGTTAGCCAAGTGATACGTCGGATAGCCATCACTCTTGAGAAGAACCTGATCATCCATGCGGGTATTTTCGATTTCAACAAGGCCACGAATTTCATCCACAAAGCTGGTTACGCCTGATACTGGCATCTTGAGGCGAACCACATGAGGCACTTGTTTCCGTAAATTCGCTTCCAACTCACTCGCTGGCAATTCGCGACAGTGACGATCATAGGCCGTGGTCACCCCAGCCTCTCTTTGTTTAGCGCGCACCGCATCTAGTCTCTCGGCCGTACAGAAGCAGCGGTAGGCATGCCCGGATTTAATCAGCATATCCGTATGCTCACGGTAGATAGCCGTGCGCTCACTTTGCCGGTAGGGCCCATAAGGACCTGGGCGATCAGGACCCTCGTCCCAAGTTAAGCCCAGCCACTTAAGACTTTCCATAATCATGGCTTCGGAACTCGATTTAGCCCGCACCTGGTCCGTATCCTCGATGCGAAGTAAAAATTTACCCCCGTTTTTCTTGGCAAAAACGTGATTAAACAGTGCCACATAGGCGGTGCCCACGTGAGGGTCACCGGTTGGGGATGGGGCGATCCGAACTCTAACCTCTTTAAAATAGCTCATAACTATCTAAACCTTCGCTTAGTTGGGCTTGAATCATTTGATAAGCCGCTGTATACAATCGGGCCACTACCCAAATTTTAGGCCGCCCATCAGGGGCTGACAAGTTGGGGAGTCATTGAAATAGCAGAGACGGGACAATCTTTCAAATGTACGGACAAAATTCTTCAATAAATCCTTCCGGAAACGATGTCCAAGGAGAAGACACAGTCAACGCTCAGAAAAGCACACTTTTTGTGCGTGACGTCGGGAAAATCGATAGCGCCCTGTTTGATCCTAGCCTTGGAATCGTTGGTAACAGCTGGTACGTGGACGTTTCGCTGGCCACCGGCCGGTACATCGACCGGATGAGCCCGCACTGCCAGGGCTGCCGCT
>JBAXLR010000129.1:0-8532 GCA_037134655.1 bacterium | reverse complement strand
CCGAACGTGCGCCCGTCATATCCACTGAGAACTTAGTTAATAGGGCTTTGTCCTCAAGATAGGAGGCCACCACACTCGCGTCTTCCGGTGGCATTCGGGTGAACGTTATAACTCTTTTTTGAGCGTTATACTGATAATCAGCTTGTGGTTGAAGGACTCGGCCGTTGACCAGAATTTTTAGGGTATCAAGACTGGGTGCTGCCTTTAGGGGGATCTCGGTAAACATCGGAATGGCATCATGTGAATAACTAAATTTAATTTTTGATCCTCCCGAAAACGCCGCTGGATCAATGGTTACAACGTTACCGTTAACGCTTACAATGCCCCCGCTTATAACTTTGCCGTCAACTTGTACGGAAAATTGCGTCATGTCTGGGCTGAACGACAATCTGAATTGTCTTTTTACGATACGGCTCACGTCTTTTGAGACGCTGCTGAGATATTCACCGTATCCACTTGTGCTGGAATAGTCGCGACAGATAGATCCTGCACTTCCACCGGTCTTGGCCAAGGCATCATTGTACATGGAGCCAATTCCACCTGCGTCAGGGCAGCTACCGTCTTTGTCAATAATCGCATACATGCGGCCCTGTTCGGCTGGACGAATAACGCGGAGAGCGTTCACCATTTCGTCGGCGTTTTTTCCTTCGACATTCGCACAGCGGCCCTGCTCGCCAGCGTCTGACCCACAGTTATCTTCGTCGCTAACAAACAAAATTCCAACTGATGAATTAGCTCTTAGCCATGGTCGCGTTGAGTTGCCACATTGGCCTTTAAGCGCACGGATAGCCATAGGAAAACCCTGTTCCGTCGCCTGCCAATCCACGGACTTGCGAACAGCGTCTGCGAATTTGCTGCTCGGATTTGTGTCGGTTTTCTTGATAAGATTGGACCCATCGACACAAGGGTTTGACATGGAAATCACGGCTATCTGCCAGTTTGTGTCATTGAATGCGGAAATCAATGGGGCTAGCCCGCGGCTTACCATATCGCGCTCATCACCCATAGACCGCGAATTATCAACGACCACCAAGAAGTCGAGCATCCCCGCTTCGCTCAGCTGAAACTCTTCCTCGCTATAACGCGCGGCGTGTCCTTGAACAAAGTTCTCCGAGAAAGACTGGCGCTTGATTTGTTTTTGCAGCACTTGGGAGGGCGCTCGCTCAAGCTGAGTAATGTCTAGTGAAGTAAAGCGACCACCATCACTCACCGTCATGGTTTGCGGTACAATTTTTGAGGATTTGAAGTTAAAAACACGGCTCGCCACCTGGTCATAGGATTTCGCCTTGCTACCACCAAATTCAGCTTCAGAGCTGCATGAGATAAACGCGATGGCGCTGGCGCTTAGGCAAAACCAGTTTCGAAGTGTGAACCGCATAGATGTTTTCCTCTAATTTTTAGAAGCACAGGTAAAACAAAGCCTGGGCGCAAGGTCCTGGCTTCCGGGTTTGTCGACCACTTGGGGAATTTCTTTAGAAAAAACGACAAAATTTAATAAAAGTCATAGATTACGGAGGGTTGTATCTCTAATTAACCCTCTAAATCGGCTCGGTCATTGGCTGACAGTCTTTCCTGTCAGAGATTTGGAATCCCTCCGTCGCTTGCTTTTGTCATATATGCGCGGGGTTTGCGCTTAGGCTTAGGTGCCATCTATTAAGTCCACCGAAAATGCGTCGATACCATAACTGGGGAAAATATGATTTACCCCCCGATGATCTGAGGGTTTTCGCGAGATTACGATGAGTATTGATGAAAAATTGAAAAGCAAAACTCTGCGCGTCCTAGTCGTCGAGCAATCGGCTTCAGTGCGTCAACTCATAAGCGAAGTTTTGCGCGGACTTGGATTTTCAAATGTTGAAAGCATGGCTTCCATCATGGACGCACATACCTATTTGGAAACCGAGGGCGTAGATTGGATGATACTGCCTCTTTACGCAAATGAAACGCCCAATGGCCTCCAAACTGTCCGCATGATATCTAGTTTCTCCGAGTTAGTCGGGACAAAGGTTTCGCTGCTTCTTGATGAGCGAGACGAGTGGGCAATTGCAAAAGCTTTTGAATTTGGCTTATTCACTTACCACAAGAGAAGCCCCAACCGCGACGGACTTATTGCTGAATTTCAGGAATTATTAAAATCTTTGGAAGATCATCAATGGGATATTACAAAAACGTCTCTGGCGTATCTTCGCCGGTATTTAAAGTCGTCAAAACAATACCAGGATCTCTTGGCTTTGGAGAAAACGGTACTTGAGATTTTCCCAGGTGACGGCGAAAATCTCATCAGTCTTGCGGAGGCACAGCAGCTCAGTGGTGAACCTCGAAAAGCTTTAGCCACACTGGCACAAGCTGGTTTGGTATGCCAAGAAAAAAAATCCGACATTCAAGCTCTCAGCGAAAAAATTCTTGGCGCACATCCGCAGGCGGGTCAAAACGACGCCAGAGAGACCGAGGCGCAAAATATTCTAGGCCTGAAAAACGTTGTCATCATTGATCATGATGACGCCACTCGAAGTGCCATTCGTAATATTATTGGCGAACTCGGCTGCAACACGATTCACGATTTTGCGGACGGAGAATCCGCGTCGAAGTGGATGGATCATGCCAGTGAGCCAGATTTGATTGTCATGGAGTGGCGTATTCCCAAAGTGAGTGGGCCGCTCCTTCTTCAACGTGTAAGATCGCGGGGATTTATGCACACCCCGATCATCGTCTTAAGTTCGTTGATAAAAACGTCGGACATGCCGCTAATTCGCGAGCTTGGCGTTGCAAATCTCGCTCTTAAGCCGCTCGAAAAGGTAACATTTCTCAAAGCAGTTATATGGACCATCCAGCAAGATCGCATCCCATCCGACATTTACTCCATGGAAAACAAGATCCGCATGCTACTCAACTGCAAGGAGATCAAGGCGGCGGAACTTCTGCTTACCAAATACTTCGACAATTCTGCAGCGCAAGCTAGTCGAAAATCCATTTTTAAAGCCGAACTAGCCTACGCAAAAGAGCAGTACCGCGAAGCTCGAGACCTAGCGATCGAAGCCGTGAAACATGGGGGTGAATCGCTTTTTGCCCTCAATATCCTCGGAAAGTGCCTGATGACTATGCGGGACTATGATTCGGCACTTAAATGCTTCAAAAAAGCACAGTCCATTTCTCCGATGAATCTAGAGCGACTCGTAATAATGGCGGAGGCCCAGGCTGAGCTCGGGGACAAAGAAGAGGCCAAAGATAGTCTCAACAAAGCTAAGGATATTGATCCAGAGAATCGTGTTGTTAGCGAGGGCATCGCTCGCGTTGCCATTGCTTCTGGAGCCAGCGCAGAGGCGCAAAGCGCATTAGCCTCCCTTGATTCAAATATTAATTTGATTCGCTATTTGAACAATAAAGCGGTAGCCCACGCCAAGTGTGGATTTGCTGTGGAAGGTTTGGAGATCTATCAGAAAACATTGGCGGCTATTCCTCGCAAAGAACAAGAGCTAATTGCGGTGGTAATCTACAATACCGCGCTAGCTAAAATTCGCAGTTCAGACCAAAAAGGTGCTATGGATGATTTGGAAAAACTATTGAGCGGTAAAGCTTCGCGGGTCAGCAAGAAGGCTGAAAGTCTGAAGGCGCGGTTGCAGGAGGCGATTAAAGAGGGGCGTGACTTCACGCTGCCGGACTCTGACCCAGCAACGCCTTCCACCGGTTCCCATGAGGCCTTAGCACAATCGACGCCCGATGCTGCTGCCTCTAGTTTGATCAACAGTATGCTGAGCCTACGTCCCGGCGAACTTTGTTGTTATTTATTGTTTAAATCGACGGCCTTAGAAGTCCCGGAGCTCAAAAAGGCCCTAGCCAATCCACCCAAGTTCCAGCGCCGCAAGTCCCTGCTTCGTGATGAGAGTTTTGCGGGTACCTCAGGCATTAAAGCCACCGGCTAAAGACAGACTTGCCAACCCCCCCCGAATCCATGGTAAAACCCTGACTTTAGGGCGGAAAAGACTACTTTTCTCAAGTCTATTTTGGTCGCGACAATTTTTTTCCCCAATCAATCAGGAATTTTTCATGACAACCACAAATAAGTCACTAGAAGCTTGGGTGGCAGAAGTTGCCGCTCTTACGAAACCCGACAAAATTCACTGGTGTACCGGTGGCGAAGACGAGAGAAAGTCCATCATCAGCCAAATGGTAGCTGAAGGTTCACTCATACCTCTTAATCCACAATCCCACCCAGGCTGTTATTTACATCGCTCCGATCCAAGTGATGTTGCTCGCACAGAGCATTTGACGTTTGTTTGCTCAAAAAATAAGGATGATGCAGGACCCAATAATAATTGGATCACTCCAGCTGATGCTCACAAAAAAATTGACGCATTATTTGATGGTTGTATGCGCGGCCGCACCATGTACGTCATCCCGTACTGCATGGGCCCCATCGAATCACCACTATCTCGGTGTGGGGTTGAGTTAACCGACAGCCGCTACGTCGTTATTAACATGCGCATTATGACCCGAATGGGTGCTGCTGCGCTTAAGCGTATCGAAAAAGAGGGCAACTTTGTAAAAGGACTTCATTCGACTGGAGATCTATCGCCAGAGCGACGATTTATCATGCACTTCCCAGAAGAGCTGACCATTAAATCAATTGGTTCCGGTTATGGTGGAAATGCGCTGCTCGGGAAAAAGTGTCACGCTCTTCGTTTGGGCTCGTGGCAGGCTCGCTCGGAAGGCTGGTTGGCCGAGCACATGCTAATTGTCGGAATTGAAAATCCAAAGGGTGAACGCCATTAAATAGCGGCCGCATCTCCATCGGCCTGTGGTAAAACCAACCTCGCCATGATCATTCCTCCTCAAGCCTACAAAGAAGCGGGCTGGAAGGTGTTTACTGTTGGAGATGATATTGCTTGGATACAGCCGGGTGCTGATGGTCGACTTTATGCGATCAACCCCGAGGCCGGTTACTTTGGTGTGGCTCCCGGTACTGCTGCTGGAACCAACCCAACAGCCCTCAACATGCTTAATAAAGACGCCATCTTTACTAATGTCGCTGTGACCAAAGACAAGCAACCTTGGTGGGAGGGGCTAACTAAATCTGCTCCTGATGGCTTGGTCGACTGGCAGGGCCGTGTTTGGGGTCCTGGCAAAGGTCCAGCAGCTCATCCAAATAGTCGCTTTACGGTGTCGGCAAAACAGTGCTCAAGCTACACCACGGCTGCAGAAGAACCTACGGGCGTTCCTTTGTCGGCCATTGTTTTTGGTGGTCGCCGAAAAGAACTAGCTCCCCTCGTTGTAGAGTCGGTCTCGTGGGCCCACGGCGTTTTTCTTGGTGCATCGGTGGCTTCTGAAACAACAGCTGCGGCCACTGGAGCCGTCGGTGTGGTAAGACGCGACCCAATGGCTATGCAACCTTTCTGTGGGTACAACTTTGGTGATTACTGGTCACATTGGCTATCCTTCGGAAAGAAACCTTCGAAGCTACCAAAGATTTTTCACGTGAACTGGTTTCGTCAAGACAAGTCTGGACAATTCATGTGGCCGGGCTTTGGCGACAACATGCGCGTTTTAGAATGGATTTTGGCCCGCTGCACGGGGGCTGGCGAGGCCGTCAGAACACCGATCGGTTATTTACCAACTGAGGATGCAATTAATACAGCCGGTACTGGCTTGACGACTGAGACCATGCGCGAACTTCTATCCATTGAGGCCTCGGCCTGGAAGGCCGAGATGGCTGGTATCAAAGAATATTTTGATAAATTTGGTACGCGCGTTCCAGCTGAGTTACTGAGCGAACTCAAACGCATCAACAATGAGCTGAATAGCTAAGGTAAGCGAACTATTACAAATCAAAAATTTTTCCTGGGTTCAAAATTCCTTTTGGGTCCCAGGATCGTTTTGTTTCACGCATCCAATTGATCTCATCAGCAGTTCGTGTGAAGTGTAAATCTTTCTTCTTTGTAAGACCGATGCCATGCTCAGCCGAGATGCTGCCCTTAAACTCAGTCAACAGCTCGAAGACACGCTCTTCAATCTTTCTAGCCCTGGCGTGAAAATCTGTACTTGGGATCAATTTTGGCGCCACATAGTTAATATGCAAATTACCATCACCAATATGCCCAAACAACACCAGCGTTACGTCGCGTTCTGTGATCGAGGATATTAGAGTTTCAAGCTTTGACACGAAACCATCCAAATGGTCAATCGCAAGGGAAATATCATTTTTCCTCACCTGTCCATGAGCCGCTAGGGATTCAGTTATATTTTCGCGTAGACCCCAAAAATCTTTGAATTGCTGCGAATTATTAGCGATCGTCGCGTCTTTGATCAGCTCCTCGTTGAAGAGCCTTTCAAGTAAAATCTCCATCTCAGGACCATCACCCGGTTGTTCGATTTCCAAGAGAACATAGAATGGATAAATTACGGAAAATGGGGTTTTATCGCCGGGAAGATGCTGTAAAACAATCTTGTGTGCAACCTCGGTAAAAAACTCAAAAGCTGTTATCGAAACACTTGCCAAGCTGCATTGTCGTAATATTTTTAAAATGTTCGCAAAGCTATCCACTGCCAAGATCGCCAGCTGCAAATTGCGGGGCTTTGGCGTCAAGCGCAAAACCGCTTTGGTCACAATGCCAAGTGTTCCCTCGCTGCCAATGAATAGCTGTTTTAAGTCGTAGCCTGAGTTGTTCTTACGAAGTGCGACATTCATATCGAGTACGCGACCATCGGCTAGGACGACCTCGAGCCCCAAAACCTGCTCCCGGGTTCCGCCGTATCTTATTAACTTCACGCCACCAGCATTTGTCGCAATATTGCCACCAATCTGGCAGCTACCCTTACTCGCAAGATCTAGCGGGAAGTATAGTCCTACGTCTTTTGCGGCCGTCTGCAGAGCTTCCGTCGTTACGCCAGCTTCTGCCGTAATGGTCAATCCTACCTGATCAACCTCCAAAATCTTATTCATGCGGCTCAGGTTGATAACCACCTCACCGTCACTCGCAACTGCGCCCGCACAGAGTCCTGTTCTTCCCCCAGACGGCGTCACAGCAAGCTCATGAGTGTGACAATAGGTCAAAAGTTCGCTGACTTTTTTTGTACTAGTCGGGAAAACAACACACAGAGGCTTTGGTTCGAAGACTTTTGTCCAGTCAGTACCCCATGATTTTAAATCGGATTCAGCGGTCAAAACGGCAGATTCTCCCACGATGGCCTTCAAATTTTTGATCGCTTGGTCTGCACTTACCTTGGGCGAAAGATGGGGGTGGGTCATGACGTTAATTTCCTGTTAAGGGCTGATAAGTTAAGCTGATCTGTTCGCAATTTAATTGCTGTTTATGCAGAATATCAGTAACAGAAATCCTAGCACAAACTCTGCTTTATTGGCTAATTGTGCAAAAAGAGACGTTAAAGCATTTTGGATTGAGATGAGAACGTTTTAATCCTGGAGTTAAGCAATGGCAAAACGTCTAAGTGACATTCTGCAAGAACTCGCGTCGAAGCCTGCCGATAATAAAACCTGGAATGCAAACGTCTGGCAAGGCCCCACCTTGTCTGACATCGCCTCTTGGCAGTCGCAAGGTTACGGGGTCTATCAGGGAAAGGTTCGAACGGTCCTAAGTCGTGAAGGACGGCTCCAACTTTTACACTCAGATCGACTAACAGCATTTGATCGACTCATCGACTATGTGCCGCTCAAAGGTATTATTTTGTCGGCAATCACAGATTTCTGGTTTCAATCTTTGAGCGATACCGTTCCAACACACTACATCAGACAGTTAGGCCCTAGAGCACTCCTCGTCGAGGCGATGCGGCCCATCAAATTGGAAGTCGTGGTTAGAGCGTACCTTGCGGGATCAATGGCCCGCGCCTACCTCAGCGGCCATCGCACATTTTGCGGGGTCAAACTGCCTGATGGGCTAAAGCCATTTGATCGCCTCCCGGAGCCAATAATAACGCCGACCACCAAGGCGGCAGCATTTGAACACGATGAGAACATAGCCATCTATGAGATCTTTAAGCAAGACATCTGCACCCAATCTGAGTGGGAGCAAATGACCATCATGGCGCTTAAGGTCTTCAGTCTCGGTAGTAAAATTTTCGCTGATCACGGCTATATATTAGTTGATTCAAAATATGAATTCGGCCGCGGTAGTGACGGCTCTATTAAGCTTATTGACGAGATTCATACACCAGACAGCTCCAGACTTTGGGACCTAACGACATACTCCGCCAAAACATCTGCCCACTTAGAGCCAGACATGCTCGACAAAGAAAATATACGGCGTTTTTTACTGGGTCAGGACTTCTCGGGATTTGGCGAAGTACCAGCTGTGCCACGCGCTTTGCTGCTTGAGTTGGCTACAACCTACCTCTTGGTCGCTGAAAAGCTAGTTGGTAGACCACTGCTTGCGTCATAGTGCTCAAGACACAGAGTCAATTTTCGAGTGCAGAAGATTTACCAACGACGTCTTTAATCGTTTTCACGAACCAATCAGGATCGTCAACAGCAAGCTCATGCCCTGCTGACGGGTGAACAAGCAACTTTGAGTGCGTCATAAG
>JBAXLR010000128.1:0-8632 GCA_037134655.1 bacterium | reverse complement strand
GTGCTTATTACTTGGATGATATTAAAGTGCCATTTGTTTATCACGCGGTTGGTAACCTATCGGTTCTTCCAGCTTCAATGATTGAAGATGTCGAGTTTAGTGCGGGCGGATTCGGGGCGGAGTATGGTGATGCTTCAGGTGGAGTCGTTGTACTGCGTTCAAAGTCTGAAATTCCTGATAAACCTCGTACTCGTTTCACATTGAATGTACCCCTTTACAGCTCTGTTTATCATGAGCGTCCATTAAGCGAGCAAGAGGGTTTGTTTGTCGGTGTGCGCCGAAGTTATCTTGATGTGATTTTGCCAAAGGTCTTGCCGAAAGATTCTGGTATCACCGTCGTGCCTTATTTTCGGGACTATCAGAGTATTTACATAAAAAAATTGGATGATGGACATTATAAATTCTCACTTCTAGCATCTGCCGACGGTCTAAGGGCAACAGCTCCGGGTGCTTTGTCCCAGGATGAGAGTGGAAGTGGCCGGTTTTTTGTAAAGACTTACTTCGGTGCGATTGCCCTGGAGCGTAATAAAAAGCTCAGTGATGGCTGGACAATGGTTTCAACGCCGCAGCTTGTTTACACTGACAACCGCTTTGAGGTCAGTGATCTTAAATTCAGAGTACGCGCGCACACATTTAGGCTACCGGTGGAATTTACGCAAAGAATTAGCAGTGAAGAGCGTTTGTATGTTGGATTTGATGGATCTTATGTTCCCTACAATGTGAATTATTATTTGCCGATCTTTGATCCAGACGACCCATTTTATGACATAGAAGAGGCGCCGCGAGTCGAGGGGGAGCAATCTGGCGCTTCGGTGGATTTATCGTCATGGCTTGCGCGTGACTTTAAGTTAGCTAACAACAGCATTATAACTCCGGGTTTAAGAGTTTTTTATTTTAACCAGACCGGCCGCACTTCGGCGGATCCGCGGCTGCAATATCGTCAGGTGGTGAAGGATGGGCAAACGTTAAAAGCCGCAGTAGGTCAATACTCCACATTCCCGCGAAATGGTGAGCCGGCCAAAAAAATCGGCAATCCAAAGTTGCACTTCCCGCGGGCCATGCACTACGTGCTAGGTCTTGAGTCAAAATGGTCCGATCGTTGGGATACGGACTTTCAGATGTTTTATAAAAACGTGAGACTGGTCATCCGTGCGGATCAGGACCCCACCGTGAACTACAACAACAATGGCCGCCTTGAAAGTTATGGATTCGAAACGTTTGTACGCCGTGCTTTGACGGAGAGATGGTTTGGCTGGCTTTCCTATACTTATTCCCGGACTCGCGAGCGGGCGAGTGACGAAACTCAGTGGTACGCCGGCGCAAATGATCAAACACACGTCCTTAATATGACCGGAAGTTATCGGCTTAGTGCCACTTGGGATGTGGGCGGTCGGCTTGGTTATCACACGGGTGATACCTTTACGAGTAAGCTTGGCGAAGCTGTCTATAATGCCAACCTGGATAAGTATCAGCCTAGGGCTGCCAATGCAATCAATGGCCAACGCCTACCGGATTACAACGAATTGTCACTATACAGCAGTCACGACGTCCTGTTTGATCATTGGAAGTCGACGATCCGTTGGGGTATCGAATACTTCTGGTTCAAACGTCAGGCTTTTGGAGCTAATCCAAATTTTGATTTTACCAAGGAAGAATTCACGACTGGTGTGCCGCCAATTCCTTATTTTGAAGTTCGCGGTGAATTCTGATGGTGCTTGGCCCCTGCATGCCAGAATGGTCTCAGATCGGTTCTGAATATTGGTTGGCCCTCTTGAAATCAACACCGCGCGATCAGCTGGCGACAAAAATTTTGCGTCCCGCACGGGGGGTAAAACTCTCAGAGGATGCTGCCATGTTTCTTGCCTACGCGGAGGCCCTGCGCGGAGCTGGTTATGTGGCCCCTAATCCCATGGTTGGGGCAGTTTTGCTCGATAAAAATGGCGGTTATCTCAGTTCGGGAGCGCACCTTCGGGTTGGCGGCGCGCACGCTGAGGTCGAGGCTATCAAGCAAATTACGTCAGAGGACCTATTGGACGGCGCTACTCTCGTCGTGACTCTAGAACCCTGTTCTCATCATGGACGCACGCCGCCCTGTGCGGACATGATTGCTCGCACAGGTATCAAAAAAATTTTATTTGGTTTGAAGGACCCCAATCCCGTTGTCAACGGCGCAGGCGAACAAAAACTACGTTCGGCTGGTAAGATTGCACGCCAGCTAGATCGGTGGAGTGTTCCTTGCGAGTGGTTGACGAGAGTTTTTATTAAAAACCAACGTGAAAAAAGAATTTATGTTGGTATGAAGGTCGCAAGTACTCCGTTGGGTGTCATTGCCGGAGACAAAAGTAGCCGACTGTGGATAACCAACGAACGCTCGCGGCAAATGGGGCACTTTCTGAGGCTGGAATATGATGCGATTTGCGTCGGATCCGGTACGGCAATCTTGGATGATCCGAGACTCGATGTTCGCTGCCCCGAGATCGATGGACGGATGCCATTAAGAATCGTGGTAGATGGTCAGGGACTCCTCTTAAAAAGGATGCAGCCGCTTCAGTTGTTCACCACGGCTCCGGAGCGGACATTGGTTATCTTGCCGAATGGTAGCCCAGATACTTTGGAGAGAACATTTGGTGTGAACGTGCTGCGACTGCCACTGAATGAGCGCGGCCAATTTAATTGGCAAGAAGTGGGTGAACATCTGTGGACGCAGGGGATCACAAGTTTATTGCTTGAAGGCGGCGCCGGTCTTTATGAGTCGGCTGAACAACAGTCGTTCATTGATGCGCTTCACTGGTTTGTCGCTTCTGATGGACCCGTTGACGGACTCAAATGGCCAGTAAATTCGGTAGCTTTTCAGTTTTACAAAAAGGGTGGTGGAGTCCCCCTCGAAGGGGATAGACTCGTAGAGGTTGGACTGGGCATGGGAGGAGCAAACTTTGTCTGAATCACGGCCAACATTTGAAGAAATTTATATGCGACTTGCCGTCACTCTCGCGGAACGGTCCACCTGCAAGCGTCTAAAAGTTGGAACTGTTATCACCAGTACCGATTTTCGAAAAGTTCTTGCGGTTGGTTATAATGGCAACGCCAGTGGGCTACACAATGGCTGTGATCGTGATGAAGTTGGTAACTGCGGTTGCTTACACAGCGAAGAAAATGCCGTAATCAACTGTGATAGCCCCAGGAGTACCGAAAAGGTTGTGTTCGTTACCCATCTTCCTTGTGCCATGTGCGCAAAGCGCCTGATAAACCTCGGCAATGTTAAGCGCGTGCTTTATGCTCACGACTATCGCACGCGCGATTCCGTGGATTTATTCGCGCAAGTGGGAATCACGGTTGCGCAGGTAAAACTATCCAAGAATTTCGCGGCTGAGGCCGTCAAATGACCGGCGATTGTCACGGTCATCACCATCTGGGGCACGCCCACGGAAAATTCCATAACCATACTGCGCGCGATTCGTCGCAGCAGTCAGTGGCCAATATTCGAACGGCATTTGCCCTCAATCTTCTTTTTGCCATCGTTGAGCTGGTTGGTGGTTGGTGGACTAATAGTGTGGCCATTCAGGCCGACGCCATCCATGATTTTGGGGATTCGCTTGTTTTGCTGGCTGCACTCGTTCTTCAACAATGGTCGAGCGCTGCTGCGACAGGTCGATTCACATTTGGTTTTCGTCGTTTGTCCCTGTTGTCGGCGTTTGGGGCCAGTTGCGTCATTTTAACCGGATCTATTTTTATTCTGTGGTCTGCGATCAATCGTTTGGTGGCGCCGCAGACACCACATCTTTCGGGAATGTTCTGGCTTGCCGTCCTTGGCGTTGCTGTCAATGGTTACGCGGCGTGGAGAATTGGGCGCGGCCAAACGCAAAATGAACGAGCACTTAGTTGGCACATGCTCGAAGATCTTATGGGTTGGGTAGCTGTTCTGATTGGAAGTGTCGTGATGAGGTTTTATGATATGCCCTGGCTTGATCCCGTCATGAGTTTGGTGATCGCAGGGGTTATTATTTTGGGTTCAGTTCGCAACATATGGGCGAGCTCGCAACTTTTTCTTCAGGCAGCGCCTTTGCTGGATGTTGATAAGATCCGAGCGGGAATTCTTGCAATAAAGGGCGTCATTCACATCGGAACGCTTCGGATCTGGTCGCTTGATGGTGTCCATCATGTCGCGTCTGTTCATTTGAAAGTACTTGCCGCGCTAGATGCAGAGTCGAGAACAGCATTGAAAAACAAAACTAGAGAAGTTTTTTCATCGGAAGGCGAATTTGAAGTCACGATTGAACTTGATGAGACTGGCGATGATTAAAGGGGGAAGCCTTTTTTATCAAACCAGCCTCTGATCAAGTTTAGTACGGGATCGTAGATCGGACGACTTTCGTAAAGCAGCTCGTGAAGACCATCCTGAATCCAGTGAAAGTCAACGCCACTCTTCGCGTTTTGGGCAGCCGATGAAACCCAACGTTGAATCGCGTCAGGATCAACGACTCTTTCGTCGGTACCGCAAAGTACAAGAACCGGCATGGTGATCTTCGATTGGTTGTCGTTTTCTCTTACAAATTGAGTCGCTTCGTAGCTGGCCTTGATCCATTGGAACGTTGGGCTTGGAATCGGAAATGGTGAGTTCTGGATGTTTTGATACCGTTCGTGGGAGCGCGTTAAAACATTCTTTTCAAAGGGTGGACGCCAGTATCTGCCGGCGCCTGAGTGGACATGACCAAGGGAAAGATATGTTAATAAACTCGACGTGTAGTACGCCGCCGGGGCTGGCATGTGTTGGCTCGGTAAGCCTAACAAAGGTGACGAGAGCACGACGCAGCGAGGTTTGATCAGACCTTTCATGATCGCGACAAGAGAGATTAGTGATCCCATGCTGTGACAAATAAGGTTAAAGGGTTTGCCTTTGGTGGCCTCGCTGATCATATGTCCCATATCGCTGGCGTAGGTCTCATAAGAATCAATCCAAGCTCTAGCGCCGCCAGAGCCGCCTTGACCGCGATGATCGAAAATTAAAAAGCCCGTGTCGTCACTTACCCGAAGGTCATTCGGGAAATGTTCGTACTTCTCAATCCACTCTGATCGTCCATTGGCAAAAACAAGAAATCGACTGGCAGTCTCCGCATTTTCAGAAATGCCAAAACGTAAGTCGAGGGAGTTTGATTTATCGCGGATTGTGTTAATACGCATGGGCCAAACCTTTGTTGTTTGCTGAGGTTAGCAGGCGCGCAGCCCGATCGTCCAATGATTTTTGGGTACTTAACCAGCCTACTAATTCGCGTGGGTAATTCGTACAGTGACCATCGACTTCCAGTGTCTTAAGATAGGTCCACCAGGATTCACGACTGTGATCTTCCCCAACCATGGGAGCCCAAGTGAAAACTTTCCAGCCCCTTGCTTTACTCTGATCCATAAATTCAGCGGAGACTTGTCCCATGCGCGGATGGACAATCGACGCAGAGGTCATAGCCATGAAATTGACAATCGCCAGGTGCGCGAAGTGCGGCCAGGGTAAATCATCGTCCCCCGTGAGACAGGCGCGTTGAATGTCTGGGTGGTGATCCCGTAAATAAAGCAAAGCCTCCGGGAAAAAACTGGAAGCGATCACTTTGTCGCGCAAACGGTGTCGACCTAAAATCTCGCCAACCACTTTTCCCGACGCAGGATTATTACCCTTGATTTCCACGTTGAGTTCGATCCGGTTCAAAAAGCGCTCAACCACCTCATCGAGAAAAGGAACCGGTTCGCCGTTCAGTAATTTTAGGGCCGAGATCTCAGTTCGAGTCAGCTGTGAACAATAGAGGTGCTTACCGGTCGAGTGCATAAGGTGATCGTCATGGTTAATGACCCCATGACCGTCCTTGGACAAGACAACATCAAGTTCGATCCTGTGGGCGCCAGACTCCACGCTTTTTTCAAAGGCCGAGAAACTGTTTTCGAAGGCTTCTTTATTATTTCCGCGGTGGGCGATGACAAGCATTCCGTGAGGGTCCCATGATACAAGCTAGGAAATTTTTACCTATTATCTTTGGGTCATTAGGCAGTTTCTTCATCTGTCATGACCTAGTCTAGAACAGTATACAATGGATTAGGGAACTCTGCGCAGGGTTTTCCAGGTTGGGAATGGTCTATTTTTAAACATAGGAGCTAAACTCATGAGCACTCTCAAAGGTCTTAAGGCGGTTGTGACATTTGCCCTTGTTAGTTTTGGGGCAAACGCGATTGCTGCTCCTATCAGTAAAGGCAGTTCCTCGTCTGGTGGTAAGTCGGGCGGCAGGGATTGGCTTTTAACTCTTCCGCTATTTGCGGGTGGTGCTTTGCATGCTGAGTATAATGCTGGCGGTGTAATGGGGCTGGCGCTCGAGTACTCGGCGATCGCTGCCGTGGAGGAACTTATGGACGAGGAAATTCTCGAAACGGGAAATTCCCTCGCAATCGACGGAGTGCAAGTGTCGGCATTGATGAGCCGCTATTCGGATGAGCGTAACATGGGTGGCTTTTTCTGGACCTTAGGTGCAGGTTACCGAGTGTGGAACGCGGAGTGGAAGAAAAGACCGGGCGAAAAAGAAGTCACTCGATTAGGTCTAGTTGATGAAGAAGGTTATCTGCATCACCGTGTGCAGGGCAAAGGCGTAACGGGGCATGGTCGTTTTGGCTATCGTTATGTCGCCAGTGAGTGGCCGCTTGCAGTTGGCGCTCACCTTGGTCTTCGCCACATGAATTCTCAGGTCACTGATGCTGAGGTTGATGTGAAAGAGGAGCAAGAGCTTGGTCTGTCCTATTCTGAAGTTACAGAGAAAGAACGCAAGCATCTGAAACACCGAATGATGACCAGAGCTGATATATCCCTAGACTTTGGTTTCGTATTTTAGTTGTCAGGGGTTCGCTGACTCATCTGTAATTCATAGTCATGTCATGGCGTTAAGGTTCAAGGCGTAGGCCTTTGCCAGGAACGCTAAAACCCCTTTGGCAGAGATTGCCCTTGGGTTAGCGCCTGAAATATCAAATAAATAAATGGTACTAAGTGGGCTAATTCGCTAGAGTTGGCCCATTAAAGTTTGATGTCGCGGGATCGCGGCATTTATTGTTTTTCTGCTCAGAGGTAAATTTTTAAGTGACCTTGCGCATAGCCATAGATGCCAGGATGCTCAGGCCTGGAAACATGCATGGTATCGCCCGCTACGTTTATGAGCTCCTTCGGGGTCTCTCGACACGAGATACGGGGTTTGAGTATTTTGTTTTGGTCACTCGGGACAGCCCACTACTGTTGGAGACGTGGCCTTCTCAATTCAAGTTTCAAGTTGTGCGATCGGGATGGATCAGTTTTCGGGAGCAAATTGAGATCCCAAGGCTTCTGAAGCAAAACGCGATTGATCTTTTGCACGCGCCATCTTTCGTGGCGCCTTTGCTGGTTCCTTGCCGCATGATCATGACCATTCATGATTTGAACCATTTGGTTTTGCCACAATTTTACACCCCACTCCACCAGCTCTACTACCGTGTTTTTGTTAAAAGCTGCATCGCTCGTTCAGCCTACATTCTGACAGTGAGTCACTTTTCAAAGCAGGAGATCATGCGCACGCTTGGACTTGAGAACGAGAAGGTCTTTGTCACTTACAACGGAGTCAGCGACTCCTACAAGCCGGTAACCGATAAAAATGAACTTGCTTACGTTCGTGAGATTTACGAGCTGCCAGAGGAATTTATTTTATGTGTATCAAACAATAAACCACATAAGAATGTTCATCAGCTGGTTCGCGCCTATTGCCTGTCAAACTTGACAATACCGCTGGTCCTGGCGACGCCCGTGGACCGTGCTTTGCTAAGTCTTGCCGAGTCATTTGGAAAAAAACATCTCATTTATTTTTCAAAGTTTATTGCTGAAGAACACCTGCCGGCCGTTTACTCGTTGACCAGGCTTTTTGTGTATCCTTCTACGTATGAGGGTTTCGGTCTACCGCCGTTAGAAGCGCTTTGTTGTGGTGCTCCGATTGTGGTTGCCAGATCATCCTCGTTGCCTGAAGTTGTCGGTGACAATGCGATTTTTGCTGATCCCCATGACCATCATGACATTGCGAAGGCATTGGAACGGGGTATTTCCAGCCCTGTTACTCATCATCTCGCGCCTGAGACCATGGCAAAACATAGAGCAAAGTTTTCTTGGGATAGGATGACCGAACAAACTTTAGCCCTCTATCGCAGCTGTTTGGGCGTCGGCCCCCGTCCAGCAAGCCATGATGCTTTGACAAATCCAGGGGTGATCTAATGAGAATCGGAATTAATGGTCGATTTCTTGTTGCAAAGCGTACTGGTGTTCAACGGGCGGCCTACAATCTCGTGAAGACCCTCGTTGAGATCGATAGAGAAAACGACTACATTATTTTCACTGGCAATGAGCAAGTGGGTTCAGCTGATTGGGCTTATCCAAATGTCAAAGTAATCGGCGATCATCTGATTCCTAGTGAGAGCATAAAAAATCACTGGTGGGAACAGGTGTGGTTGCCGCGCCTGGCTCAGCGGCACGCCATTGATATCTTGCATTCTCCGGCCAACATTGCCCCACTGTTTTACAAAGGCAAGTCTATTATCAACATTCACGACTTGTGTTTTGTGGTCAACCCGCAGTGGTATAGCTTTTCGTTCA
>JBAXLR010000127.1:0-8681 GCA_037134655.1 bacterium | reverse complement strand
CGCCTCCTTGGGGTCGCCATGCTTTCCACGTAAGACTTCGTCGTCAAACTTCCTTAGTACCAAGTCTTTTCGAAGCTGGGCTAAGTCAGCCCCACTTTCAAGCGCGGCCAATGTTTCCCGGTCTCCTTCAGTAGCACCTGGCAAACTGACCGCCTTTAGAAATGACTCGATGGCTTGACCACGATCGCCAGAACCAACACAAGCCCAACCTCGCAATGTCCACACGTCACGTGAGCTTGGTACGGCTTGGACAGCCTTGTCGAGATAAAAAAGGGCCATCTGGTCAAGCCCTTTATAGCAAAGCAACCAACCTAGATCCAGAAGACAACCTGCGTGAGCAGGCGTCAGATGAGCCCCTTTCATTAACGCTTGTGAGCCCGCGTTTATGCTTGATTCATCGCCAGCAGAAAGCCCTTCGACCACTTGATACTCGCCTAGCTGCCACCAGTCATCGCCGGTTCTTGACTCTTCAGGCTTTGACTTAAGTCGATCGATCAAGTCCAGGCGGAGTCCGCTGCGAGGGTAAGCACGCCATGATGCTCCCATCGGGTCGGTTTGATGCAAGCCCTGCACCCGACCGCTATTGAAGTCAATAACGTTACCGGATTTGGCTTTGCTAACGGAAGGGCTCGTCCTTTGACTTTTTTTATTTCTACCCATGGTGGGCCCCTTTGTAATGAACCGCCTGAGAATCCCGATAAGCAATTAAGTGGTCGGAAGTTGAAACTCTTTTCATATTGAGCTCTAAGCTTTTGAAAACATACAGATAAGCCCACGGAACGCAGTGAAACCAATTAGGAATTTGAATTGATCACCGAATAATTCAAGTAATTTATTCGAGCTCATTTTTGTTTATTCCTAATAAATTTGAAATTCACTTATTCAAGAATGACTGGGCACGTCGATGACCATCTTGTAGCGAATCAGTATCAAAATTCTCAGTGCAATAAGTCCTCACTGCAGATCCACGACTATCGCCGTTCATTTCACCCAAAAGAGCCCATTTAAATGATTCTGCCAAATCGATTTCTAGTCCGTTACCTTTGCAATACATTATTGACAACTCAATTTGTGCAGAGGCTAAACCACGACTGGCAGCACGCTCGAACCAGTAGGCTGCTTTTGACAGATCTTGAGTGACCTCTTCACCTATTCTGTAAATCAATCCAACGTTGTACTGGCTGTAAATCTCCCCAATAGAAGCGCCTTGTTCAATAAAATCTACACCTTTAGCAACATCTTTTTCAACTCCAAGCCCATTCATCCACAAGAACCCAATGCAACCAAATGCTTTTGGATGTCCCGCTTTTGCAGCATTTTCAAAAGATTGCATAGCTTTTACGAAATCTTTTTGTCCATTTATGCCTTCTTGATGAAGCAACCCAAGATTAAGCATTGCTGATTCATCCCCTTTTGAAGCAGCCTTGCCATAATAGTGTGCGGCTTTTTCTTGGTCTACCTCTAAACCCGTACCGTACTGATAAAAAACTCCAAGGTTAAATTCAGCAATAAAATCACCCAAATCAGCTGCTTTAAGATAGTAGACAGCTGCGGTCTCTGGGCTTGCTTCTATCTGCTTGGTTCCGTTTTCATACATTTGGCCGACCCCTCGCATACCACCTGGATGGTTTTGCTCCGAAGCTTGTAAATAATATTTAAAAGCCAAATCCAAATCCTGGTTCACTCCAATACTATGGTGATAATTCCAGGCCAAATTAAACTGCGCCTGCGCAAATCCGCTGTTTGCTGCTAAAAGAAAAAGCTCACACGCTTTTATTTCATCTTTTTCACACCCATATCCATTGCAGTAATTCATACCCAAAGATGTAATTCCTTCTGGATCATTAGCCTCTGCAGAAGCATTAAAGTAATGAAAAGCCAAGTTATGGTTTATTTCTACGCCTGCACCCTGCACATACATTAAACCCAGACGGTTTTGAGCTTTTGTGTAACCTTCATCAGCAGCATCAGTAATTAATTTCAATGCTTCACTTTGAGTCTCTGGATCGGACGAGCTTTGAAACAAATAGGTAGCATAGTTATACTTTCCAGCATTACTACCTGCCTCAGATGCGAGTCGATAAAAGTCTACTGCTAATTGGTAATCTTTTTGGAAATGCATGCCGTGCAGGTGCATGTTGCCCAAATCGTTAAGGGCTGTAGCATCTCCCTTTTCAGCGGCTTTTGTAAACCAGAAAGCTGCTCTTTCATAATCGACTGGAACGTCATTACCAAAGACGTACAAAGAAGCCAAGTTAAGCATGGATTGAACATGCCCTTTATCGGCTGCATATGCAAAACAATTAATTGCCTCATCAATATTTTTATCTACGCCGACTCCAGTTTGATATTTAAGGAAACTCTGCAAAACCCCCATCTTTCTCTTGTAAAAGCCATCAGTTTGCTATAAAATACATAGCATGAAACAAGCCTCCTTACCCCTGAGCCTGACGGTCAAGAAAACCCGCAAAGCTGAGTTCCTAGCTCAGATGGAGCGGGTTGTGCCTTGGGTTGAACTGGTCGCTTTGATTGCCCCGTATTACCCCGAAGGCAAGAACGGTCGACCACCCTTTGCCCTTGAGACCATGCTGCGCACGCACTTCCTGCAGCTGTGGTTCACCCTGTCAGATCCGGGCATGGAGGAAGCCTTCTTTGATACCCCCGTGTACCGGCAGTTTGCCCAGCTTGAAGAATTTGCCCGTATGCCAGACGAGAGCACCATCCTAAGGTTTCGCCACCGTCTTGAAAAACACAAACTCTCAGAGAAAATCCTGGCCGTTGTGAACGATCTGCTCACCCAACGCGGCTTGCTTTTGAAGACTGGCACCGTGGTTGATGCCACCCTGATAGCAGCGCCCACCTCCACCAAGAACAAAGACAAAGCCCGGGACCCAGAGATGCACTCCAGCCAGAAGGGTAACCAATGGCACTTTGGCATGAAAGCGCATATTGGCGTGGATGCTGAGTCAGGACTGGTACACACCGTGCGTGGCACCGCAGGCAACGTGCATGATGTTGTTGAAGGCAGCAGCCTGCTGCACGGCGAAGAAACCTTGGCTTATGGTGATGCAGGCTACCAAGGCATTGACAAACGAAGCGATGCAGACGAATCAGTTGCCTGGCAAATTGCCATGCGACCGGGCAAGCGCAAAGCGCTCAACAAAGAAGAGCCGGCTGATGCCCTGATTGACAAGGCAGAAAAGCTCAAAGCTGGCATCCGTGCCAAAGTCGAACATCCATTTCGGGTGATCAAGCGCCAGTTTGGCTTTGTGAAGGTTCGCTACCGCGGCCTGAAGAAGAACACCGCCAAGCTCTTTACGTTGTTTGCGCTGTCGAACCTGTGGATGGTGCGCAGCAAATTGATGAGGGCTCAGGCATGAGTGCGCGCGAAAACCGGGCGATGGCTCGGAGCGGGGTTAAAAAGACCCAAAGCAGCCGCCTAAACTCTGAAATTCTTGGGGATTTCTTGTGAAGTCCCACAGATTGAAAAACAACAGCCCAATAACTCACTTGACCGTAAGTTATTCAGACCTTCCTTAACTCCCAAAGCATTAAGAGAAGGCGGATATTTGAAGTCTGCTGCCAGCTTGTAATATTTGAATGCAAGCTGAGAATTTTCTTCGACTCCCAATCCGTCATCAATTAATTCCGCCAAGTGATGTTGTGAAATGACATCTCCACTGAAGGACGATGTATAAAAATACTTTGCCGCTTCAGCAAAATTTTGATCATGGCCCATTCCATATTTCAAAATTATTCCCATATACCTACAAGCTATACGGTCACCACTATGAGCGGGCATGAAAAACGCTGCGTAAGCTTCTTCAAAGCGTCCATTTTCGTATGCTTGTATAGCTTTGTCGATTTCTTCTAACTGGGTTTTTTCATCAAAAATTTCTGCGTTTTTTGAGCGTGTCAAAAATTCTTCAGCCATCTCTTTTGCTCTATCAATTTCGTCAGTAGTCAATTGATTTTTTACATGATTAATTGATGAAATTAATTCCGGAATTTTATTCTCGCCATATGCCAGAAAATACCAACTTAGTGCCGTCGTAAAGTCTTTACCTACTCCTTGACCTTCCTCATACATCTGTCCTAAACAAAGCTGAGACAGATAGCTGCCCTTACTGGCGGCTTTTAAGTACCATAATTGAGCTTCTATATAGTCAACTTTAGTTCCCGAGCCCTTGGCATAAGCGGCTCCAAGGTTATGTTGAGCTATCACATTTCCAGCCTTTGCGGCAATTGAATACCAATGAAAAGCTTGCTCTAAATCTTTTTCAGTTCCTCTGCCATACTCATATTCAATTGCAAGATTGAGCGCAGCATCCACGCTGCCTCCATTGGCTGATTCGAGGTTAAGTTCAAATGATTTGCGCTCATCTTTTGTTACCCCCAATCCATTTGAATAGTAATAGGCAAGCTTTTGTTTGCTTTCAATACTTCCAAGTTCGCTACCCTTGGTAAAAGCTATGGCCGCACTTTCGTAATCGGGTGTTCCTGTTTTTAATCCTTTAGCATGGACCTCACCCAAGTATGTACATGCTAGTGAGTTATCAGAAGCTGCGGATTCTGTAAGCCATCTAATACCTTCGTCAATATTTCCTAGTCCACCAAAATCGAAAGCAAATATTTGCCCTAAAAGTACTTGAGAATTAGAGTTGTCTTTTGAGGCTGACTTTGTAAGCCAGTAAACAGCAAGATCAAAACTTTGCTGAACAAATTTTCCATCCCTATAAAACACACCTAGGATGTGCTCAAAATCACCATCACCATTTTCCGCCGCAGGTTTAATTAATTTATACGCGCTTTCATAATCTTCTTCTTGGGTGTATTCATATACCTGTTGCATTAAATCAAAATTATGATTTGAGTTCATATTTTTCGCTTTTTTAAAATAGAGAACTAAACAAGCAAGATACTTCCAATTGGGCATTCGCCACTGATTCTGGCTGACGGAGGAACTGGCAGTCTCCTTCTTTTCGAGCCAACATACCTTAAGAATTACAGGTTTTTCTCATTAGCGATTCCAGGGTAGATTGGTATCCCAGAAGTGGGTACCTCTGCCTAGCTCACTCGTGATTGAGGCTGTATCAATCCTGGCTAACATGGCATCGAAATCGAAGAATGTCATCGGCCGTCTCTCACCACGCCCCTCAATGCCCCAGTTAACATCAAGTGGCTGGCTGCAGTTGGGTGCGTAGGTTAGACGGAGCATGCATTCTTTTGCGCCTGTACGAACAGCGTGAATTGCTGCTTCCCTTGCTGCATAGGCTGCCAGGCGGTCAATGTGACCTGGATGCTTTCCGGACAGTGCTCCGCCGCCTATCGGAATTCGTGGACCGTAAAAGTCCATCACCAGCTTTCTGCCAGTTTGACCATTATCCCCGTCACTGCCTCCACGATAATATGGTCCGTTCGGATTAACTACGACTTCGACTTCCGGCCAGCGGCTGCGCCACCTGGAGTCTGTTGCAGAAAGCCCTTCGTAGTTATCCTTGAGTGTCGTTTGAACATTAGCTGTAACTTCCAGCAAACCCATCGACTGCTGGTGCTGCAAGGTTACTAGTATCCGCTCCAGATACCACCCAGCGGCTTCCTCTCGCAAAATAACTAGAACTTTGCCATCGGGACCACAGCCCTTCAGCTCACCCTCGCGGCTCGAATGCCAAAGTGCGTTACATAAGGAATGAACGAGGAATTGTTCTGGGGGAAGATAGCGTGTCTTATTGTCATACCCCGCGTAGCCAATCACGATACTTTGGTCGTCACAGATATCTCGACCTTCTGTTGGATCATCGGTGTTTTGACAAACCGCGTCAGTGATTGTGTACCGTCTGGCGTCGATCCAGTTTCGGTCGTCAAATCCTACGGATAGTCCGACTGCAATTAGGATATCTGCAGGAGAACGGGACAAGGGTTGACGTGAGACGATATTTCCTGACAGCCATGCTTGATCGGACCAGACTCCTACTTCGATCTGCACAAATGCTTCGGAATCTGCTTTGATTGCTTCTTGCACGATGGCATCAGCTATTTGGTCGCAAAACTTATCCGGGTGACCCGGAAGTACGGCTTCGGCAATACGGATCATGATGGCACTCCGTCAAGTTGGGTATAAGGAAGGCCAGCTCGCTTGATTAAGTTTGGATTACCATCGCGAGTAACGAGGACATGAAGACGTGTGCCAGCTGCTTTGACTACCAAGCGCCGATCAAGCGCTTCGATGTAACCATCGGTAATAATTATGGCGGCGTCAGGGCGTGTTTTGGCAACATGTTCCAACACACAAGCCATTGAAGTACCCCCCGTGGTCGAAGTTTTAAGATTTCCTTTTTCAATCACTGCCGGAGCCACCTCGTTACTGAAAGCCCAAAATGGTCGCCGTATGTGACGACCTAAACGGTTCAGTAAACCGATGATGAGCGGCATGGCATGATTCATGGAGCCACTGACGTCCAGATAAACTTGAGCTGTTCCAGACTGTTTGAGGCGGTGTCCTTCCCAAGACGATTCGGGAAGAAAGGGCGACCACTGTGCGCGAAGAAAAGCACGTCTGTCAGCTGGGGAGAGGATGGGTATGCGGTAGGTCCAGAGTTCTTCCCTGCGAGCGCGTGAATGGCGATCTGGAGTAATGTATTTCCTGATTACCGTCAGCGTCTTTGTCTCCCATCTCCTCATGGGCGCGTTGTCGGCAGCGAAAAGAGTATCGGCCAGCGGGCCACCAATGCCACGATCGTGAGGACTACGCCAAATACCGTGCCCATTCATTTGTTTCAGTGCACTGTCGAGTGCCTTCGCTAGCTCTCCCTCGGCTTCTTGACCCAAGTCTGCATGATTGCCTAACAGATCGGATATTTCTAGCGAACCTTTTTCTAGAGTAAATGGGCCAACCTTTTTTCCGCTTTGTCCCGTGAGAACGTAGTCTGCAAGCGTTTCGGCCAGGTTCTCAATATCATCCGCGATCAAGCGTCCGTCATAAAGTGCATTCCAGGCGCGTGCCCATGTGGGCGCAATGGTGTTATTTTTATTAAACCATTCCAGTTCGTCTTTGTTCATCGGACGGAGCAGTTTTTGCAAGCCGCTGGACTCACCGTAGTAGCTCGACATCATTGATGAATACGTTTCTCCATACTGGCGATGAATGATCGCGTTGATGACCGCATCGAAAGCTAGGTGACGCGCTGGGGTCAGCGGCTGACGGCCTTCGGTGTGCCTCAGCAGGACGTGAAGAAATTCGTGAATAATGACTGCCTTGACCTGTGTCTCTGTATGCGCGTTAGCTATCAAGAAGCTCAGATTAACGAGCAAACGAGGCTGCGTTTCACAGGTAACTGCAAGCGTTGCGATGTCTTCTGTGAACTCCACTTTCAAAATGCGCAGGGCTGCGCGTATCGCAAAGGGGTTCTCATCAACCAATTCTTGAAGCAATGCATCGAAGAGCTGCGGTGTCATGCGTAAAATCCCTCCGGGTCGAATAGGTCAACAACGCGAGTGAGGCTATTGCGCGTCCAGATTACTGGGCGGGACGGATCATAGAGTTGGGATGTACAAAGACCAAGCATTAATGCATGACGAAATATCTCAGTGCGAGGCGCACTAAGTGAGCATGGCGCAGGTTGCTTTGTAGGTCGGCAAATGTAGGGCTTTTCTGGGATTGTTATATCGTCACGCAAATCCTCGGATCTGCGATAACCCTCCGCACCAATGAGATCATTAAGGTATTCCAGCAGGTCATCTCCGGGCGAATGGAACCCGAGTCGAATGATTCGAGGGCAACGAATTTCACCATCTTTCTTTCCGAGAAGTGATGAATAGATGTGCTCTTTGCGTTGCCGTGCGGGAGGTCCTCCCCACCCAGCATTAGCGATGAGGTCTGGTCGTGAACCAACATGCGAAGCCACATTCATCATTTCATCAACCGCGTTTTGAGTAGTTTTGCACAGGCCTCAATTTCTTTTTCTAAGCCCGTCGGGTCAGTTACAGCAATTTTTTCGACCAAACACCAAGAAAAAAACTGGCGAGCGCGTTCAGACCTTGCACCTGAAAGACTCTCCAGAACCGCAGCGAACGCATCGTATGACGGATGGTGCTGTGCTTTCACCGATCCACGCTCACTCCAAGTTACCTCAGCGTCTACTGTAAGGATAGGCGTGGCGACTCTGCCTAAGTCATTGGCACCCTCCGTGCCAATTGGAAGTTTGCCCATGGCAGCAGCTGGATAGACAGCAAAAGCGAAGGCGGCCGCACGATCGCGTGGTTCAGAAGCAAGGATTTGCGTGATTGCTTGTGTGCCCTCATCAGGCGAAGGGCAGTGCTTGAGCAAAATATCCAGCTTTCGCTCAAACTTAGCTTCTGCGAATATCAAATCCACCCAGCGCCCCTCAGACTTTGATGCCGCTTCCCAAGATAAGCGATGGGCTGCATCCAAAATATTTTTTGACAAACAGACAAAACACATGTTTTGTCTGTTTGATGAAATTCAGCAGACTTTATCTTACTGATGTTTAATTGTGAGTTAAGGAGTTGTTTGTTCCAAAAGTGAAGAAACTAACATGGTGTTTGATGGTTGTTCAAACAAAACGAACTCCTTAACTCCCTACTAAGCACCCGTAAGAACATTAATGATATTAACTATCATGTTTTGCTCTACGGTTTCCGAAAGTTATATACAAACCTAG
>JBAXLR010000126.1:0-8743 GCA_037134655.1 bacterium | reverse complement strand
CATCAATTGTCCTATTTTGATTGTCTCTTCGTAATCAGAGTAAACACAGCAACTGTACATTCCAGTCCCTAGGCCAGGGGCGTTAAGTAGCTTGTTGGCAACGATGGTTCCCGTATCAACAGGAAAACCTTCATAGTCAATGGGCCGGACTTGCAAACCCTCTGCTCGTGTCAATGAAATTAAATTTTCGGCCAATGCCGGATCCAGCTTAAAATCAAATTCAAGGGACGCCATCTCGTACCAATTCTCATCCACGTGCAGACCACTCACTCTGGGGCGCACTTGGACAGACTGTCCAAGTACCGAGAGCCACTGGGTCGAGTAATAAAGAATACGTTTAACACCTTTTTGTGCAAACTCGGCGCCCACGTTTTGGCAGGCCGTGGCAAGTTCTGCATAGGATTTATTAAGATCTGGCCTTAATAAGTGCGGCAATCCGGGTACCCAAGCGTAAACAAGATTATTGTTCATGGTGCAGACCTCTGCTCAAGATCCCACTCCATAATCGCGTTCCCCGTCCCAATCACAGAGCCGTAAGCGTGAAATTTAGCCTCAACCTTTGGCATCCCCATGGCCGAAAGCATCCAAGTCAGCCCACCAGCTTTCAATTCGGCAAATGTCTCCCGCATATATTGAGGCAACACCTTGAAATAGTCATCCAAGTTGCCGCGCTTCAGCATCTCGATAATTTTCATGTCCCACTCATACTGTGCTTGCGAAAATATATGCTCTTTTGACATATCCTCAGGCAAGTCAGGATTAGGCTCTTTGGAAAAATGCAGATGGGACAATGTGTTGCTAGCCGCCAGCACTGCGCGTCGACCGGTCTTTTCAACCGCGCGCTGCGTGGCCTCGCCAAGTTTCAACATCTCCTCTTGGCCTACATCATCGTCGTAAAAGTAGGGACTATTATTTGCTGATATGCCGATCACGGGTACATCCCAGTTTGGATTCATCATATGCAAGGTCACGATCGTGCCGTAGTCTACTCGAAACGAAGGGTTTTCCATTTTTTGCATGGTAAGACCCAAGGCTTGACCTTCATCATAAATTGCATGAGCCAGATCACAGTCCACACTCATTTCGAAATGATATCTAAATAAGTGTGGAAAAATAGGATCAACGGAAAGACCCTTGAGCTTCGGAACGCAAAGCACATGATGTCCCACGACGGTTTGCCAGTGGGGTGAATGAACAATGATAACATCTGGTTTTTTATCAATAAGACTTTGCCGGCATGCCTGATAGCCATGCCTTAGTGTCTCCCAACCTCCGCGAGACTTGGGCTCATTTTGGCGCGGATTTTCTGCGTAGACGAGATGCGGCGGATGGGGCGCAAGCCAGCCGCTGATTATTCTTCCACATGGTTTTTGCATACTCATGAAAATTAAAACTCCCGCCGAGTCACCATTTAGTTACAGAGCGGAAGTATAAGCGCCATAAAGTCTTGTAGTAAAGCCATTATATTAACTTAAATAACAGGAATTATTGGCAAACCGATGGTTTTGTAAGCTTAGTCGGATCCACGCCATTACTTATACTTGCGTATCCAGCGCATAAATCGTCTGCCTGTGCTTGCGGACAACTTCCACCCACGGATGGACATGCGGAATTAATCTTCTGTGCCATTTGATTCGCGTAAACTTGGTTAATCTGGCCAGCCAGAGCCTGGTTCTGCTTGGTGCTTGAGTCACCACCTGGAATCGACGCGGCCGTCTCGCGGATCTTGGTCAGCTGCCCGGTGATGACTTTAGTAACTGAGGGCGGAACCCCCGCGATTTCAAATGACTGGCTCACCATAATAAGGCCATTTAGCGCCAAAGCGATCTGCGATTTCGGATTATCTGTATCAAATACTTTGCCAACCACCTCTGCAAACTCCAGGGACGCGGACGCCAGCGTAAGAATATTTCCTTGATAGCTTGAAATTTTTCCAGAGATCCCTTGTATACCGGTACGAGAAGACTCCGCGCTACTAACACCGTCAATTAAAACGCCTTGCTGAAAGACAAGTGCTTCGACCAGATGAAGAAGAGCAAAAGAAATATGTGCTTTAGCATTATTAAATGACGTTGATGTTCGGTCTGGACAAAGGCTCGTATTACCATGTCTCTCATCAATCGATTGGGATAGTACATTTGCTCGATTGATGAACGGACAAAGAGCCTTAATGCCCTTATCAAGGGCATTGAGAACTGACACATTTGCGCGCAGCGTGTCATTAACCTCGTTTGGAATGTAAACATTTGGAACGCCAATGGCTATCAATGACTCGTAACTTGTATCAGTAGTACCAAGGGCATCTTTATCAGCATCACTAAGACTTAAAATCAGGCAGCTTAACTCTCCAAGCACGTTACTGGTCGACTGCGATTGGCCGCCGCTGGTTGATGAACTTTTGCAAGCACTTGACGAAGAGCTTCCCGAAGATGAACTTGATGATAGTGTCGACAATTTACTTACTAGCTGAAAGATATCGATACCGGCTTGGCTCAAATAAATATTGCCGAGCAAAACACCGGCATCACCATTATTTTCGGCACGACCGTAGGCTTTATTGGCAAGTTTTTCAGCCTCAGAAAAGTCACCCTCATCGTAGGCGTATTGCGCCCTCTGCAAGAGGCTCGCATAGGAGTCATCTTGACTGCCAAACAGCTTGTTAACGTTTGCGCTGCCGCAAGCTGCCAACATGGAGCCAACCGCAATCAAATGAACAATACGCATTTTAAAACTCCTCTCCAAAGACCCGAGAAATTTAGTCGGCATAGTAAACAATCTTCTCATCCTCATCGGTTACGTGATACTTGTCGCGAAGCACTTTTCGGGCGTACGACTTACTTTCTTTTATTCGTAAGATCTCTTGCGACAAACTGGCATTTTCGGCTTCAAGCTCAGAAACCCTCTCCTGCAAAATACTCTTTGACTTTGACAAGGAGAAATAGCGCGATATGGAAGTCTCGCCCCGAAAGATGCCAACCGTAATCACTAATGTCGCAAAACCGTATAAAAATCCCGCGCCCCTTTCCAATAAGAAAGCGGCGACGCTGGTTCTTCTGGCCTGCCTTCGGGTGACCACAAACGACCTCGGCGCACAAATAAAGACGTTAATTGATTACTTTTATTATACCATCCAGAGGCCTGGTTTCATTAAGAGCCAGGCTCAAGATGATGGGGCTCAACGCGTCTAAGGCCCACATCCTTGAATCGCACCAATATTTTGGTCCTACCAAAATTTGACTCTACTTCCTCAACCGTGCCGCGCCCATAGGTCGGATGCGCTACTTTCATTCCACGTCTTATGGCTTGTTGGAAACTTTCTGAAAAATCACCCGATTCATCTGAGTAATCATAGAATTGCGATGAGTCGTCTGATTCCTCGCTAGATTTTGGAGCCAGTGGATTTTCGACACCCCCAGGAGGCGTCAAAATATTGACATAGTCCGGCGGGAGCTCCCGCAGGAACCTCGAGACGTCATTGGCCTGAGTTTGGCCCCAAGTTCGACGCATATAGGCCGCGGACAATGATAGCTTTTTCTTTGCCCTCGTCATCCCCACATAAAAAAGACGACGTTCTTCTTCTAATTCCATTTTATCGTCACAACTATTAAAGTGCGGCAGAAGTCCGTCTTCCATGCCCACAAGAAAGACACGCTCAAATTCCAAACCCTTTGCCATATGCAGAGTCATGAGGTTTACGCCACCGGGCTCGCCCTCCACGTCACTAGCCAGCATAACTGACTGCAGCCATTCTGTTAATGTCGCGCCAGGAGTCTCGTCCACATATTGAGTGATTGCACTTGCAAGCTCCATGACGTTGTCTTGTTTGTCTTCGCTTTGATCGGGGTACTTTTTGGCAAGGTACGGCAAATAATTGATGCGGTCCAACAAGGTCTCAATAAAGTCTGACAGAGTCTCCTCAGCCAAAGTGCGCTTTAAATCTTCTATAATTTCTAGAAAACCCGCGAGCTTCGCCGACAGTCGCGGCAGGGACTCGACAGCGAGCTCTCTTGCCGCCTCATAGGCTGACAAACCTTTATCCCGGCCGCGATTGACAACGGCTAATTCAGCCGTATCACCAAGGCCTCGCGAAGGAGTATTCATCGCCCTAAAAAAACTTACATCATCCCTTGGGTTGACTATTAGCTTGATATAGGCCAGGACATCTTTGATCTCAACTCGATCATAAAACCGGACGTTGCCAAAAATTCGGTAAGGAATTTTTTCTTTCCTCAAAGCATCCTCAAGCACCCGGCTTTGGCTATTGGTTCGGTAGAATACGGCGATATCATCGTAATTAAAATCATGCCGCTCAGACTTGACGGTTTCAGCAAGCCACACTGCCTCAAACTCGCCATCCGTTTCATATCTAAAATCAATCAAGTCACCCGGCGCATTATCCGTTCTAAGAGTTTTTTCTGCCCGCTTTGTATTGTTAGCCACCACAGCGGCGGCCGCATTCACAATATTTGAGGAACATCGGTAGTTCTGTTCAAGCTTGCAAACTTTCACATTCGAATACATTTTCTCAAAGTCAATAATGTTAGCTGGGACCGCGCCACGCCAGCTATAAATGGATTGATCATCATCCCCAACCACAAAAAGATTGTGATGCGCACCTGCAAGTAAACGTAAGAGCTCAATTTGAGGCTTATTGGTGTCTTGATACTCATCGACCAAAATATACTGATAGCGAGTTTGCATCAATTTTCGCACCCGCTCATTGGTGCGTAGAAGCAAAACCATATTCATAATTAAATCACCGAAGTCCATGGCATTGGCGAGGGCCAGCGCCTCCTGATAGGCGGCATACACATCAACGCCTGCGGTAGGCATGAATTCCTTGAAGGCCGTCTTGTGCGTATCCCTGTCTTGCGGGAACAAACCTAGCGTCTTGGCGTGGTTGATCGCATAGCGAAATTCGGCGGCCGTGGTTTCCTTGTCGAGGCGGATATTGCCTCTTTGCATGATTTTTTTGATAACGGAATTTTGATCCGTATCGTCATAAATCGTAAAATCCGAGGTGAAGCCCAGCTCTGGACCAAATTCTCTAAGCCATTTGGCACAGGCCGAATGGAAGGTTGAGATTAGGGTTTTATCCGCCACCGGGCAAAGTCCAAGGACTCGTCCACGCATTTCACTGGCGGCTTTATTCGTAAATGTTAAAGCCAATATTTGCCAAGGTGACACACCTAGATCAATCAGCCGGGCTATTCGTACTGTGATGATGCGCGTCTTGCCACTACCCGCCCCCGCAAAAACTACGGCGGGTCCATCTTGATGCAGTGCGGCTTCTTTTTGCGCAGGATTCAGTCTTTCTATTAGATCCAAACTCAATTTTTTTCGCCCTGCATCCAAAAATATAACTGAAAATAATAATGCTGTTTATAAATTCATTTTCGTCTGGTTATTCAACCGTGACTGATTTTGCCAAATTTCTTGGCTGGTCAACATCTGTCCCACGCTTAACAGCTACATAATATGACAGCAGTTGCAATGGAATCACACTTAGCACAGCTTGCAATGCGGAGTCATTGATCGACGGACACGGGATAAAGTCGGCGCAAAGACCTTTTAGTCGATCATCCTGTAAGTCGCCCACACCTATTATTTGGCCCTCGCGCGCCCTGACCTCTTCCACGTTGGAGATCATTTTCTCATAGTGTTGGTCTTGTGGCGCGACTGCGACTATTGGCATATGCCGATCAATCAGTGCAATAGGGCCATGTTTCAGTTCGCCGCCCGCGTAACCCTCTGCATGAATATAAGATATCTCTTTGAGTTTTAAGGCACCTTCAAGGGCGACCATATAACTTGGCCCACGGCCGATAAAAATGAAGTTTGGCGACTCGTAAAATCTGTTGGCGACTTCCTCAATGATTCCAGCCGCATTAACGGCTCGGTCAACCGCACTCGGCAGATGCTTTAGGGACTCGATTGCCGCCTTATAGGTGGCTGGTGAGAGCTTGCCAAGTTTTTTACCCACAGCCAGTCCAAAAAGATAGTGACACAAAACCATGCTAGTAAACGCCTTGGTCGATGCCACTCCTACTTCTGGTCCAGCCTCCATATACAACGTCGACTGCGATGCCCTTGGAATACTGGAAAATCTAACATTACAGACAGCAAATGTCTGGCAGCCCATCTTGGCTGCGTGCTTGATGCAGGCTAATGTATCAGCCGTCTCACCAGACTGCGTTACCGCGATGACAAGGGTAGACGAGTCCAGGTAAGGATCGCGGTAGCGAAATTCACTGGCGAGTTCGACAGAGACCGGCACGCCAACATGCTGCTCGACCGAATATTTTGAAATCAAAGCCGAATAGTACGCGGTGCCGCAAGCGACATAAACAATGCTTTTAACGCGGGCCAGATCTATGCCATCAAGGCCCAGCTCCTTGCCGTCAATTTCTCCATCTTTAGTATTCACAAGGCGGCCTATGATATTCGCCATCACCGCGGGCTGCTCGTGAATCTCTTTAAGCATGTAGTGCCTGTAACCCTGTTTTTCTGCACTCACCGCCGTCCAGTTTAAAACTGAGGGTGCCCTTGTGATTGGCTTTCCGTTAAATCCCCACATTTCGACTCCGGACTTGGTCAGACGGCTCATTTCCCCGTCGTTGAGAAAAATCACGGTTTTGGTCAGTGGAAGAAGAGCCAAGGCGTCACTTGCAAAATAATTTTCGCCTTCGCCAATCCCTATAACCACCGGAGAACCCTGTTTGACTAGATACAAAGATTCCGGATCACCACTCCATAAAACACCGAGAGCGTAAGCGCCTTCGAGCTGTGTGATAACGCGTAAAATTGCTTCCCGCATCACAGACGTACTTTTTAGTTCTTTGGCCAAAAGGTGAAGGACCACCTCTGAGTCTGTTTCGGACTGAAATTTATAGCCCTCTTTTATAAGCTGCTCTTTAAGGACGCGGTAATTTTCGATGATTCCATTATGAATAATAGCTAATCCACCACTAACATGGGGATGCGCGTTCTCAGTCGTAGGCGAGCCATGGGTTGCCCAGCGCGTATGGCCCATCCCTATAACACTCTTGGTGGGAAGCTTGGAAAGGTGCGGCTCGAGTCGAGCCAATTTACCATCACTTTTAACGGTGTAGACTTTCCCATCTGCCAAAGTCGCTATGCCGGCACTGTCATAGCCGCGATATTCCAGTCGCTGTAAACCTTCAAAAATTACTTGCACGCACGATCTAGCACCAACAAACCCAACCACACCACACATTGAAAATTCCCCTCGGGTAACACCCTTTACTCAGACGCCTTATAAATGCAAGTTCGAATAGTTTGCTTGCGGCGAAATACGCTCGCCCGCATTTAGATGGCTATCAATCAATACGGCGTGTGGACCCACGCGAACACCGGCACCTAACGTCGTGCTCTCAATATAAGCACCGTGCCCAACTACACAATTACGCGAGATGCGCGTTTTACCCACAAGGCAAGCACCCGGGTAAATCCTCGCATCCGGCTCGATCGCCACATCAGCTTCAATATAAATAGTTTCAGGCAAATGAAATGTAACGCCGTGTCCCATGAGCTCCTGGATTTTGCGACGCATCATCGCTCGTTCGACCTGCTCCAGCTGTGAACGATCGTTAACGCCAGCGAACTCAGCTTCAGAATCAGTCTGGAATGCAAAAGCCGGCTCACCTGCCACAGCTGATGCAGAAAAAATATCAGTTAAGTAATATTCGCCTTGAGCATTATTGGGTGTTAGACCGCCCAACAGTTTATACAACCAAGCAACCTGGGCGAAGATAATGCCACTGTTGCAAAGTTTTATTTTTTTGACGTCCGAATCGGCGTCGCGCTCCTCAATAATTTTCGTAACTGCGCCATCAACTCCGGTGACGATTCGGCCGTAGCCTTTGGGCTCTTTGACATTCATGCCAAGCACCGCAAGTTTTTTGCTCGCACGTAAACTCGCTCCGATGAAATCGCGAATGGTTTGCGCATTGATGCCGGGCGTGTCGCCTGCACAAATGAGTACCCAATCAGCTGCGGATGGAGAACCGCGCAAAAGCTGACTGTCAGACCATGAGGGTGAAACGGCTTGCGTGTATGCTTTCGTGGCTGCGGCCACTGCGTCACCCGTGCCGCGCTGTGTTTTTTGTACTGCAATCCGGACGTCCTGATGCGCGTCAAGTAATTCGGAGAATGATTTTGTCTCTGGTGACAAGACTAGGGTAACGTCCGTTGCGCCTGCTTTTTTAACGACATCCATGACCCATTTCACCATAGGTTGACCCATGACTGGATGGAGGACTTTTGGCACTGCGCTTTTCATTCTCGTTCCCTTGCCTGCCGCAAGAACCAGGGCCGAGATTGTGTGGCTAGGGGAAGGCGGTTTTACCTGAGTCATATTATGATTTCCATGGGCTTCGAAGTAATTTCACTTGCAAATTACACAGTTTAGCCCTTTTACTTGGGATGGTCACAGTTTTTTTGTTAGACTGAGCCCCCGTAATACGGTTTAGCCTAATTGCCCCCATTCATAAGGAAGATATTTTCGTGGGACTATTTGATTTTATTAAGAATCTCAGGGGCAATCCAGACGCCAGAATTCAAAAAGCGAGTGACTTAGCGCGTAATCCTAAGGCCATCCGGGAGGATCGCTGGGCTGCTATTGAGCTACTGGCCGACGATGTATCGGACGCTGAAAAAGCCGTGAGCGTACTTCTGCCGCGTTTTGAATTTAGTTTGTAGCATGGCAGTGCCGACACGCGAG
>JBAXLR010000125.1:0-8830 GCA_037134655.1 bacterium | reverse complement strand
TTTGGTCGTACCAATTGGGGTTGATGATTTGGATTCTCGGGCGCCATCAAGATGGATGTGCCATGGTGTAATGACGTGTGCTCGCGCTGATATCCAAAGATTTTCAGGCGTGATTTTGACCTGAACGCCATTTCCTGTTTGAGCCGCGCTGGTCATTTTTTGTATTTCTGATACCAATCCAGCGGGATGGATAACCACTCCTGCTGCCATAGCTGAGATTAAACCCTTTTGAAAAACTCCACTGGGAATTTGGTGCAATACATATTTGGTGCCGCCGATCCAGATAGTGTGGCCAGCATTGTTGCCGCCTTGATAGCGAACGACGATGTCGGACTTTTCAGCTAAAACATCAACCCATTTGCCTTTCCCTTCGTCTCCCCATTGAGCTCCCACTACGATACTAACTTGACTCATGGTTTAGCGCCCTTTCATGGTTGTCTTGATTGGCAAATTTGAATGATTTTCAGCTTCAACAGTCTGAAGTTACCAGTGGTTTCTGTTCTAGAGGTCCATCTGGCTTAATTCAAGTGCAGAAATGGGCGAAGCGTATTATTAACAAAATGAACAAAAAATAGGCAGAAAAGCGATTTTCTCTCGTTCACAAGGCGGTTTTTGACTATGCTCTTGGGACGAACGAGTGTGTCCACCAGTCTTGAATGAATTTTAGCAATGGCAGCTAAAGTTTTGTCGGGTGCGCCCATAATTTTGGAGTTAACTCTATGAACGATTTTCGTCTTGATGCCATCAGCCCGTTGGACGGGCGATATGCAGATGAGCTCAAAGACTTGACCGTTTATGTCAGTGAGGGTGCGCTGACAAGGTATCGGATTATCGTAGAGGCGGCTTGGCTATTGCAGCTTGCCGCACCACAAGTGGCTATCTTCAAGCTTGGCGACCCTGAAAAAAAGTTTTTGGACGATTTGGTGGCTGGAACCTTTCCAGCAGGCGCTGTTGCTGAAGTTAAAAGTGTTGAGCGTAAAACCAATCATGATGTCAAAGCCGTCGAGTACTGGCTCCAAGAGAAGCTGAGTGGTTTAGGCGCATCTGCAACCGTTCGTTCTCATGTGCACTTTGCCTGTACGAGTGAGGATATTAATAACACGGCTTACGCCTTAATGCTTCGTGAAGCAAGACGGCAGGTTTTAATTCCTGCTCTGTCAACATTGAGTGGGGCTATTCAGAAGTTGGCTAGGAGCGCCGCAAGTTCCGCAATGATCTCTAGGACCCATGGGCAGCCAGCGTCTCCAACGACAATGGGCAAAGAAATAGCTGTCTTCAGCTACCGCCTAAAACGTCAGATGGAGCGTCTAACCCGTCAGCCCATACTTGCCAAATTCAATGGCGCTGTGGGGAACTACAATGCGCACAGGGCGGCTTACCCCGAGGTTGATTGGCGGGCAGTATCAAGAGAATTCGTCGAGACTAGGCTTGGGCTTACATGGAACCCTATGACGACCCAGATTGAAAGCCACGATGGGATGGTGGAGTTCTTTGACATTATTAATCTGACGAACTCTATTTTGATCGATTTTTCGAGGGACATGTGGGGTTACATTTCCTTAGGCTATTTCGCTCAGAAAACCGTCGCCAGCGAAGTCGGTTCTTCAACCATGCCTCATAAGGTTAATCCCATTTATTTTGAAAACGCTGAGGGTAATCTCGGAATCTCAAACAGTCTCTTGTCGCACTTTTCCCAAAAGCTCCCCATTAGCAGGTGGCAACGGGATCTATCGGATTCGACCGTTTTAAGGACGTGGGGGTCCGCTCTGGGACACGGAGTCCTTGCTTATAAAAACTTAAGTCGTGGGCTTGAGCGTGTGACTTTGAATTCAGGCCATATGCTCCAAGAGCTAGACCAGGCATGGGAGCTCTTAGCCGAGCCGGTGCAAACCGTTATGCGGCGTTTTGGTGTGGTTGATGCCTATGAGCGCCTTAAAGTAGCCACAAGAGGCTCAGCTATTGTGACTAAAGAGATGATTCACGCTGCCATCGAAGGGTGCCAAGAGATTCCCGCAGCAGAGAAAAAGCGCATGAAAGATTGGACACCATCCATCTACATCGGCTTAGCACCCCAACTGGCAGTGGAGTCACTTGATCCATGAAAATATCTCTTAAACAATTGGTTAGTCGCTTAGGCGCCAGCTTGCACGTTCCTCCTGGCAGCAGTGAAAATGTGGAGCTAGGAGGGGTAGGGCCAATCGACAAAGCATTACCCACTGATGTGTCATTTCTAACGAACCCCGATTATCTTCGGTTTGCTTCCACGACCAAAGCGGCCGCCGTTATTGTTGGTAAAGTCTTACCAGATTGTCCGCGGCCCCAGATTGTACACAAAAACCCATATTGGGCATTTGCCATGACGGCACAGGCGGTTGTGGCTACAAGAATGGAGTCTGGCCAGATTGATCCTGAGGCCTTTGTTAGCCCTCAGGCAAAAATTGGGCGTGGTGTGACGATTTATCCGCTTACCTATGTTTCAGAAGGCGCAGTTGTTGGTGACCGCAGTGTCCTGTTTCCAGGTGTTTATCTTGGTCGTGATGTGAGACTGGGCGCGGACTCTGTTTTGCGCGCTAATGTGGTCGTTGAGGATGGATGTGTCATAGGCGACAGAGTTTTAATCCATGGCAATACAACCATCGGTGCAGATGGTTTTGGTTTTGCCAAGGGTGATGACGGTCACGCAAAGATTCCCCAAGTTGGAATCGTTCGAATCGAAAACGATGTAGAAATAGGTGCTGGCTGCACGGTGGATCGAGCGGCCATGGGGGAAACCCTGATCGGGCAGGATACAAAACTTGATAGTAGTGTTCATGTGGGGCATGGGGCGAAAATTGGCCCCCATGGGATACTTTGCAGCGGCGCTGCCATTGGCGGGAGTGCAAAAATTGGCAAGTGGTCGGTACTTGCCGGTGCTACGAGTGTCAGCAACAATGTTGAGTTGGGTGATCACATCACCATTGGTGCATTGTCTGGCGTGACTAAGTCCTTACGGGAAGCCGGCGAATACATGGGTTTTCCAGCCGTTCCGGCAAATCAATGGCGTCGGGAGGTTGCCGGCGTGAGGCGTCTGAAAAACCTCGAGGAGCGAATTCGTAACCTCGAGAAAACAATGGGGAAAACCCAGGACTAAAGGCTTTTTCTAAAGGGATTAAAGGGCCGCTCTAGTGTGCCGATAATCCAAAAGGAACGAATGGAGAGCGAGGGTTGATGATACGAGACTCTAAAACACATTCCAAAAATGCGCAGACCGCAGTTGGCGCTGCCGCTGTAGTGTTATTTGTCGCCCTCTCTTTGCCGATTGCTGCGTTGGCAAAAGTATCATCACAAGAACAGCGCCCCCCCAAGATCGCATCTGCTAGTGCCATAGTGATTTCAGTACCAGTTGGGCAGGTCATCTTTGAGAAAAGTGCTGATGATGTTCGGCCGGTGGCAAGTTTGTCAAAACTGATGAGCGCGATCGTGTTTATGGAGCAGTGTAAGCACCTTAAATTGGACGGCTTACACCAAATGAATGCTGAAAATCGCTATTTAGCTAAAGGTGGAGATCACAGCAAGTTGACCACAAATTGGAGCTACTCCAACCTTGATATTCTCAAGGCTGCCTTGATGCGAAGTGACAATCGGGCTATGCCTGCACTCATGGACAGCTGTGGCATGCGGTTGCAGGAATTTGCGATGCATATGAATCTTAAAGCCAAGGAGTTAGGTCTGGAGAAAACCAGTTTTACAGAACCCAACGGCCTATCCCAATACAACGTATCGACGGCGCGCGAGTACACGAAAGTGATGCTGGAGGCGTCAAGATTTCGGATTTTGAATGACATTATGCAGACCAAACGCGACGTCATCACAGCGTGGAAAGACGGTCGTTCGCGCCAGTTTAGTCTCGGTAACACCGATATACTCATTGGGCGAAAAGGGGTCGATGTCATCGGTGGCAAAACCGGATACACGGACATTGCAAGGTATTGTTTCACGGTTTTAAATCGTCTGGTTGACAACTCAACCGTGGCCATGGTGTTCCTTGGCGCGGAAGGTAAACACACCAGATTTGGGGACTTTTCCCGGGTTCACAGATGGCTAAATGAGCGACTATCAGAGTATTTTGCTGACGAACGGTTTGAACCGAGTCGCGGCACATGATCGGCCCACTTTAAAACAACCCCATAAAATTCATTAAACTCTGGCGGGTTCTCTGCCAACCGTATATATCAATGGGGCCGTTATATAGAGATCAAAACCAGTAGATAAGGAAGAGATCCGATCATGGGCCCAATTTCGTCTTTTATTGAACATCACTACAGACACTTCAACGCTGCCGCTTTGAAAGATGCAGCAAGAGCCTACAAAACCCATATTGCATCAGGCCAAAAGATGATGGTCACCCTAGCAGGTGCCATGAGCACAGCCGAATTGGGTTTGAGTCTCGCAGAGATGATACGCCAGGGCAAGGTGCACGCTATCTCCTGTACCGGTGCCAATTTGGAAGAGGATATTTACAATCTTATAGCTCACGAGTTCTATGAGCGTGTGCCAAATTATCGCAATCTCAGTGACGAGGCTGAACAAGCCTTGCTCGACAGGCATCTTAACCGGGTGACCGATACATGCATACCTGAAGGTGAGGCTATTCGAAGACTTGAAGGGGCCATCATGTCAGTTTGGGAGGAGGCTTCGGCAAAAGGCGAAAGCTATTTCCCCCATGAGTACATGTACCAGATCATCAAACGCGGACTTTTGAAGCAGTATTACCAAATTGACCCAAAAAATTCTTGGCTGGTTGCGGCTTGCGAAAAAAACCTACCCATTATTGTGCCTGGTTGGGAAGACTCAACGACAGGTAATATTTTCGCGGGCAGGATCATGGAAGGCAAAGTAAAGAGATCGGCGCTGAAAAGCGGGATCGACTATATGATTTTCCTCTGTGATTATTATATTAAAAATTGCGGAAATTCGGGAATTGGTTTCTTTCAAATTGGTGGAGGAATCGCAGGTGATTTCCCAATTTGTGTTGTGCCGATGATTGAACAGGACATGGGTAAAGATGTGCCTAAGTGGAGCTACTTTTGCCAGATCAGTGATTCAACAACATCTTACGGCAGTTATTCCGGGGCTGTTCCCAATGAGAAAATAACTTGGGGAAAACTTTCAAAGGAAACGCCCAAGTACATTATCGAGTCGGACGCCTCGATTGTTGCGCCATTAGTATTTGCGTACGTTTTGGACTGGTGAAATCACCCAAGATCTGTTCCTTTTTTAAAAGAAAACAATTGGATTAAAAGCCGAGGTAGACTGTGCATGTGGAAGTTGATGCCCCTAAAGCCGGGGACACGGGTGGTGTTACTGAAAAAGAATGGTTTGCCAAAGTTTACCAGGGTGACCGTGTTCCGCAGCTGACCACGAGAGCCGTAGTCATGGGCGCACTGCTCGGTGGCTTCATGTCACTTTCAAACCTGTACGTTGGGCTTAAAACAGGTTGGGGCTTAGGTGTGGCTATAACCGCTTGCATTCTTTCCTTCTCCATCTGGAAAGCACTTCATACGCTTCTTCCGATGCTATTTAAAACTGAGATGAGCATCCTTGAGAACAACTGTATGCAATCAACGGCCTCATCAGCCGGTTACAGCACAGGTGGGACGATGGTTTCAGCTATCGCCGCCTATCTTATGGTTACCGGGCATCATATGCCTTGGCCAGTTCTGGGTCTATGGACTTTGTTTTTAGCTTCATTGGGTGTTTTCATGGCGGTGCCGTTAAAACGTCAAATGATCAACATTGAGCAGCTAAAGTTCCCAAGCGGAATCGCCGCTGCTGAGACCCTACGAAGTTTACATGCCAAGGGCAAAGAAGCTAATCAGAAGGCGCGAGCATTGGCGTATTCAGGGCTAATTGGTGGCGCTGTCGCATGGCTTCGCGATGCTGGTAGACCATTTTCAATTCCTGGGCATTTAGACTTTCCAGGAATTTTTCGCGGATTTCCGCTTGCGAAGTGGACCATCAACTTTGAGATGAGCACCATCATGATCGCAGCTGGTTCTATTATAGGCTGGCGCGTGGCATGGTCGCTAATGCTTGGAGCTTGTATAAACTATCTTTTTCTTGCCCCTTGGATGGTTGAACTCGGTGCCATATCTGCCGATAACCTTGGCTATCGTGCTATCGTGGGTTGGAGCACATGGGCAGGCGCATCATTAATGGTGACCAGTGGTCTGACATCTTTTGCAATGCAATGGAGAACGGTGGTCAGGGCCTTGTCTGGAGTTACGCGCATTTTCAGTGCCGGCGCCAACAGAGAAGCCGATCCCATGGAGGCCATTGAAGTTCCGTCGTCTTGGTTTGCAATCGGGACACTGCTGTCCGGTGCCGGGTGTGTCGGTGTGTTGTATTTCTTTTTCGATACATCTGTCTGGCTTGGGTCGTTAGCAGTAGCTCTGACTTTTTTCCTAGGAATTGTTGCATGTCGTGCCACAGGCGAATCCGACATAACTCCTATTGGAGCTATGGGTAAAGTTACACAGTTATCGTTTGGTGCTTTGGCGCCAGCCAATGTCGCTGCGAACTTGATGACTGCGGCCGTGACGGCCGGTGCGGCAGGTTCGGCAGCCGATTTATTGACTGACCTGAAAAGTGGATATGTTTTAGGCGCTAATCCTCGTAAACAGTTTATCGCCCAGTTTCTCGGAATTTTTGCAGGTACGCTCGTGGTTGTTCCCGCATTTTATTTGCTGGTACCAGATGCATCCGTGTTAGGAACTGATCAGTGGCCAGCACCGGCCGCACAAACATGGAAAGCCGTAGCAGATCTCTTGGCCAACGGTGTGGGCGCGCTCCATTATACGGCCCAGTGGGGCATCGTGTTTGGTGGTCTTTTGGGGATTCTTTTGCCGTTACTAGAACGGTTTATGCCAGAAAACAGAAGAAAGCTTCTCCCATCTGCGACGGGGCTTGGTCTTGCCATGGTTATCCCATTCTTTAACAGTTTAGGGATGTTTATCGGAGCATTGCTGGCATTGCTTCTTGAGAGGTACAAAGCTGGAGTGGCAAAGAAATACATTGTACCGGTCGCCAGTGGCATCATTGCTGGCGAGTCGATCATGGGAATTATTATCGCTCTGCTATCAGCGACAAAGATTCTTTAGATAGTTTTAATTTTCTTCGAGATCGTGCTCAGGGCTGCGAACCCTTAGAAGATCACCAACCTCAAGTGGGGTGTCGAGCGTCATCAGATAGTCGTAGCCTGGCTTGGTGTCCGGGCTGAGATTATTGTTCTGGGGATTCGTGATATTAAGCGCGGTGATTTTGGTCTTAGTAAGAACCCGAGGTCGTACTGCCTCCAGTTCCTGCTCGTTAAGAAACTTGTTACGCGCCGTCACGAGATAATGACCAGGTCCAACGACCTCTTTTACGACCCCGGCTAAGACGTAGTTTTCATCACTTTTACCGTCAAGGCGTTGTGCATGTCGGTCTAGTTTTCCATAGAAAAAACCTGTGGTGTAACCACGGTGACGGTACGTGTCCAGCTCATCGATCCACTCGGGCGCCACGGCGAAGTTGCCATTATTGTATTGATCAAGGGCTGCTCGGTAAACGTTAACGGTCGTAGCGCCGTAGAGAATGCCGCGGTTTCTGCCCTCGATTTTCAAACCGGAGACGCCAGCGTCGATGATCTTATCCAAGAAGTCGACTGTGCAGAGATCTTTTGAGTTATAGAGGTAATTTCCAGTGTCATCTTCGTAGACTGGATAGTAAACACCAGGGCGTTTTTCCTCAACTAAAGCATATTTCCATCGGCAACTGTTAGCACACATGCCGTGGTTGGAGTCACGCTGAGTCATGTAGCTTGACATGGTGCAGCGTCCTGAATAAGTCATGCACATGGCGCCGTGGACGAAGACTTCCAATTCAAGTTCCGGGACTTTGTCTTTTATTGATTTGATCTCGTCTAGGCCAAGCTCTCTAGCAAGCACTACGCGCTTTGCTCCCATATCCTTAAAAGCTTTGGCGGTCATCCAGTTGGCAGCAGATGCTTGTGTTGAAACGTGAATTGGCAGATTGGAATGTTCCTTCACCAGGGACATGATGCCAATGTCAGCCACAATCACAGCGTCAACCCCAACTTCACCCAAGAATTTGATAAAGTTTGGCAGACCTTTAATATCGCGATTATGGGCAATGATATTTAACGTCACGTAGACGCGTTTGCCGAGTCCGTGGGCATACTCAACGCCTTCCTTAAGGGATTCCATGGAAAAATTGGAGGAACCTGCTCTCAAGTTGAAGGCCTTCCCACCTAGATAGGCCGCATCGGCACCAAAATTAAGTACGGTTTTTAGTTTTTCTAGGTTTCCAGCTGGTGCTAAAAGTTCAATATTACTATTCATTTAAACATCTCCAAACGTCGCCGCGTCGTGCTCTTAGAAGGGAGCTTTTTAGAACAAGCAGAGGGGGTGGGGTATACCTGTTGTTTAGATTTCGTGCAAGCCCTAGTCACAGGGTTGTAAAATGCCGAAATTACTTAATTAAATTATGCCCGAGTACGTCTTTTTGCCGGTTTTGTTAAGTGGACTTCAAATTGCTTGCCGTCAACATGTCCCCAGACATTGCCAAAAAAGCTAAGACGATCACGCTCAACGATGATCCCGCCGCCGTCATTGACCCCATAAATGGGCCGCTGGATGAGAGTGCTTTGCTTGCGCAGCTCCCTGGCATATTCGGGCTCGTGATTGTAATGGGGGAAAAAGTCAAAATTGACGAGATTCAACGCATCCATGTTACGAATGCCGACGGCGTTTTCGTCGCGGTCAAATTTAGGGTAGCTCGCACTAGCAAT
>JBAXLR010000124.1:0-8870 GCA_037134655.1 bacterium | reverse complement strand
TCTGGAACCTCCAATTCTACCGTGGCGAATATTATCGCCGGGTATCAGAAAATAATCGGATTAGGAAAATCGACATCCCTGCCCCTCGTGGTGTTCTTTATGACGCCTATGGCAAAGTCATACTTGGCAATACACCAAGTTCTGATTTGATCGTGACCCCCCAATACATGAAGGATAAGGATAAAACTTTCGACGTTTTAGCCCGATTGCTCCATCACCCACGCGACACTTATGACAGGAAGTTCAAGCAAGCGAAAGCTCAGCCCCGCTTCATGCCCATCACTCTGCAACGAAATCTCACCCAGCATGAGATTTCCATCATCGAATCAAACCGTTTATTTCTGCCTGGGGTCGAGGTTCGAACCACAGCTCGACGAGATTACCAAGCTGAAATCTCGCCACATATGCTTGGCTATCTTGGTGAAGTGAATCCAGCCCTGATCGATGAACTAAACTCAAAAAGTCGCCATAACCCCTACAACATCGGAGATCTTGTTGGTAAGCAGGGATTAGAGGCAAGACTCGAGTCCTACATCCGCGGCAAACGTGGTTACAAAATCATCCAAGTTGACGCCTTTGGCCGCGCCTCAAACTCACAACGTGAAGACTGGCAATTACCAGAAGTTGCAGCTCAAGCCGGTTCCAACGTGGAGTTGACCTTGGATCTCGAATTACAAAAGGCCGTAACTCGCGCCTTCAGCGGGAAAAATGGAGCCGTTATTGTCATGGATCCGCGCTCTGGGGCGATTCTAGCAATCACAAGCCAGCCCACTTGGGATCCATACATGTACCAACGGGGCATGACATCCGAAGAATTTCGAGCCCTGAGTCTCGATCCTTTGCACCCGTTTTTGGATAAGACGACCGGTGGGGAGTACCCGCCGGGATCGACATATAAGGCCGTGGTTGCACTGGCCGCACTGCAAGAAAAGATCGTCAATGCCGCCAGTACATTCTATTGTAATGGTTCTTTCTCGCTAGGAAGCCAAACATTTGGATGTCACAAAAAAGAGGGCCATGGATATGTCAACCTGCGCACCGCGTTGATGCAATCATGCGATGTTTACTTCTACCATATCGGGATTGACCTTGGGGTGGACCGTATCGCCAAGTACGCCCGAGCACTTGGACTTGGTGCTAAGTTGGGTCTTAACCTGAACATGGAGCGGCCCGGATTGGTGCCCACAAGTGCTTGGAAACTCGCTGTTCACAAAGAACCTTGGGCCACAGGTGAAACACCACCCATCGCCATCGGCCAGGGATATAATCTGTCGACGCCACTACAAATGGCAAGCTTATATGCAGCCCTTGGCACCAAAGGACAAATCTGGAAGCCATTTTTAATCCGTAGAATCTCAAACCCATTCGGCCAAGTTATCGAAGAGCGTCAACCACAATTGATTCGCACGACCGATGCCATCTCTCCCGAAAACTACGCTTTGGTTCGCAAAGGCCTGGAAGCCGTCGTCAATGACGAAGAAGGCACCGGCAAAAAGGCAAAAGTTGAGGGTATCACTGTTGCAGGAAAAACTGGCTCAGTTCAGGTGGTAAACTTGAAGAAAAACAGGAATCAATCCGACGTTTCCGTCCTTTGGAAGGAACACGCAATGTTTGCAAGCTTTGCCCCTTCTGAGAACCCTGAAGTTGTGGTCGCCGTCATAAGCGAACATGACGACAAAGGCGGAGGTGGTGCATCAGCGGCACCTGTGGCAGGCGAGATTTTAAACGCCTACTTTCAACTTAAAAAACAGCGTGACTCGCTTGCTTTGGGATCTCTGCCTACAAATGAGAGCAAACTTAAAGATGCCACCGAAGCAACCAGAGCACTCAAGAAATCGCCATCATCAGACGAAAGGGCGCATGTGCCTTCGACAGGCAGAGGATCAACTTATGAGTGAGTCTAAAGATCTGCACAGCCAACAAACAGTTGTCCTGAACGAGCCGGTTCTTTTGGTTCCTGGACAGGAAATCAAGGAACCAAGACTGATTTGGTCCAAGATCATCATGTTCGCCATGTTTGCCCTTATCGTCATCGGTATGATCAATCTCTACAGCGCCGCCATGGGAACGAGCTTGTTTTGGTCTCAGCTAAAGAATTTAGTGATTGCGTTAGCGAGCTTCTTCGTTTGCGGATGGCTCATTCCACCACGTCACTACAATACCTATGCTTATTGGTTTTTTGGCATCGTCTGTTTTCTGCTAGTTCTCGTTGATGTGATGGGCGGCATCGCCATGGGCGCACAGCGCTGGTTGAAGATCGGCCCTATCGTATTCCAACCATCAGAACTCGCTAAAATCGCCGTTGCCATGGTGGTTGCCAAGTTCTTTCACACGTCACGCCTTGCTCGGCCTTATACACTCAGAGACTTAGTGCCGCTAGCCACCATCGTTGGTGTGGTATTTGTACTAATCTTTGCTCAGCCCGATTTTGGAACCGCAGGCGTCTGTGCTTTAATTGCTGCGTGCCAGCTTGGGTTTATACGAATCAACGCTAAGAGCCTCGGCATCGTCGCCGCATGTGTCGTTTGCTTGTTAATCGTGGCTTGGTTCTTTGTCCTTCATGATTATCAAAAACTGCGAGTCCTAAACCTGATTAATCCAGACATGGATAGAAGTGGCACAGGCTATAACGCACTGCAAAGCTTCATCGCCATTGGTAGCGGAAAGTTCCTGGGCAAGGGCTTCCTGGAAGGTACGCAAACCCAATTACAATTTTTGCCGGCGCGGCACACTGACTTTATATTCGCCGTCTTCGCTGAGGAACATGGTTTCCTGGGTGCGACCATCTTGTTTGCACTCTTCGTAACACTGGTTTACATGGGTCTAGCTATCGCCAAGCAAGGTAAAGATATTTTTTCGACGTTGTTGGCTATTGGTATGACTGGAATCATTTTCGTATCCTTTATGATCAACACGTCCATGGTTTTGGGTCTCTTCCCGGTGGTGGGGGTTCCATTGCCGTTCTTCTCGTACGGCGGAACTGCTCTAATCATGTTTTGCACAAGCCTAGGCATTCTCGTGGGGATCGAAAGAGACAGCCTCGATTTATTTAGAAAGTCATCCTCACTGAATCTGAGTGGATCTTCCGCAAAACGGTAATGTTTATGTTTAAGCGTAAAAATTAATTATGACGATCTGGTATAGAAGACTTTTCTGGCTCATTGGGATCTACAGTTTTCAGCGGCTACTGTTCGTCTTCTTTAACTTTGAATCTTTAAAGACCGTCTCGGCGTCAGCCTGGCTGTGGGCCTTTTTAGATGGACTGCGATTTGACCTTTGCACCATTGCAACCATAAACACACCCATCATTGCAGCGCACTATAGCTTAGAATATTTAATTTGGTGGCGCAAACCCGCTGCAGATAAGGCTGAAAAATCAAATCAATTATTGAACCGGATGATCGGCGTAATATTTTTTGCGACTAATATTCCCCTCATAATTTTCGGCATCATTGATAGTCGAATGTTTATGTTTACCGGACGAAGGAGCACCCTGGATCTATTCGCGATTATGGGAGATGTGCAGGAGCAGGCATTTGGGATTATGCTTGACTACTGGCAGCTAACATTTTTGACGATTGGAATTGTAGTTGCAATGGGCTGGCAGACGTGGAGCGAGGATTTTGGCCACAGGCCAGGCCGCGCACGCATTAACGATTATAGGGTAGCGCTGCTCTGGAGTGTTCTAGCCGCTCTTCTTATCAGAGGTGGCTGGCAGACCAAGCCATTAAGTCCAGCCCACGCCTACTCTCATCAGCCCGTTACTCTGGCCAACGCCGTGCTTAACTCCGGCATCACGGTGCTACGCACACCTTCAGCGCAGACTTTAAAACCCTTTCATGACTTCGCGAATATGGATGACGTGCGGCAGGTTCTGAAAATCAAGTCTAATGATGGGGGACAAGCCAAAGGTAAAAACGTTGTCATCATCATCGTGGAAAGTCTCGCCTGCGAATACATGGGTTTTTATAATCAGGGTAGAGGCTACACGCCGTTTCTTGACTCCCTGGCAACGAAGTCTGTGGTTTTTAGAAATTCATTTGCCAGCGGTAGACGCACTATTGACGCAATACCCGCTATTTTTGCTGCGATTCCAGCTTGGCGAGATCAACCATTTATCACATCACCATACGCCGCGAATCAAATCCGCCCGTTACCGCGCGAGCTCAGTAAGGTCGGGTACAAGTCTTCGTTCTTTCATGCAGCTTCCACCGGCAGTATGCATTTTGACGTGTTTGCCAAACTGGCGGGTTTTGATGCCTATTACGGCCGCGAAGACTACCCCGATAAGAGGCAAGACGACGGTCATTGGGGGATTTTTGATGAACCTTTTTTGCAATTCTCACTAGATAAAATCACGGAAATGCCGCAACCGTTTCTGGCCGGTATATTTACACTTTCGTCCCATAATCCATTTAAGATACCGAAGGAGCATCAGGGAAAGTTCCCCAAAGGCACACTGCCCATTCATGAGTCGATCGGATACGCGGACTACTCTCTGCAGGAGTTCTTCAAAACCGCTGCTGAAAAGAGCTGGTTCAAAGACACTATTTTTGTAATCACAGGTGACCACACATCTCTATCAAGCGATTCTGCCTACAATAATCTCCCTGGCCGTCACCGAGTCCCAATTATGGTTTACGAACCAAGTGGCAAACTACCGAAATCAGCCGAAACAAAAGTCGCCTCCCATATTGATATTACGCCAACAATTTTTGGGCTCTTAGGACTTCAGTTTGATGTGGATTGGCTCATGGGTGGACCGTTATTTGACTCCAACTGGGACGGTCGATTCATCCAATACGAATATGGAACTTGGTTTTACCAGGACCAATCGCTGCAAATTTTATTACGGGAAGAGCAACGTCCGAATTTTTTCGCCGCAGATGACCGCGATTTATCCTCAGAGCTGGCCAATCACGATGATCTCGCACGCCTTCAGAGGCTGAAAGCCACCCGGCAATATTATATCAATGGACTACTCGGCAACAGTTGGCTTACATCGAGAGTCGCCAATCCATAAATGAATACGACAGGGGAAGTTTCGAGCGACCACATGCGGCTACTGAAAATTTAGCGCCTTGCTAGCCTCTCGTATATTTCAGCTTACTCAAATCAAAACCGTGGATATTTTTCAGCCGGTCAAGCAGAGCATCCAGAGTGCCTTGATCCATCTGGGTCGTTCTTGAGAGAATCCAAAGGGTGCTGCGGCCGGGCTCACTGACAACAGCGTACTCATAGTCATCGCCAAGCTCTACAATCCAATAATCACCGTAGAATGGACCGAAAAAGGAAACCTTTAACTCTGCATTGGTCTCCGTGTTGGCCACATAAGCCACGCCTTTTGCAGTTTTTACCCGACCTTTGGGCGAGCCCTTATGGCATTGGTTCAGTACGTCGACTTTTTTGTCAGCTCTTAGCGTGTAGGTTGCTGAAGTGTTGTAACAATTGCGACTAAACCACTGCGGATAAGACGCAATCTCATACCAAACTCCCATATAGCGGGGGATATCCACATGGTGGACGGTGGTGAGTGGCGCATTGGTGTCGCCAAATGCAGAATTTCCCAAGCTAATGACAGCTAGCAATGATGAAAGAATAAGATTCTTAAACATGTGAGGCTCCCTGAAGGTAGCTAACTGAATGGTGTAAATAAAAAGGGTCGGAATTAACTCCCGACCCTCTATTTACTGCTTAATTAATAATCAGTCCAGTGGATGCTTTAAAAATCCAATAAATCTAGGCAGCTCGGCTGTTATGCTCGATCATTCTTGGGCGTCGACTTAGTCGTATCCGTAATCTGAGGCTTTTGCTGATCAGAGTTGTTGATAGCTTTTTTAAACTCTCTAATGGCCTCGCCCATGCCCTTTGCGAGCTCCGGAAGACGTCTAGGTCCAAACAATAGTACCACGACAAACAGCACAATCAGCCAATGCACGATTGACATACTTCCCATGTTTAAACCCCCTAAATTAGCTCATTTACGAGTCAGACTATTGTTACCACAGAGCCCAAAACCTCGGCAATCAGACTTTTGAAGATACCCAAGCCCGATTGGGTTTAATCAGGCCAATTATGCAGAATACCCCGCATTTCTCGGTTGATCTCTGACATATATTTTTTCACCTCAGGATCACTGGGGTCGACTTTTGCCGGAAAATAGGTTTGCACGTCCTGATTTAGGCGCAGCATCTTGGTTTGCCAAATATTTTCGGACTGCAGTGATAAATCAACACAGTGGTAGTCCTTCAGGATTTTCGGGTCAATAAAGTCTTGAATGCTCTTGACCGTGTGATCCCGGAACACCCGGCGGCCTTGGGAGTCCCTAGTGAATCCGCGGACCACATAATCAATGACTACAACATCGTTATCAAAATTTTCCATCATGTAGTTCAGGGCACGTAAAGGAGTGATCTCACCACAGGTAGCGATATCGATATCAATTCTAAAGGTGCAGATACTTCCGCCACCATGAAAATCAGGGTAAGTATGGGCACAAATATGGCTTTTATCCAGATGCATAGCCTTGAACGTCGCAACATCAGGACTGTCCCCACCCCCTGCAACATCACTCATAAGGACCATGGAGCTGGCACCCCATGGCTCATAGTTTTGATCACTAACAGCCAAAACCTTGGCTTCGATAATGTCACAGATACCCTTTAAAATCGTCGTCACACGCTCGGCGTTGTACCGCTCTGCGATATATTTAACGTAAGACAATCGTTCAGACTCGTTACGAGCGACGCAGAAATCATAAAGATTAAAACTAAGTGCCTTGGTTAGGTTATTAAACCCCACTAACTTAAAGTCACCCATTGGTTCCAGTCGTTTCACTTGCATCTTCTCCCAAGAGAGTCTCTTTAACTCCCAAAAGATATCGCCCTAAATCAACCCACCGAGGCCGTCCTAAAAGGGCTCGTTGATGTAGCATGTCCAACAGGTAAAGTCACCAATTTTACTAAAAAATTTGATATCTCAGCGGTTTAAATGACCCCTGTAAAAGCACGGGCCTCCTTTGGGCCCTCGCCAATCCAACCCCACCACCGGCACCTTATTCATCAAAAATCACACAAAAAATCGAGCGATAGCCGCCAAAATAAATCAGGAAACTGTTCTCAGATGCTTTCGAACGGTGAGTGCCGTGAAAGCACAAACACCAAATGCAACGGCAGCAAGAATTACCGCTGCTGGCTCGGAAAACCTCTCTGCCATTGCACCCATGATCAAACCACCCAGTGGCATGAGCCCAAAGAATGTCAGTCCAAAAATACTGGCCACTCGTCCACGCAGCCGATCTTCAACCTCGGAATGAATCAGGCTGTTGGACAAATTAAGAATCATAATTTGGGATATCCCCAGAAGAGCCACAAAAAACAACGAGATGCTTAGATCTTTTGAGAATGAAAAACCAATGAGCGTGAGCGGAAGACAAATCACTCCAAGGCTGACCCAGCGACCACGCATCATCCCCGATGCAAAATATGCCACCGCCAATGCTCCCGCGACAGCGCCCAATCCTCGGCCAGCTTGGAGATAGCCAGCCACCCTAGCGTCGCCATTCAACTGATGCACGGCCCACGCTGGGAAAATGGTTACAACTGAAACACCAAATAAACTCATGGTTCCTGCTAAAAAAATCAGAACACCAATGATCCTATGACTGGTTGCGTAGACCACCCCTTCTTTAAGCTGCTCCATAACAGATGAGTGATTGGGCATAGGCTCGCGTTTAGGCAAATCTATGCGCCAGAGCGCAATCAAAACGGCAAGAAAGGAGACTGCATTAAAGCCAAAGCACAAAGCTGGTCCATACAGCACATACATAATCCCGGCGATTGCTGGTCCTACGGTTGATCCAAGATTAAATAAGGCGCCATTGAGTGCCAGCGCGTTAGTCAAATCCTTTCTTTCAACAAGTTCACTGGCAAAAGACTGTCTTGCTGGTGCATCAAAACTATTTGCTAACCCCAAAAGTCCAGACATGACCAAGATGTGCCAAGGTTCGAGTAGCTTCAAACTTGTTAATACAGCCATGAGGATTGCCAACGCCATCATCGATAATTGGCTAGCTATAAGAATCTTTCGCCTAGAAATTCTATCAACGACCGTTCCCGCATAAATCATAAAAATCCAGGTCGGGAAACCTTGCGCAAACGCCATAAGGCCCAGAAAAGTGGATGACCTTGTCAATTCAAACGCAAGATATGCCAGCGCCGTGGTCTGCATCCATGTGCCGGTCATTGAGATTAATTGGCCAGTAAACCATCGCCGATAGTTCGGGTACTCCAAAGATGCAAAGGCTCGCTTCACTAACACCTCTTCACGAGTACGACCCACCCAGCACCCATTCTACGATTATACGGTCCATCCAAAACCTTCCATAGTCAGGATCAAGCCTCTGGGAGATATAGGCCGCATGACCTCCCTTTCTGGTTATGATCAAGTCGCGATTGGACTTTTTTTGGATCATTCGGTACGTCTCAAAAGGAATAACTGGATCATCCTCTGACGCTAGCAAGAGGTGGCGACACCGAATTGAATCTAAAAGAGGAAGTGAACTGCACATTTCGTAATAATGACGTCCACTGTTGAAACCACTTGTGGGCGCAACGTAAAGATCGTCAAATTTTGCTAAGCTTATTTTTCCGGTACGAAGACCATCCGGAAGTGACGGCACCTTATCAGGATGACGTCTGCTTTCAACCTGCACATGCTTTACGAGATGATTAGCAAAATAAAAATCAAAAAGCCGATTTCGTGGCGCACTGATGCGAAGAGAAGAAGCATGTAGATCAATTGGCGCTGAGACAGAAACCACACTCTCAAGATAGTCAGGATGATTGCGCCCCAGCTCGCCAGCCATCTTG
>JBAXLR010000123.1:0-8898 GCA_037134655.1 bacterium | reverse complement strand
CTACTTGTGCTGCTAGCCCTACTCGACCTTGTCTCGGCAGAAACCTTAGCTGCCCAGCGCCGCGTAACTTGCGTCATTATTCTCATAATCGCCGCGATTATTACTCCTCCGGATCCCGTTTCAATGTTGGGAATGGCCATACCATGTTATTTAATGTACGAGCTGTCCATTTTCATTATAAGATTCATAAAGCCTAATGGCGAAAAAAATCCAGTTTTACAAACCGAATCAACCTCGAGAAAAGAGCATGGTGATCGGCCTACAACATCCAATCAGTATCCAGACCCCAAAATTGGTTTGTAAGTATAAATATCGGATAATTTTACATCTCGTCATTACGTTCTTAACGGGCTTGTGTGCTGACTTATCGCCCGCAAGCACACAAGAAACGTCACCCTTAAAAGGGACTCCTGCCCCTCCACCACGAGAAGTCACTTGGACCTTCGATTCCAGCATCATGATGTTTAATAAAACTCTCCCCGACGAATCAAAGCTGGACGGAGCAGCTGGGTCTTTTACGGTTGGTTACGGCCGGACAAGAGGAAATATTTGGCTCTGTGGTCGCTTACATGTGCTATCAGGCCCATGGGGAAAGGCGCGAAATGGAGTTTTCGACGCTGACTATTCCGGCACAATGCTCGACATTGAATACGGTGCCGCTTTTCCTGGAACAGATCTCAGGTCGGGCTCTGGTCCGACTCTATCATTAGCAGGCGGTTACTTAGACTTATCTGGAAAAAATATCGGTGGAAACAAACAAGCTCGCGACAGCACAACAAGCCAGACGTTGTATCTAGAGCAAAACTTCAAGGTCTCCGTTAGAGAATTCACGGTAACCCCATCCATTGGTTGGATTTGGGCGAAACCATCACGACCTATCAGCAATGCTCAGGACCAATTAAACACTAGAGTCGAAGCCTCGCTTGTGAAGCTGGGGGTATTAATCCCACTAAACTCGCGATCGCAAGTTACTATAACAAAACGCAACCCTGAAAGTGGACTGTCGGATCCCCCTGAGCGTCTTACAAGATCCGGTAGCACGAGGGGTTTTGCCCTTGTTGGCTCCGTGAGTTTGTGGCTAGGGATCTGAACCATGAACAATTATCCAAAGGCGCAGCACACTTATTTACAAAAGATTTTGCTACGATTCCCCCTAAATAAAATCACCACACCGATCTTACTGTTGATTTTTTTCATGGCCGACGCCTCCTTGGCACAAAGGCTCATGATCGAGACTCCAAGCCCCGGGCCATCGGCGCGTTTTTTCTACGGCCAAATAAGCCCCACTGAGTTTCGGATTTTCGAGAAAACTATCAACCTTGAGCTGGATGATGAAAAACAGGATTTAGATGACAAATCCAACCCAATTGATGGGGCCGGACAGGGCCTAAGCTCACCCGCCGCCAACTCCAGAACCCTCGCCTCAATGCAAATTCGGCCGGAAGAGCTTAATAAGTGTTTGAAAAGTCCAAGGGTAGAAGGTTTCATAACGCTAATCTCCAGCTTGAAAGGCAAGGTTAACAGCGTCAAAATTTTAAGAGGCCCTGATGCGGACTCTTGCGCTGAAAAAGTCGCGCAAGCCATTGAAAGCAGCGTCGGACCCATTGCAATCTCAAGCCAAATCATCACTGAATCGGGTATCAAAATTGAGTTGGCCCTTCAACCCACAGTCACAACAGCGGCAGCTCCAAAGCAGGTTAAGGAAAAGACCTCAGCAGTCGGCCTGACATTGGAACAAATTATTAGCCGGACCCGTATGACGATTAATGAGAATCCAGTCACCTTCAACGAGGCCGGCTGGTTTGCCATCGAGACTCAGTCAACAAGCGAGTCCATAATTGAGTTAAAAGTACCGGGCAGAAAAAAAGTAACTTTGAAGTCTTTTCCAATCATATTAACAAAGAATCCACGTCTCATTGCATTGCCAACAAGTTATAACTCTGTATTGGCAGTTTTTTCACAAAAGGCACTTAAAATCTTTATTACAGATATCCCATTCCTCGTTCAAAAAACAACGATCGACGGTGGTGCAGGAGGAGGTCTCGGATACGGAAGGGAGGTACCTGGCGAAAAGCGAGGCGAACGTTTGGTCTCAACGCTTGGCATAGAAAAACGTCAACTATGGGGGCAATTTGGCCTGCGAGCAAACTTACTTTATACGAATGCTGGTAAGACCGTAGTGCCGCAAACATTTACCGTTCGTGGAACTGGGTTTTATGACCACAACTTTGTAGATGAGTCCCTGGTATTCAGAGCGTCTCTTGGCACGGAATTATTTCACTCAACGATTAAGGAAAATAAAAAGTCCCAACCTGTCGGCACAGCAAATGACGCCGTACTAATACCATCACAGGTTCTGACTCCACTCATTGGTATTTCCTTGCACAAAATATTCAGGAACGGCGTAATTCTTACACCCGCGCTTCATACAGCCCCTTTGTACATCTCAGCGGTTGGATTTTACCCCGCCTTCAGCCCTTCTTTGGATATCGGTTATAAAATTAAAAAGGATTTGTTTGCCATGCTGAGTGCCGGCAGTGAAGTCCACAGGTTCCCAAGTGAACTCGGGGAAACCAAGCTGCAAATGGACTATTTAATCCTGACGCTTAAACGGGGGCTGCAGTGATCACTACCGCGGGGACGCGCGCCCAGCACGAGCATTTTTAATAACCTCAGCAATCTGAGTCTGAATCAACTCCAAATTGTTGACGAAAGCTCGCTTGTCTTCTTCTAGCTTGAGAATGGATCCCTTATTCTGAAGAATCTTGACCTCGATCTCACGTAATTCTTTTGCTTTTGCCTCAACGCCACGATTCATCTCTGAAACGGCTACATCCATAATTTTTTCGTCCGCCCGCATCGCAATTGGGGCTTGACGCTTTTTCTTCGGAACGCTAGCGGACGACGTCGAGAAGTAATATACGGCAAAAGGAAAACATCCAATCATCAACATTAGAGCCAAGCGATTCCATAGATTCATGATGCCACCTCTTTCTTCAACGCACTCTTTACTCAGAAGGGATCGGACGCAAACGACCCACCTTTAGCAATCCGAGGTCTTGGGCTGGGCTTCCAATCTTTAGCTTTTAATAAAAATCATCAATTTAAGTTATACATTGCACCCATATGGAGACTCACCGAGGACACTCCAAAATCCCCAGCGGTGGCAACAATATAGGAACCGCCAAGGGATGCGGCCCAGTTTTCATTCAAAAATCTTTGGACTGAAATCCCAATCTTAATTCCGAAGGGTGATGCCTTGACCGGAACCAAATTACGACTACCTAGGGAGCGGTCATTGCTCTTTAAAACATCTACCAGCCGAAAAACGCCAAGACCGAGGGAAAACCTAGTGAGCCAGATAGGGATTTTTGCAATTTCCGGCGTTCCATCGCCAGAAATAAAGCCGCCTTTTGTCATGATTTCTTCCGTATCAAACGCAAAACCAACAAGGCCTGCTGAAAGTGAATTATCAACAGTATTACGGTACTCTGCGAAGCCCGACCATTTGCCCATAAATTGCCGACTGTAGGCAACTGAGATCGCGGAAACACTGAATGATGATTTTTCATAGGCTGAGCTGACAACCTGAATCTGGTCTTGACTGAGCTTTACATCGATCGTCTCGGCGATCGCCGTAGTTGACGAGATAGATATGAAGACTAACGCTAAAAATTGATTATGCAGCGCCACGACCGAAACCGTCTTTTTGATCATCCCGTTGACTTTGCGACTCTAAATCTTTTTGAGTCTGCTCTTCCGCACGGCGGATGGTAAAGGTAATTTCATTTTTGGAAATCAGGCCGGCAACCAACATCTCTTCTAAGACTGCGCTTACGCGTCGCCACGATTCATTGACCACGTTTGTCTCACTACGGCGAGACTGAGCATCAACAAATACCGACTGATAGGCCGGGGGCAGACCTTCTAATAATAGGTCGAAAGAAACTTTTAAGCCACTAAGCGCTACGCCTAAGGCATCGGCATCTACTGACTGAACGAGAAGAGATTTTACCCGCCCTGGCAGGAATCGCAGATCAGTGGGCAGTAGAATTGTTGGTCGGACCTTCTCATAGACACCGGCATTTTCTATGCGTAGATTTTCTGCAAGCTCACACTGTAATGTCGGTGATGCGAGGGACTTGATTGTGGCCTGAATGGATGACAGCAAATCTTTTTCATTCACCAGGTTATTCGCCAAGATTTGGATTTTATTATTCAGAAGAGCTTGCAAAGATTCAAAATCTCGCGCAGATGCACTTTTCAACGATGATAATTTTGAAACGATGGCCTTCACTGCCTCTGGCGGTACACTATCATAAAACTTTTGTAGTCGATGTGCCGGGAGCTGCGACGCGACGAGGGCTACGGTTTCCTCGGTCTCACCGTCCAAAAGATTTCTGATTTCTTCGTTACTTAGTCTTCGTAAGAAGTTCAATGGATCTGGTCGTTCACGAAGCACCACTTCCGATGCAAGCACTGCCAAGTCAGCTCTCATTCTTTCAATTACTCGCTGATTTTCTGTGCCAAAGGGCTCGAAATCCTCAATCTTGTTAGCAATTATTTTTTCTAGGTCGGACGGGTGCATCGCCTGACAAATTAATTCTACAGTCTTAATATCGCAATTTCGAAGATATAAAGCCGCAGCGCGGGATAGCTCAGTACTTTGTGATACCCATCTAGACAAAATTCTGGCAGCTTTTTGCGGCTGACTGCGAGATTCCTCAGTTATTTCTTTAATGGCCGCAAGTAACGCCTCATCTTTTGAATAAAGCTCTTCACGGGTTTTTTCGGAACGCTTGGAAGCAGCGCTTTGGTTTTCAGCACCCGTCGTCACCGGCGGCAAGCCTCCGCTGCCCATTGGGGCGGGCCTGTTATCGGAATCTGGCCTATCAGGAGCCAATAAAAATCTGCGCAACAGGAAGTAGATAGCCATTAATGAAACCAGACCACCCCAGAAAACTAGCAAAGCTCTAGAAAGGAAATCCTTTTCTTGCACCAGCTGTTCCAAAAACGATGGTTCTCGGGGCGGTAATGGCGGTGCCGGAGGCGGCTCAGGAGTCTTCTTGATATCTCTTTGTTGGCTTGAAACCTTGACCGTGTCTTTGAGCCCTTCAGCATCGATGGTTCTGCTCACGATGTCACGGGCCACTTGAGCTCGCTCATTTGAGACTTTTTTATCCAGAATCAGCAGAAGGTCAGCATTGCCGCCTAGAACGATCGTCCGACCGACATTATCCTCACCATCATAGACTGGGCCTAAAACTTGCAGACCGGGCAGGAAACTATCAACCGGTGCCGTTGCACCACTCGCATCGGACTTTAGCCTGATATCAAGTAAATACTCATCGGGATTCAAAATGCGTTCCAGCTTGGAGTGCAATCGTTGTTCCAAGATATCTTTACCACCCACTTGACCCAAAGCAATGTCGGCCGACATCGACAAAAAGCATGCCGACAAAATACCAATAACATGCCTTAGGCGAGGTGTTTTTTTAATCATCCCCCACCTCCGGCAGCATCGGCATCAATTTTGATGACGACCCGGCGATTCATTACAGATTCGCGATCTTGATCTATGGGTCTCGTATCCGCAAACCCGATAGCGCGCATCCGATCCGCAGCAACTCCGGCGTTCTGCAGCGCTCGCACAACTGCACCGGCTCGGGCTGATGACAGCTCCCAGTTTGACGGATAAACACCAGACGTCACAGGCCGACTATCGGCATGACCTTCAACAATCAGATAATACTTTTTAGGCAATGCAGAAACGATTGGAGCAATTTGGTTTAGTGCTGAAAGACTTTCTGGTAGTAACTTGGCTGTTCCAGTATCAAAAACTATGGCACTCTCAAACGTCAATTCGATCCCAGTCCGATTTTTAGTCAGAGACACTTGACCACTTAATTGACTTTTTTGGATGGCGTCGACGATCAATTGGCGAAACTCGTCAACATCACTTTTCCCTCCACCAAGACGACCGGTAGCGTAGGACTTTTCTCTGACATAATCTTCTAGGCCGCGGATAAAATCTGCACGTGATTTTGAGGAACTATTGCTCAATACGAAGAGCATCACAAATAACGCAAGCAAATTGGTGACCAAGTCGGCATAGGAGTAAATCCACGTTTCGACTTCACGTTTTTTAATCACACTTATCTTAGTTTGTGAATAAAGCTTCTTCATGTATTAGGCGGCCGCTTTGCCACTCCCCCCTTTCGCTCCAGATTCACTGTCCGGGCGCAAAAGCTCCGTCTGGAGGAGTCTATCAACATCAGCATAATCTTCCCTAGGCATGTAAGCCTTCAGTGCCTGCAATAAATATACAGGATGCCGACGTTCTTTAATTTGAATCACGGCTTCAATAATCATATTGTCCTGCATGGCGCAGTGGTCAGCGTTATACTGAAGATAATCCGCAAGCGGCGATAAAATTAAGTTTGCAACACCCACGCCGTATAAAGTAGCAGTCAGTGCTATGCCCATGGAGCTTGCTATCTTCTCCATATTCCCTGAACTCATGTGGTAGTAAAGCATGATAATTAAGCCCACAAGCGTTCCTAGAAGACCAAACGCCGGGCCCATTTTAGCCAAGCTATAATAGAAAACGGAACACTCCCCGAGAGACGTCTCATTTTGGTCTTTCTTGACCTCCAGCAGTCTTCGAATATCCTCTGATTTATAGCCCATAGATATCAGGGAAAGACCGTCTCTTAGCATGGCATTTTGAACTTTCGTACTATTGACCTCTATGAATTGTGAGTCGCGACTAAGTCCAACAGAAACCCAAAGGGACTCCCTTAAATTTGGCAAATAGTTATTGCGAGGATACAGAATTACATACCAGGTACGTTGCAAGATTCTTTGCAGTTGGTGCAGCGGGGCAGAAATCAGCGCGGTTGCAATCAGCCCTCCAAAAACTGCTACCAAGCCAACTGGATGAAGAAAAACTCTCGCACTCATACCATCAATCTCATAAATTATGGCTGTTGCGATCGCAATAACGCCAAACAAAAGACCAAAAATTAACGAGCGGTTTGTTCGCCTCATGGAGTCACCGCCTTCGCTGTGTTGGGCAGCTTTTTAATTCGCTCACGTAGATTATCGAGGCTCGGATCGATCTTGAGCGCTTTCTCCCACTGCGTCTTGGTTTGTGCCGGATCATTCAGCATAAGATATATGCTACCTTTCAGAGCGTAAATTTCTGCGACATTTGGCTCGGTTTCTTCGAGTTTATTAAGCGCCGCCAGCGCGTCAGCAAAACGCTGTCTTGATGTTAGCTCCTGAATTTCGAAAATCTTTCGCAACACATCGCGGACGCGCTTGGTCCCTGCGTCAGTAAATGGCTCTTTAGAAGCCTTCAGGATAGCGCGAATAGTCGTTTGACTATTATCTGTCGGCGAAACCGAAACCTCTCGCGTTTCATAACCAGATTTTTCAAAGATTAACGTAAACGGGGCATCTGCGGGAAGAGCCGTCTTGGCATAGTCAATTGGTGTCACGCCGATTAGATTTTTATCAGCTCCATTAACATAATAGACAGTAGCCTCTGGCGGTTGACTTTGAAACTTATAAACGCTTGTCGAAAAACAACCGCTAAAAATTGGGGAAATTAAAATACTTACTGCGCAAAAAATATCACGCGTGGTGTATTTTGTTTTTAAAGCAATGGCTAACACGTCAACTCGCATGAGACGGGCTCCTTTCTAACGCCCCATTTATCGGTAATGCGGACCGCTTCTTAACATTTTTCTTATGAAAGGCCGCTTGATCGTCCAGGTCATGGATGAGTGAGAAATTTAACCAGCTAATCTGACAACTTTTTTATTATTTTTTTGTAAAAAATTCAAAATTTGATGTTCTTTTCCTGCCAACTGCCAACATAACGATCAAACCCAATCCACGCTATAATAGAGGCTGAAGGTAAGACTGGGGAGTGACCTGTGGCCACAAATTCTTCAAGTAAGTACTTTGTAAAAATTCAAATTGCTGCAACAAGAAATTCGAGTCCAAAAGAGTTCTTGTTATCAAGATTCCAATTTGAACTATTATTTTTCTCACTACCAATCATCATGCTCTGGGGTGTCATCTCGACTTTAATTTTATTTAAAACTCTATATTTTGATCCCCCAGCCGCCCCCTTAGAAAAAGCGCATTCTTTGACCCGGCAAAATCACGCCCCCGTCGTGGAAACTAATCCATTGCCAACAGCAATTGAAGAAAGCGCCCAAAAAAAATCAATATTGGCTGAGTCCACAGAGCAGCCCGCTTCGCTACCAAATTTGGAGACTAATCCCAAAGATACGGTAGCGTCTGCCGTCGAAGAAGTTGTTCAGGAGAAGCAGCCCAGTATCATCAGCCAGCCAGTAATCAGGGAGCTAGCTGCTAGATCTTTCCGTGTGGATGATATTTTTGATGTAGACGTATCTCTTTCCAAACGAACCAATTCGTCATCGTATGCCATGACAATCGCCATGACCAACTTAAAGAGTGCAACTGAGTCAGGTCGTTACTGGATATCGGTGCTCGCCACAACTGATACCGGCAAAAAGGTTTGGCTTACACCAATGCCTGAAGTGAAAATCAATAGTTCAGGTCAAGCCGATCAACCTGGGCGCGGGTGGGCTTATGCGTTCAGACATTTTCGGAAAAATAGCCTTGAGCTAAAGAATATAAAGGTTAAAGTCGCCAGGTTCGATGAAGTGATGATTGGATTTGAAAGAGAAGGAAATTCTCCAGCCATAGCCAAAGTGCAATTAATCGCAAGGTGATAGACAAATGGCCGCCTTTAAATTTATAGCACTGTACCTTGCACTTACTCTGCTAAGTATTTCATGCACAAATGACGGTCAGCTTAGAGCGCCACTGACAAAAGCGCCTTTCATCAATCTATCTCGC
>JBAXLR010000122.1:0-8993 GCA_037134655.1 bacterium | reverse complement strand
AGAGCGTCCCCAACCCTATTCAAAGCGAATACAATCAAGAACAGGGTCACACTCTCGCCCACTGTTGGCCACCACACGCCAATCATCAGTTCACCTGGCGCATCCGAGATCATCTGCCCCCAACTGGCCCCATCTTGAACTCCAACGCCCAGGTAAGTCAAAATAACTTCGGCTTTGATTGCGCCCATGATCTCCATGGACGCCGCCACGATCGCGATGTGCATTACGTTTGGGAGAATATGACTAAAGATTAATCGTGCGTCACTAGCTCCCAAAAGTCGGCTTGCCAACACAAACTCACGCTCACGCAATTTCATAAATTCGGCCCGGGTCATCCGACACAATCCAACCCAACCCACAACGCCCATGGCGACACAGATCGCCAGCATACCTTTACCCAGAATGTAGGAAATGGCGATAATCAGCAAAATATAGGGAACCGATACGATCACCGAATAAACCCACTGCACTAGACCATCAATTTTGCCACCAAAATATCCGGCTACCGAACCCATAAAAAGACCGGTCGGCAAGCTTATGCAGGCAACAAGCAAACCCAGTGTCATGGCAGTTTTGGCACCAGCAAACAATTTAAATACAATACTGCGGCCAAAAACGTCCGTTCCTAGCCAGAGGGCCGGTTTTCCCAACTCTGGAGGCGTAAACTTTGGAGCCACCTGTTGCTGAAAATCAGGAATCAAACCCAAATAACCCAAAACTGCCAAGAGCAAATATGATGCGATAATTACAAAACAAACTAAATTCAAACGACTGCCGCTGAGACGTCGCCATGCACGTCTTGCCAGCGTATCACCCTTGGGCAGTTTTTTGATGGAATCCAAAGCCATGCCAGACCTCACGACAATTTAACGCGGGGGTCAACAGCCGCATACAAGATATCCGTGACCAAATTAAAACCTGAGTACGCCACCGCGATCATAATTGTCACACCCTTGATTACCGGGAAGTCCCCGGTATTAACGGACGATACAAGCAAATCCCCAAGCCCCGGTATGGAGAAATACTTCTCCAAAACAAATGACCCCATAACCAAAAACGGCACTTCAACCACCGTGTAGGTGATGACGGGAATCATCGCGTTCTTTAGTACATGCTTAAACATTACCTTAGTTTCACTGAGACCTTTAGCTCTTGCAGTCCGCACGTAGTCTGCCTTCGTCTCTTCAAGCAAAATACTGCGGTAAAGCCTTACATCGGGACCAAATTGCACGATCATGGTAATGATCCATGGTAAAAACAAAAACGCAATCCCCTTCACGCCCGGGATAAAACCATTGATCTCAAATATGTCGAGCTTGTATGCGAGAAAATATTGCAAAATAATCACATAGACCAAATAGGAAACGCTCATGCAGGCCGTGAATATAACTGACATGAAACGTTCGAACACCCCGCCGCGATACCATGACACCAGCATCGCAACTGCAATGTTCAAAATTGTCCCCATAATGAACGGTGGCAAAGTTACTGATAAGCTCACAAGCGCGCCCTGCTTGAATACGGTGGACAGCCTCTCGCCACTAACAAAACTGCGCCCAAAATCAGCCGTAAAAATCTCTCGCCAAAACTGGAGATACTGCTGAATAAGCGGCCTATCGAGCCCCCACTTTGCCCTGAGCGCGGCGATTTTGGCCGGCGTAGCATGTGAACCCAAAGCGACTCGTGCTGGATCCTCACCAAAAAAAGTAAACAAAAAGAAGATCAAAAGCGTAACACCGACTAAAATCGGGATCATCTGTAGCAGGCGCCGAATAATATACTGGATCATAGGGAGAAGCCCTCCTTCTGACGCTTCACATCAATATCAATATGAAGGGCATCACGACCACTTTCGAGATCACGCTTAAAATTCCGCACCCAGTTTTTCGGATAAAGCCCCACTCGAATGACACTGTAAAGCGGTACAATGGGCATCTCTGCTTTGACCAGCAAGGCCATCTCCCGAAATAGTTCATCGCGCGCCGGCCCTGGAGGAGTAATCTTGGTTTTATCTGAAAGCTGATCGTAACGCTCGTTTGACCAACTGCCATAATTTTGCCCTTGGGTTCGCGCATAAGTTGTCAGGAGTGATGTGAAATTTTCGGGATCAGGATAATCTGCACCCCAACCTGTCGTGATCATATCGAAGTCGCCTGACTCCATTTTCTGCAAGTAAGACGAATACGAAACTGACTCCAGCCTGAGCTTCACACCGATCTCGGCCAGTGTCCGTCTGTGGTATTCGAACATTCGCTGCGGCATACTGCCGGCCGTACTCAAATAGCGAAATTCGGGCAAACCTTTGCCGCCTGCAAAACCAGCTTCTTGCATAAGCTTTTTTGCTTCCGCGACATCACGCTCATACCATTCCACATTAAGATCCCGGTGATTTGAACTTAACGTCAAAGGAACCACGGTATTAAGCACAACACCGCGACCATTGATGATGTCATCAATAAATCCCTGTCGATTGATGGTCATCGCGATCGCCTGACGTAATTTCAAACTTTTTCCCAATACAGGATTTTTTAGATTAAACACCAGCCAATAGGACGTACTATCCCTTGCAGCATACAAAGAGATGTCCTCTTTATATTCATCAAGAACGTGAAAGTTCCCATCAGCCGTCTTTTTGGCTAAACGCTGAAACGCGTCAGCATCAAGACCAATCCAATCAAAATAACCTCTCAAAAACTTCAATACCGCCGGTTGTGACTCTTGAATAACTGGCGCATAGACCTCATCAACAAGCGGTAACCGCTTACCAGCATCGGCAAGAAGGCCCTTCTCCTGATCTCCTGGCTCGCCCTCGGCTGGATAGGTCAGGTGATAATTAGGATTTTTCACAAGCCAAACATCACCCAGACGGTTGGTGTACTTCAGTTTAAAGGCACCCGTACCGAGCGGGTGGAATTGAAAATCTTGCCCATATTTTTCCACACACTCGCGCGGCACAATCGACATAATTGTTTTAGCCATGACCTGCATGGGGACCATCGTCGCCCGCGTCAGTTTTATTTGCACCGTGTGCGCATCAATGGCTTTTAGACCTTCAACCGGGAATTCGTCGTAACGGTACTTTTCCTCACCGCGCGCTTCCATAGCTTTACGCGCTGCGTCAAGGCCGACGACCAAGCCTTCGATCAAACTGTAGCTATTCGCGTTAATAAATGGATCAGAAAATCTGGTGAACGAATAAATCACATCAGATGCATGAAATGCTCGGCCGACACCATCTTGAAAACAATCGCCATCTTGGAAACGCACGTCTCTGCGAAGCTTTATGGTCATGGTTTTGCCAGCATCCGAGAACGTTGGCATTGACTCAGCAAGATTGGGAACGAATTCAATCGGTCTTTTTAAATAATGTGTCGAAAATAGGCTATCAAACATAAGAACCACAACATCCGCACTCTCAGCATCAAACTGCTGATGAGGGTCCATACTTTTACCTTTAGCACTCAAGACTTTTCTTAATATTTTTGTCTTGCCATCCAATCCACCGTGGCTTGAGCAACTACAGGCAGAAAACCAAGGACCAAGACTAGCTGAGAGAGACAAGGCCAACCAGAGCGGTAGGATTTTGGGCAAAAATCGACGTATCATCTGCCCTCCCCTTGATTCATTTGCTTGGCCAGGTGGCAGGCGACTTTAACCCCAGCCAATTCGGAAAGTTCAGGTACGGATCTTCTGCAAAGATCCGTTGCGGCAGGGCACCTTGGATGGAATGCGCAGCCTTGTGGTGGATTGGCAGGACTCGGCACATCGCCGGCCAGAGGTTGAACATCCCGGCGAAAACGAGGGTGAGACGCTGGAATAGCACTTAGCAGGGCCTTGGTGTAGGGATGTAGAGGTCGGGAGTAAATGTCTTTTGCATTTCCGACCTCAACGATCCTGCCAAGATACATGACAGCCACACGATCACACAAATAACGCACCACGCCGAGATCGTGGGCTATGAACAAATACGCCATCCCCAATTTCTTTTGCAAATCAACGAGCAGATTAATAACCTGAGCCTGAATGGATACATCCAGTGCTGACACTGCCTCATCTGCCACAATTAGATCAGGCTTTAGCGCAATCGCCCTAGCGATACCAATTCGCTGGCGCTGGCCTCCAGAAAACTCGTGAGGGTATCGATTTAGCGCGTCTGATCTCAAACCTACCAACTCTAAAAGCTCAACAACGCGCTCCAATCGCTCACCTTTTGGAACATCTCCGACCAGTCGCATGGGTTCATCAATAATCGCCCTAATATTCATTCTAGGATTTAACGAAGCGTAGGGATCTTGGAAAATCATCTGCATATGCCGGCGAATCGGACGTAATTCAGACCTGGATTTGCGCGATATATCCTCACCTCGAAATATAATTTGACCTTTGTTTGGCTCGTACAGTCTAACAATTGCACGGCCTAAGGTCGTTTTGCCACATCCTGACTCACCAACCACGCCCAAAGTTTCCCCTTTGTTGACGCTGAGGCTAACGTCATTGACGGCATGTACGGCTCCAATTTCCTTCTGAAATAACCCACCCAAAATGGGAAATTTGACTGAAAGATTTTTAACTTCAAGCAATGCATCCGTCATTTTAATCGTCTTGCCCCCGCCGTGGATATGGCTTGATGGCGCCACGATCAATGTCATCCGCAAAGTGACACGCCACCCCATGACTGTTATCAGTCGTCACAAGTTTTGGGCTCTCAGCTAAACATCTCGGTTGGCTGTAGGGGCAACGTTCAAAGAATCTGCAGCCTTGCGGCAAATCTTTGAGAGATGGAACCGTGCCTTTGATCGTTGGTAGCGCGGCTTCCCGTGATTGTCGAGCGTCGGGAATAGACGCTAAAAGCCCCCGCGTGTAGGGATGGCGAGGATTATCAAAGAGGCTGACAACATCAGCTGATTCCACAACTTGCCCGGCATACATAACAATCACATCATCGGCGACCTCGGCAATAACTCCAAGATCATGGGTTATGAACATGATGGACGTACCAAGTTCTGATTGCAGGTCCTTCATTAGCCTTAAAATCTGAGCCTGAATGGTGACATCGAGAGCCGTTGTGGGTTCATCTGCGATGATAAGGGCCGGCTGACAAGCCAAGGCCATCGCAATCATGACCCGCTGCTTCATTCCGCCCGACATCTGGTGGGGGTACTCGTCTAGTCGCCGATCTGGGTCTGGAATTCTGACCAATTCCATCATTTTCAACGCGGCACTTCTGGCAGCATTTGAATCCATGGAACGATGGGTTTTAAAAACTTCGATAATCTGATCACCAGCTGTGAACACTGGGTTTAGGGCGGTCATGGGCTCCTGAAAAATCATAGCAATACGATTGCCGCGAAGGGATCTCATCTCCTGTTCCGGAATTTGCAACAAATCTTGACCATCAAATAAGATCTGCCCTGCGTCAACTCGGCCAGAGCCTTGGGGTAAGAGCCGCATAATGGAAAGGCTGGTGACACTTTTCCCGCACCCAGATTCACCCACCACACCTAAAGTTCGACCACGCCGAATTTGAAAACTCACCCCATCCAGAGCCGTAACAACACCATCGTCAGTCCGAAAAGAAGTGACAAGGTTTTTAACGGCCAAGACTGTGTCGTTTTTTTTAGTTTCTGAGTTCAATCAAGAAATCCTAAAAGGCTGCTGATCAGAATGAAAATCACCTGAAAATATTCACATGAAAGAAGAGACTAGCAAGAGCTAGGAAAAGTCGCAAGTCCGCCATTTCAGCCGACAATTTGTGACTAAATCGAGAATTTTTCCGCGTCACTTTGGCCAGAGTGGTAAGTTTTTGTTCGCGTTTTTTGCGAAGCTTTTTGTCGGACGCGTTTCATTAACTGTCGCAACTGTGAAGTAGTCCTTGGGCGGCAAAACCTCGTAAACTCCTTATTTAACCTTCTTCCGTCTGATTGCCTGATGATTGGAGGCATTTTATAAAAACAACAAAACCGCCTTTTTCCCCTAAGAATTCGTGGCACGGCGCCCGGGCAACTCATTGATTTCACTGTCTGACCGATAGAAAAATCGGGAAGATTGATGAAAAGCCCCCTGGAGGTCAAACCCTTGGCTGGAGTTAACAAATCACTGAAGGCTGGCTCCGTAGTTTTCAAAACTGGAGACGATCCGGATGGGATGTACGTTGTCCGAAAAGGCGAACTAGTCGTCTATTTGGAGCAGGACAACAAGGAAATTATTCTGGCCAAAATCCCGGAAGGCGGAATTGTCGGAGAAATGGCACTCTTTGAAAGGATGCCACGCAGTGCATCCGTGAAGGCTGGAGTGGACTCAGAAATCACCCACATCTCCCAAGCAGACTTTGCGGCACTGATGAAACAAATCCCAAAATGGTTTGTTGGTCTCATGGGTGCACTGAGTAGCAGACTTAGAACAACAAATGATCGACTGAAAAACTTAGAAAACCCAGGTCAAGCTGATCGAAGCGGCATTGTAGCATCGGCAAGGCGACCATATCTCAACACGATCCGTATCCTTCACACGATTGACCTGATCCTTTTGAGGGATGGCCTAAAAGATGGCAAAGATATCAGCATGAGCCGCAAAACCCTTGAAGAGCAATTGGTTCAGGTCTTCGGCGAGTCCCCGAACCGGGTGCAAGGGATCATTGATGTGTTATGCGCAGAAACCGTTTTTAGCGCAAAGATAGACGGATTTAAAAACTCAACATTGGGTCTTCATAATCGGTCCAACCTCACGCAGTTTACGCAGTTTTTGAGCATGTTGACAAAAAACAACCCTCAACTAGCTGACGTTCCCGAACCAGTCATGAATATGTTCAGACTTGTGGCAAAAATGGCCGCACAGTCCCCATATGACAGTTTTACCGCTACCCTCGAGGAACTCTCAGCTGAAGCGACGGCTGCGGGACTCGACCCCGCGACCTTTCAAAATCATATTGGCAACATCACCAACTTTGGTGAAGTCATTAAGAGCACAAAAGCCTCCGGAAAATCCGGCGTTGGCTTAAAAGTCATCAAAGCCGACATTCAAAACTTTCTGCGAAATGTCGCTATATTTAATAAAATTGCTGACAAGCGCCTCGACTAGAGACTCTTTTAAACTTTGAAATTCAAAATCAACGTGTCAAAACATCACCAGTCTCAAACTCTGAACTAGTTGTCGCTTTTGAAATTTCTATCTGTTTATTCAGGTAGATACGCATCGTCACAACGGCTGCAAAGCACAGACCCACCACGATAATTGAACGCCACAATCTAGCCATATGAAAGCCCCCCATTTTGCGTTAAACGGCTAAAACCTTAGCATTTTGGCCTCTGTTTAGCCCGGCCGCAAGGGAAAAATCCTTTTCAACTTTCGGTTTAACTGATATTACGTCGCCGCCCCTTGTACACCCAAATTAGCCTTGTCGAGGGCAAGGACCGCAAAACCCTTGGCAGGCTTACGGTTTAAAATGGAGACTAACGTCGATGTCATTCACCAGCTCTGTTGAAGAAATCAATAGCGTCCAACGCAGAATCAAAGTCGCCCTGCCGGCTGATCTTGTCGCCAAGGCATTCGAGGATGCCTACAGGAACGTGCAAAAGAAGGCCAAACTTCAGGGCTTCCGCCCCGGTAAGGCTCCGCTTAATATGATCAAAAAACTCTACGGGGACACCGTTCGAAGCGAAGTTGGCGAGCGCCTCATCAACAAGCACCTGTTCGATGTTCTGAAAGAGAAGAAAATCAACCCGATCGCCGCTCCGGTCGTCGAGAATATGGATATGCCCTCAACCGATAAGGAATTTAATTTCTCCGCAGTGGTGGACGTGATGCCGGAGATCACCATTAAGGACTGGAAAGGTCTTGACCTTAAAGCGGATAAATATGAAGTGAAGCCCGAATCCATGACCCGTGAGATGGACTTTTTACGCCGTCGACAGGCAAAAACGAAAAACTTAGAAAGCGGCGTCGCCGCATCCTCTGGACATTTAGCATCCATCGGTCACAAGGTTTATCACAACGGTTCCCTGCTCGAAAACATGGACGTCGAGGAATTTCCTGTGGCCCTTGGTTTCAAGGAAATTTTCGCTGATCTAGAAAACGCGATTTTGGGGATGCGCGTTGGCGAAACGAAAAAATCCACAATCACTCTCCCAAAAGACTACAATGACGCTAGCCTGGCTGGTAAAGCGGTCGATTTTGAAATTACGCTTAAAAACCTTCAAGAATTAGCGCTGCCAGAACTCGGTGACGACTTCGCAAAAGATGTTGGTTTTGACTCCTTGTCTGCTTTGGAAACCGAAATTTCTAAACAGCTAAATAAAAGAGGACAACAGCTACGCCGTCAGAAACTTGAGGCGTCAATCATGGATGAACTGCGCGGTAGAAACTCATTCGATGTGCCGCCTAGCATGGTCGACCAAGTGATCGATAGCATGATCATGGAGTTGAATATTGGCGACGAGAAGGAGAAGAAGAAACTCCTGCGAAACGAGGACGTGAGAAAATCATTCCGCGATACAGCCAAAACCAAGACTCAGAACACCTTGATCTTGTGGCGTGTTGCACAAGAGGAAAAACTCGAAGTGACGGACGAACATGTACGCGGCCACATCATTGAAAATGTTCCAGGCAGCGAGAAATGGGACGAGAAAAAATTGACTGATTTTGTCCAGCAGGTTAAGCCACGCGTTCAGGAAAACCTAGTTTTTGAGATGGCGTTAAACCACATTATCGCAAAAGCTAAGCTAACCGAAACCGTTGTAGCGCTTTAATCCCACCGCACCAACTGGCGACTAGAACCTGGGGCCTTCGGGCTCCAGTTTTTTTTTGCAATCCGCTGTCAATTTTAGCGACAAAAGTGCCAAATTTCTCTACAAAAACAGGCCTTGCGACATGTAATAAGCGGTAATTATTGAGCATATTTTTTGGCATAGATCTTTCATATGGTGATCTTTGGAACGCCACCGTGTCGACCGACATTTAGTCTCAATTTTGGGACCCCAGTGGCTGGAGTTAGAGAT
>JBAXLR010000121.1:0-9219 GCA_037134655.1 bacterium | reverse complement strand
GTCGTTGATTCCTTCACTGGTTGTGCCGGCCAAAGATGCATGGCCGCAAGTTTGATGCTGGCCGTGGGTCAAGTTGATCATTTGATCACGAAGATCGCAGACACGACCAGGTCTCTAGAACTTGGCTCGCAAATGGGTGCTATTATCGACAAGGCGGCATTAGGCCGCATCACATCTGCCATTGCCCAGGCCGAAAAACAAGGTGCCAAGATTCTGGTCGATGGACGTAACGCGAAGCCGCCCAAAGGGTTTGAGGGTGGAAATTGGATTGGACCTACCATTATCGACCACGCCACTCCTGACATGGAATGCGCTAAGTTAGAAATATTTGGGCCAGTGATCACAATTGTGCGAGTCAAGAATCTCACTGAGGCCATGGCACTTGAAGCCAAAAATCCATTTGGTAACGCCACAAGCGTCTTCACCACCAGTGGTGCGGTCGCTCGTTTTGTGTCAGACACGGCAACCAATGGCATGATTGGTGTCAATATTGGTGTGCCTGTCCCGCGCGAACCGTTCTCGTTTGGCGGTAGCAAGGAAAGTAAATTTGGTGTTTGTGACATTACAGGGGAGAGTTCCCTTGAGTTTTGGACCCAACGTAAAAAAATCACGATTAAGTGGGCAGAGCAATCTGATGCCACATGGATGAGTTGAAGGAGGCAGTCATGCCAGATAAGAAAAAAATAAAGCATATTAAGTTAACAAGTCATCCAGGCTTACCTGGAGCTGAGGTGTACAAGCCAATCAAGTGGGGGGCGAGCACGCCCCAAGAGCGGGGGCCAGTTGTTGCGACTGTAACAAATCCCTCTCACCGTAATGTGATCGGCACACACAGTGGAAGCTACACTGTGTACCGAGCTCTCGCAGTTGCGGCAGGTGCACTTAATGCGGATCATCGTCCAGATCTCACAAACACGGCTCCGGCTGAACCACTCGCGCCAAAGCCTCAATGGAAAGATCCTGAAAAGATTGTCTCCATCGACCCATGGGGTGCTGATATCGCGACGGCCTTTTCGAAAGATCTAGCCGAAGGCATCGATATTCGGCCGACGATCGCGGTCACTAAAGCTCATATCAATATGCCTGAGCTCCAGGCGGCGATCGCGGCAGGGCGGCTTAAGGCCGACGGTAAAATTCTGGCCGCCAATGGCGACTGCGTCGTCACGAAAGCGGCTATTGAACCGGTCTGGTGGCTACCAGGGATCGCCAAGCGATTTGGTTGTGAAGAGGCGGAGCTGCGTCGTATTTTGTTTGAACATACAGGTGGCATGTATCCAGAACTTGTCACTCGTCCAGACTTGGAAGTGTTTCTACCGCCTATTGGCAGCATGTCAGTCTACTTTTTTGGAGACATCAACAAGATTGGTGATCCGAACGTTGAACACGCCTGCCGGGTGCATGACGAGTGTAATGGATCTGACGTGTTCGGTAGCGACATCTGTACGTGCCGGCCTTACTTGGCCCACGGTATCGAAGTTGCCATCGAAACGGCGCAGCGTGGCGGTGTTGGGGTGATTGTGTATTGCCGTAAAGAGGGGCGAGCGTTAGGGGAAGTGACCAAGTTTCTGGTCTATAACGCCAGAAAACGCCAAGAGGGCGGCGATACAGCCGAAAAATATTTTGAGCGTACCGAGTGCGTAGCTGGTGTTCAGGACATGCGCTTTCAGCAGTTGATGCCAGATGTGATTCACTGGCTTGGCATCACGAAAATTGATCACTTTGTTTCCATGTCCAACATGAAGTACGACGCGCTTGCAAGTGGCGGAATTAAGATTATTAACCGCGTTCAGATTCCTGAGGAACTGATCCCGGCTGACGCCAAAGTGGAAATGGATGCGAAAAAAGCCGCGGGATACTTCACCGCGACGGGTGTGCCGACGCAAGACGAGCTTAAAAAAGCCAAGGGACGCAGCCTCACGGAGTGAGCAAGGATTTTGTGCGAACAAACTATGAACGGTTGAGACCATGACATCAAATCAAGATATCGATTACATTAGGTCAACCCGCGCCATTCGGGAACGGTGTCATGCGATTTATGAGCTAGGTTTGGCGGGGAAGCTCAAACACTTTCGTATTCGTGCTGATAAGCTCGACGCGGTGTCTCGGTTCGTGATTGACGTGACCAAAGAAAATTATCCTGACGGAAAAATTCCTTATCACAGCCGTTGGTCGCATTTCCAAGTTGGCGGTGTCGACCGTATCGCTTGGCTAAAGCGCAATGCGCCACAAAATCGGCGGGATGGTTTGTCACTGGCTAGAATGTTTTATGACCTTGTGGTGCCCAGTATTTTGTTGGATGCCGGCGCGGGTATGGCTTGGTCTTATGTTGACTCTCACGGCAAGACCTATTCAAAAAGTGAAGGCCTTGCGGTGGCGAGCTTTGATATGTTTGCTCAGGGCTTATTTTCGAGTGATCCGCGTAACGCCATGCAAACAGACGCCACTGCCTTAAAAGGCATGCGGCCGGATGTTCTCGCAAATGGTTTTCAAGTCACGAAGGCTAATCCCATTGTTGGTCTTGATGGAAGGTTGCAATTACTTCGCAACTTGGGTGCCGCGCTAGATGATCACACCTACTTTGGTGGACCGGCTGCGGGCACGGTGGGTGCATTAGTGGATTACCTTCTGAATAATTTTAGCGCACAAACCATTCGAGCCACCGATATTTTGAACTCAGTCTTGAAAGCCTTTGGCACTATTTGGCCGGGGCGAGTCACAATTAGCGAGGTGAATTTGGGCGATGTATGGCGTCACTCACTTGTTGGTGGGCATGGGCAGACCGCCGACTTGGTACCATTTCACAAGCTCAGTCAATGGATGACTTATTCACTATTTGAACCACTTGAATGGGCAGGATGCAAGATCACCCATGTCGAGGAGATGACTGGACTGCCAGAGTACAGAAATGGCGGCCTACTTATTGATATGGGTGTCCTGGAGACCGTCAAGGCGGATGCTTTGAATGTGGAATATGCACCTGGTGACGAGTTTGTGGTTGAATGGCGTGCGCTCACTGTCGCCCTTCTTGATAAGATTGGTGATGCGGTGCGAAAGTCGTTAGGTAAAACGGCAGATGAATTGCCGCTGGCGAAAGTCTTGCAAGGCGGAACTTGGGCAGCCGGTCGCAAGGTTGCTGCAAAACTCCGGGCAGATGGTGGATCACCGGTAAAGTTAAAAAGCGATGGAACAGTTTTTTAGTTACAGAGGAAAATTATGAATCACAAGCAAGTTCACGTCATTAACCATCCCATGGTGCAGCATAAACTAACGGCCATGCGCGAAAAAAACACGAAAACAGGCGAATTCAGGTCTTTGTTAAGCGAGATCAGTATGTTTCTTGGTTACGAGGTTCTTCGGGATATTCCGATGACCACGAGGCGAATTGACACACCAGTTGCGACTATGGACGCGCCTGTTATGGCCGGACGAAATATGGCGTTTATCTCAATCATGCGAGCCGGGCAGGGGATTTTGGACGGTATGCTACGTCTTATCCCGTCGGCTCCCGTGGGACATATTGGGCTATATCGTGATCCAAAGACTTTAGTGGCTGTGGAGTATTACTTTAAGGTGCCTAAAGATATTCAAGAACGTGACGCCATCGTTCTTGATCCCATGCTTGCAACGGGTCATTCTGCAGTGGCTGCCCTTGATCGACTGAAAGAGGCCAAGCCCAAGAGCATTAAGTTTCTTTCTCTTCTTTGTTCACCAGAGGGGATCGATTACTTTCATGAGTTTCATCCTGATGTGCCGATTTTTACCGCGGCAGTGGACGAAAAACTAAACGAAAAAGGTTACATCGTTCCAGGTCTAGGTGATGCCGGTGATCGTTTGTTTGGGACAGCCTGATTAGGGATTTTATTGGGGGTCAGCCATGTTTAGCTTTGCTCTTTCATCAGAACAACAAGCGGTCGTTGATATGGCGCGTGAGTTTGCGCGCAAAGAAATGCTGCCAAAGGCTGCCCATCATGATCAAAGTATGGAGTATCCCTGGGAGGTCATCAAGAAGGCACACGCCAACGGCCTTCTAAATTTAGGGTTGAAAGAAGAGCACGGTGGCTTAGGGTTAGGCTCCCTGGTCCAAGCCATGATCGTTGAGGAGCTGGCCTATGGCTGTTCTGCGATGGCGACTGCAATCACGGCCAATGATCTGGCCCTTGGGCCTTTACTTGTGGCCGCAAACAAAGCTCAAATCGAGGAGTTTATCACTCCGATGGTCAACGAGCCAAAGATGGCGGCCTACTGTGTAACGGAGCCAGGTGCGGGCAGTGATGTTGCTGGTATTCGGACCACTTGTCGCAAGGTCGGCGATGACTACGTGATTAACGGCGAGAAGTTGTGGATAACCAACGGGTCAGTGGCATCATGGTATTTTTTGCTTGCGACCCTCGATCCTAGTTTGGGCCATAAAGGGATGTGTGGTTTTGTTATTCCAGCAAAGACACCGGGAATTTCAGTTGGCAAAAAAGAAGTGAATATGGGGCAACGATGCTCCGACACTCGCGCGATCACATTTAAGGATGTGAAGGTCCCAAAAAAATATTTATTGGGTAACGAGGGTGAAGGTTTCAAATACGCAATGAAGGCCTTCGATCATTCTCGCCCGTTTGTAGCTGCCATCGGTGTTGGTATTGCCCAGTGCGCCATGGATCACGCTGTGAAATATGCCCTTGAACGAAAAGCTTTCGGTAAAACCATTTCTGAGCATCAGGCGGTTGCTTTCATGATTGCCGACATGGCGACAGAGATTGAGGCTTCGCGTTTACTCTATCAAAAGGCCGGATGGATGGCCGACCAGGGTCTTAAAAATACAAAATGGTGCTCCATGGCTAAGTGCATGGGAGGTGACATCGCGGTCAAGGTCTCCCAGGACGCTGTCCAGATCTTAGGGGGCTACGGCTACAACTCCGAATATCCCGTGGAAAAGCTTTATCGGGACTCGAAGATCTGTCAGATTTATGAAGGAACTCAACAAATTCAGAGGGTTATAATCAGCAGAGCAGTCCTCTCTGAAGGGTCTAAATAAACCTTTGAAATTCATAAAATAAACTCATTTTTAATAAAAACATTGAAATATTATTAAAATCCTGTTAAGGACAATCTAGATGGGTTTTTCCCCCATTCTAGGTTCTAGCAGTCCTTCTGATCATGTTGTTGTTAATTGTTGATGAGGTTGTTGTCATGGAAAGTAGAAAAACTGGTCTCAAGTCTTTTTTCGTCTTTTTTTTAATGAGTGTATTGGTATCGGCTTGCGGCAGCGGAGCTGAGTTTATTGGTAAGTCGGCCAAAAAATCAAACACCAAACCCTCTCAGCCGTCTCCTACCACGACGACTGATCCCGTAAGACAGCCAACAGATAAAAAAATTGAGTTTGGTGTCGACAAGGTATTTCATATTGGCGACAACAACTATCCAGATAGCTCCTGCAAAGAGCAGATTGATACTTACTCCCTAAGCGGAAATCGCTATTTCTTTGAATTTGAAGTCACAGAGCCTCAGACTCAACTTGGAATCGTCATAAATAAGTTATGTGGTGTCGATTATTTGCTGACCAACAGTAGTCGCCTATTGCGCGATGGTGCGACTTTGCAAGTTCAGCCTGTTTTGCCGCCGTCAAACTCCATTCAATATCAAGGGCTAACAGTTGGACCAGGTCGCTATACACTCGTTGTAGAATCTAACAAAAACTTCAATAAGGTCAGCACCGGCGATCATGATGACTTTTTGGTTGGTAACATTGTAGTAACGGCCAATAAGCCCATTCGTAATGGCGTGGTGCGAACTGAATGAGTCAGCTTCAAATGGATTCTTTTGTTATTTAACGAGAACCCCGGTCATTGCCCGGGGTTTTTTAGTTCCAGGAACTCTTAGGGGAAAACTGGGCGGGCTACGATAGCCTCAAGATTTTCAATCATTTCAGACATTTGTAAAATTTAACGTAAAATGCCTAATCTTTTTAGGGAGGTTTGCCGATATGTAAGGTCGCAAAGGAGGCGGCGTTATGAGTACTCACTTGATGGATAAGGTGTCGCACAGTCGCGTAGCGGTTGGGTTTTTGCTGGCTTCACTAATGGTGATTACCGCTTGTAAAACTCGGGGTGCAAAAGTTGACCGCCTGAAAGATCGAGACGCCCAAGGAGCTGTCTTTGGTGGTGCTCCTGAGGATGTCAAAGGGGATCCAACGGTTACCGAGGAAGATCCGTCAAAAACACCAATTACACCGAACTCGGCCATGTGTCGATTTGTGGATCCCTCTAAAACCGTCAGCGAGGTGATTCCCGGAAGCCCGGCTGGGGTGCCTATTCCAATTAGTGAATACACGAGACGACCAGAGCTACTGTCCGCTAGTGGAGCGGATACCAGTTTTAACTACACGATTTTTCAACGCAAGGATGGCTCACAAAAAACTTTGGCATGGGATCCAAACGCCGCAGGCTGGTATGCAGTAAACTACCGAGCGACCATCAAGGGGATAGACGCCGAATCTTGTACAATTTCAGCTGCTGCCACTTCGGCACCAGAACTTAGAACCATGCGCGGATGTTTCGCTCCTGAGACACTTATCACCATGGCAGATGGTTCCAAAAAACAAATTCAGGAAATCAAACTCAACGATCGGGTTAAAAATCCTTTGACCGGACTTAGCGCCATCGTTATCAGGGTATCCAAAGGTCCTGAAGCCGACAAAGGCATGCTAGAAGTGGGTTTTAAGGATGGTGGCAAAGTCCTGGTGACATCAAAGCATCCTTTCATGACTCGGCAGGGTCTTAAGCAAGCCGATGAGCTTACAGAATCAGACGAAATCATTGTGCGCAGTGGTGCGTTCAGGAAGGTGGATCACCTGGTTCGTCGACCCGCGAATAGTAACCAAACTGTCGTGAATATCGCAGTCACAGGTAAGACGTTCGAGGCAGCCGATCACATGATCGAGGCCGATGGGGTCATTGCCGGTGACTTGTTTTTGCAGGAAAAGCTTGAAAACCTCAAGAGCTTGCAAACTGGCATCGTTAGCTCCAAATAAGGGGGCCTGACTTGAGTTATTTTCGTCAACCAGTAACAGCAGTTGCGCTGGCCTTGACAGGCACGTCGATGCTCGCTTGTAAGCCTATAAAGGTGAGCGCCGATAAATCCCAATCAGTTGAGGCATGTCCTGCCGGTTCAATCGATGCGTCAGGTTACTGCGTGAAAGATGGAACGATCTATCTGCTGCACGACATGATCACATCGGAAACACACGCGGGTACAACGACCAACACATTGAGCTTAGGGAAACATACTTTTGTGAAGGGTGACAAATTATATGCCTTTGGTCGATTTTCCTTCGCCAAATCAGGTTCCGGAAGTCTGCAATCTCTGGGATTCTACCTTGGTGATGCGGCGATAGGATCATCAACGTCTCAATATGTTGGCGACCAGGATGGTGGGATCATGGTGTCACGCAATGTTTTAGCACACGAGATTAAAGAAAACACCGATGCGACTTTGACTTTAAGATCACTTAACAACCAGCCAGCATTATCCAGTGGATCAGATGGTGGATTGCTGCTATTTCGGTCTGCTCGGATCAGTGAGGCTATCGAGGTGGCCCGCAGAAACGAGACGAAAAACTCTTACTTCGTCGTGGATATGGTCGACTCAGACAAGCTTCTGTCATCTGAAATCAAACCGGGTGAAAGTACCCCGATTTTAAATATAGCCTTGTCATCTGTGAAGCCCGCAGATCAGGCCCTTATCAGGGCTGGACTTTCATGGGAGCCAGCAACCGGCAAAGCCTCCGCATGCGAGGGTGTTTCAATCACATGGCACATAACTGCCGGCGGAAAAAAAATATTAAGTGAGGGGCCATATCTGGTTAACTCTAGCCGTTCCATGGGATCTGCCGCATTGCAGGTACTTAGCCGTAGGGATGAAGCTGGTATGGCTCAGAGTTATGCCCTAACAGCCACCATGGAAGCCGCCGGCCGCAATGATTGCGTTATCAAAGTGACAGAGCCATCAACACTGTCTGTGATGGTTTTTAGAAGCATGTCAGAATTGCTAACCGATATCCAAACCGCCAGGTTCTTGCATCGGATAGGATCAGTTGCGGCATCAAACACAAGGATCTCGAGTAATGCATCAGGACCCCCAATTGAGACTCTTCTTCAGTTTAACTGGGATCACATGCGTAGTGATAGTTTGATGACGGATGTTCTGATCGGATTAGGGGCTGAGGACCGTGTTAAGCCAAGTCGTTCCTATCTGCAGCTTAGCCGTGCTCCTGATAGTCTATCATCTCATCTTGGAAAAGTTGTGCTGAAGTCCCCGGATCGCCTGCGCTGCGTAACGATTTTGGACATGGCGACTGAAAATAATCTGAATACCCAAACAAGATTTTACCTAACGGCTATGAGCTTTAATGATGATTCAAAGCCGGTCATAATGAATGAAGCTCAGATTTATTTCATGCATTTTAGGCGAGTGAGTGATCAGCTATGAAGACTATGGCAATCATCATGAGTTGCATATACCTGCTGGCCGCGTGTGCGCCAGTGAAAAGTCCAGGACGACTGGCAAACCAAGCTGGCTCCTCCGTTAGTGGAACTAATGGCGATAGCGATGATGCGTCGCGTGATGAAAACAAAAACGTATCTGGCATTTCGTCAGTTGATCTTAGTGGGCGACAAGTGGACCTCTACGCCATCCGGGCTGGTAATGCAAAAATATTTTTACCGCCTGAATTTGATAAGCTACCGTGCGCGTATTTTCGTCAGGGCCCTGAGTTTGAGATTCCTCCAATTCCGGGGGGACCACCTCTTGCCTTGCGTGGTCCGGTGCAAAACTTCTACTCCGGTAGGTGGGGTAGGGAGACTGAATACTCATTTAAGTTATCAGTCCATAAGCGGATTTACCGCGATCCCGGTATACCAGACTGGCTATCTAGCCCGCCGACGACGCGTGTAAAAGAGTATGTCCTGAAACTTTACGATGTTGTTATCTCCGCGCCCACCAGTGAATCCTGTCGGATCTCCGCGGTCATTCTTAATTAGTATGAACTGGCCGACTTAATTGGATCGCGAAATTGCCTTTTACAGGACGTTATCACCGATTGAGCTAGGTCATTGCTAGGTCATTATCAAGAAAGTTTTAAATGATCAGGATTCATTTGGATCTTCAGTAAACTTACGCCGCCTGTGGAAATGGAAACTTCTTCTCTCTGCCCTGTTGCCTAGCCAAAAT
>JBAXLR010000120.1:0-9262 GCA_037134655.1 bacterium | reverse complement strand
CTCGAGGGGGAATGGTATGTGCCCGTCCGAATTCCAACAGTCATTGACCGAGACGCAGGTGAAATGACGGTGGAGATTAAGCCTGCCGGCAGTCGAGCGCTCAATCTCAAGTGGTCATTCAAATCTAAGTCAGACGCAGAAGATTCGACATCTTGGAATTTTAAGTCAACCTTAGCGCATCCTACTGACACAACATCCTGGATACTTTCTCCGTTTTGGCCTCTGAAATTCACTTATCAGGTAATTGAATACTCCGCTGACTACAGCTGGCTAGTACTTGGCTCTAATGACCGGAAAAATTTATGGGTTTTGTCGCGAGAAATAGATCCCCCCGCTGAGTTATTGGACGGCATTTTCTTGAGACTTAAATCATCCGAATTTGATGTTGCACGTATTGTTAGGCAAAGTAGCAAGACTCCAAACTAACTCGTTCATATTCAAAGCCATAGGTTTCAATCGATCAAACCCTGCTGGCCCAGCTTCAATTAGACCCCTAAGACACCGCTCTAAAGAAATAGTGTTCAGTGTCCGATCCATCCAAAAGAATCTTGGGGGATTACAAGTCATGAAATGGTTGGCACTTGTCTTATTTGTCGTAGCTTTTCCGGCATCTCTTTTACTTCTTGGTAAAGGCCTAACGGGCGTTTTGCCGAGCCAAGAGTTGAATTCGATGGAAGTTGCGGGTAATGAAGTCACCGAAACTTCAAGTGCTAGCCGCGGAAGATCCGAGCTGGACCTACGAGAAGCCTCAACGGCAACCCTAAGAAAGATCGATGAGATTGATAAAAAAATCGAATCAGCTCGCGATGACCTTCGGAAAAATGAATCCGCGAAGCAGGTAGTCATCAAGGACTTGATTAAAATACAGGCAAAAATCAACGCCATTATTAAATCAGAGTCCAATCTTTAATAGTTCTTTAGGACACAAGAATTAGCCACCTAACTCCAGCGCCCCAATCGCTCAATGCAGCCACGAGATATACCCCTCCTTAACGGCGCCTACCGGTGTTCGTCAGCTTGTAATTCAGGCGTCAAATTGCTAGTCTAACCATCCGATTTTTAAAGTATTTGCCTCAACCAAGACAGGGAGAATTGCCTTGACTCAATACGTTTTTAACATGGTCAATCTGAGAAAAGTATACGGCACAAAGGAAGTCCTTAAAGGAATCTATCTTTCGTTTCTTCCTGGAGCAAAAATCGGTGTCCTCGGCCTTAATGGTTCAGGTAAATCTACGCTCCTGAAGATCATGGCCGGAGTCGATAAAAACTTTCAGGGGGAAGCTTTCCCAGCCCCTGGTTTGAAGATCGGATATCTCGCGCAAGAGCCTGAGCTGGACGGCACAAAAACAGTTTTGGGGAATGTGGAACTTGCAGTTGGGGAACAAAAGGCACTATTGCGAAAATTTGAAGAGCTATCTGCAAAATTGTGCGAGCCCATGTCTGACGATGAAATGAACGATATCATCGAACAACAGGGAAAAGTTCAGGCCGAAATTGACGCTAAAAACCTCTGGGAACTTGATCGTCATCTAGAGATCGCCATGGATGCCCTTAGGCTCCCCCCTCCGGATGCAGATGTAAACATCTTGAGCGGTGGTGAAAAGCGTCGTGTTGCCCTTTGCCGACTGTTACTTGAGAAACCAGACATGCTCATTTTGGATGAACCAACAAACCATCTTGACGCCGAAAGTGTCGCTTGGCTTGAGAGATATCTGCATGACTATCCTGGCACCGTGGTTGCTGTCACTCACGATCGTTACTTTTTGGATAATGTAGCGGGCTGGATTCTGGAGCTGGATCGTGGCTCTGGTATCCCTTGGCAGGGCAATTACTCGAGCTGGCTAGATCAAAAACAAAAGCGATTAGCTGTTGAGGAAAAGCAAGAATCTGCCCGTCGAAAAGCGTTGGCAAAAGAGCTTGATTGGGTACGACAATCTGCCAAGGCTCGCCAAGCTAAAAGCAAAGCTCGCCTTGCCGCCTACGAACAAATGGCAGCCCAGGAGGCTGAAACTTATGAGACTATCAACGAGATTAAGATGCCCCCAGCCCCCCGATTGGGTGACTTGGTCGTTGAGGCAAAAAACATCGCAAAAGCATTTGGCGATAAACTTCTCTTCGAGAACCTGAATTTTAATTTTCCCAAAGGGGCGATCGTCGGCATTATCGGTCCAAACGGAGCTGGTAAAACCACTTTATTCAAAATGATTGGTGGGCTGGAAAAACCTGATAGTGGCCAATTGAGATTGGGCGATACGGTAAAAACCGCATATGTGGACCAGACTAGAGAAACACTTGATGGCGAAAAAACGGTTTTTGATGACATCTCTGAAGGTGAGGAAGTCTTTGAATGGGGCCGGCAGAAAATTCAGTCGCGTTCCTATGTGGCGAGCTTCGGGTTCAAAAGTACAGATCAAAATAAAAAGGTTGGCTGGCTTTCCGGCGGCGAACGCAATCGTCTGAATTTGGCAAAATGCATCAAACGCGGAGGCAATTTGCTTTTGCTCGACGAGCCAACCAACGATCTCGATGTCGACACGCTACGAGCTCTTGAAGACGCTATCTTGAATTTTTCCGGTTGTGTCTGTGTTATCAGTCACGACAGGTGGTTCCTAGATCGAATTGCCACCCACATTTTAGCATTTGAGGGAGATTCTCAAGTCGTCTGGTTTGAGGGCAACTATCAGGACTACGAAGCTGACCGTAAACGACGACTTGGCATCGCTGCCGATCAGCCACACCGCATAAAATATAAACTTTTGACCAGAAGCTAATACGGGTCGCATGACTTATGAGCGCTGATAACGATCGTAAAAAACAAAACTCTACTCGCGTCATCAGCCCAAATCAGCTGATGATGCGGCGCATCATTCGCAACGGTGACATGTTCATTTGCGGTATCTGTCGAACAAAGCATAACTCCCAAGGCCACGCGGCCAGCTGTCTTGTCACTTGTTGGAAAATGCTGCTTGAAAGGGCGCCGTGGGTGGTCGAAACGCGCGGGATCGGCAAGCAGCCATACGCCTGCGCGTATTGCCAGAGAGGCTACGCCACGCCAGAACAAGCTCATACCTGCGCGCAAGACTGCGTCAATAAATTAAACACAGGATCAACCACAGAAATTATCACGGCAAAGCAAAAAATCAGTCGCCCGTTCAGCAAGCCAAGCGCAAAATCTACCGTCCGCATGGCCTTTCAAAATCTGATCGCACGAAGAAAACAGGTTGATGCAAAGATAGAGGCGGATCGTTTGGCTGCTGAACAGGCAAAACTAAACCCTCCCAAAAAGGAAGCTGCTAATAACGAAAAAGATCCAACAGCCACGAAAGAAAACGAAGAATTTTTATGTGAAAATTGTAAAAAGTCTTATCCGACTAAAATGAAGGCCGACGAGTGCTTGGCGTCCCACAGTAAGGCGGCCGAGCAAACTAATTCTTAGATTTTAATTATTATGCTGTCTGGCTTTCGGTCGCATCAATCACCGTCGCAGCGACAAGATCACCGCTTACGTTCAACACCGTGCGACACATATCAAGAAATCGGTCCACACCCAAAACAAGACCGATTCCCTCGGCTGGAATACCGACTGATTGAAGTACGATAACAATCAGCGGCAGGCTTCCTCCGGGAACACCTGCGGTGCCGACGCCAGCTAGAATCGACATCGCCATTACAGTGATTTGCTGTGAGAACGTCAGATCAACATTAAAAACTTGGGCAAGAAATAGAATAGTCACGCCCTCGAATAAAGCCGTGCCATTCTGGTTAGCTGTCGCCCCTACTGTCAGTACAAAACTCGAAACACGTTTATTTAAACGCAATTTCTGATCTGCCACTCGAAGTGATACAGGGAGCGTGGCATTACTTGATGCCGTCGAAAATGCCGTGACCAAGACCTCTTTGATATCCGAAAGAAACGACCACACACTTTTCCGGGCAAATAGTGCCAGAAGACCACCCAAGACCACAAATTGCTGAATTCCAAGCCCCAAAACGACAACACCGACATATTTTCCAAGACTAAACAGCAGCCCCCAGCCAAACCTACTGCAAAGAGAAAAAGTCAGTGAACCAACAGCTACAGGCGCCAATACCATGGCAAAATCCACTATTTTCATGGCGACGTCACGAAGACTTTCCAACATTCGCACTAATGGATCGCCGCTGCGATTGCCCCGGACCGCGAGCAGTGCGGCCCCAAAAATCAGCGCGAAGACCATGAGCGCAAGCATTTCACCCTCGAGCGCACGAACTGCGGCCTCCAAAGGATTGCGGGGAATCAGCTCGATGATTGCCTGAAGCGCGGGCTTGGCGCGACCGGCGTTGGCAATGATCTCGTCTTTTTGCGAGAGTGGGATCATCCCGTCCAAAGCTGCCGAGTCAAATCCAGCCCCGGGTTTAAGCCAAGCCACCAAGGCCAAACCAACCAGAACAGACGTTACGCTAGCAAAGATCGTATAGAGCAAAGTCTTGATGGAGATTCGACCGAGCGCTTTGAAATCACCCATTTCATAGACGCCGAGCACAATTGATGAAAAAACAAGCGGAACTACGGCCGAGAAAATAATTCTAAGAAAAATCTGGCCAATCGGCTGCAAAATGTAAGTCGTTAGAGCTTGGATCCAAAATACATCCGACAAAAAACGGTAAACTATCAGGCCTAAAACTGCGCCAAGGACAAAACCCACCAACATCTTTATCGGTCTTGACACCGTGAGAGCCTCCTAGTTGAAATGGAGCCGCACGGTACAAGAAAAAACGCCATTTTGACAATAAAAAAAGCCCAGCCTCATTCGGGCTGGACTTCTTGGAACAAAGAATATCCGTTACTTACGGCAGAGTCTGCGAACAAAATTAGAGCGGAGCCACGAGTGAGATGTTGCGGATATGAACGCCGTCTCGTCCAATAGACGAATCAGATTCTAATCTGAATCGAAGTTTTAGTTCACCACCCGCTTGCAGACCCTGTAACGCATAAAGCTTTTTAACAAAGCCATTGCTTGCGCCTGTCAGGCGGTCTACTCGCTGCCAGGTGACACCTTGGTCACTTGAGACTTCAATGTTAAAGAAGTCAAACGAACTCTCAACATCATATTTGAAGTCAATCGCAAGGGACACATCACTGGAGGGAACTGTAATCGACTGTGAAGTAAGCGCCACGTTGATGTCAGTTCTATATTCTCCACCTGGACTATCCGACAGGACTTTCATGCCCCCGGACAATTCCTCTACGCCCCATGGAACATCCCCGCTAAAGCCATCCATGCTTGCGCCACTGCGATCAAAGAATCGGTTCACTGCGCGCGTTTCAAAGGCAATCGAACCACCGCCGCGACTCATGTTTCCAACGTTATCCATCGCACGCACCGCTAAATATCCGCGTTGGCTAAAGTCTCCAAAGCTAATGACAGCTCGGACTTGCTCGCCAGCAGTGGAAGTTACCGCACTTACGGTTTGGGCGCGGTTCCATTCATCATCGGATGAGATCGGTTGATCACTGATCCGAATCTGGTAGGCACTTGCATTGCCGTTATTTTCGTCGTCGCCTACGGCACTCCATTCGAGAGTCACCGACATTGTACCAGCATCGACAACTCGCAAGTCACCAACGGGAGACGGCGGTACATTATCTGTTTCCAGTGAGTTAAATGCGTTAATTCTTCCGCCAGAGGACACTCGTGATGCCCAATAATCTGAACGATCAACACCGTTAATAATGCGGGCTCTTACCTGTTCATGGGTGGCATCTGGAATTGCACTCTTGACCAGTGCGACCAAACCAGCCACATGTGGAGTGGCCATGGATGTACCACTCATTTTTTGATAGCCACTATTTGGAACCGACGACCAAACATCGACCCCAGGAGCTGCAACGTGTACGGTCCGAACACCACTATTGGAGAAATAGGCCATCTGATCTTTGTTATCTGATGCCGCTACGGAAATAACGTTCCCCACATCATAGGTCGCAGGATATGACGGTCGGCTGTCATTGTTATTGCTGTCATTTCCGGCAGCCGCCACAAACAGGATGCCCCTTTCATGGGCCGCTTTGATTGCGTCAAACATGGTCGGGCTGTAGCCACCACCGCCCCAGCTGTTACTGGTGAGAGTGGTTCCAATTGTAGTTCCGTACTCAATGGCCTTGACTGCATCCTCAAGCGTTCCACTACCAGAACCTGATAAGAATTTAATCCCAACAATAGATACATTCCAATTTACTCCGACAACACCAACACCATCATCGCCGCGTGCGCCAATGACACCGGCACAGTGTGTACCATGCGCGTGATCGTCGAACGGATCGTTGTCGTTATTCACAAAATCCCATCCCCGGAAATCGTCAACGTAACCATTTGCATCGTCATCAACACCGTTTGATGATTTATCGCGACCTTCGGCGTCTAATCCTGACTCACCTGGGTTTGTCCAGTAGTTGGGGGCAATGTCAGGATGGGAATAGTCAACACCAGTATCAATCACGCCGACCAACGCGTCTTTTGAACCGGTTGATACATCCCAAGCACGAACAGCGTCAATGTCAGCACCACTGACACCACCGCCGACACCTGTGTTATGCATACCGTATTGTTTTGAAAAGTCAGCGTCATTTGGAAGACGGTTAATCTTGATGATCGTGTTAGCTTCAACATACTCCACATCGTTGCGTGCATTTAAAATCTTTGCCTTCTGAAGTAGATCTGCATCACGGGTCAGGCCGTGAAATTTAACCACCGTCGCTCCTCGCGACTTAAACTGATATTTCACGACACCACCGAGAGTCTTTAAAATAGCTTGGCGCGATGTTTGCCGCTCGTCTTTAAACTTAACAATGAGTTCGCCTGGGACATGCGCATGATCAAGATTATAGACATCGGCGAATGCGGAACTGCCTGTAATTAAACAGGAAAACAAGATTGCAGATTGCCATCGGCGCATGGACCCCTCCTTTGGGTATTATTCATTTAAGGCGAAGATGCGTTGGAACATGATTTATAGTGATAGATTCTAGATTACCACGATTTTGGCCAGTCGGCCTAAACCGCGATCATGGCGCCATGATGCGACACCAATCAAAACACATCGCTCTGATTTATTTAAATTGATGTTATTATTGATGTTTTCAACTTTATTTCAGAAACTCTAAAGCCTCGCCCCCGTCAGTCCGATAAGCCTATGGTTAGGGGGCAGTTTATCTTGATGTTTTTAAAGCTAAAATCATCACTCGTTTCCGTGATCGGCTTCGGCCTGATCAGTTCTGGATTTTTGACAAGTTGCTCCATGGATACCGGCTTTGACGCCTCAACGGGACGCGGCTCAGCAAATCTAAATAAGAAAAAAGACTTCGGTGTTTTTGATTTCACTAAAGAATGCGGACTGGCAGAAGACAAATTAGATGATGACAATGCCATTATGCTACAGCAGTCCCTCACCAGTCGCCCGATTAAAATTGATGGTGCACAGATGGGTGTTTCATACAACGTCGAGACTCAAGCCAAAGTAAATATTTCGTCAACTAAGTCGCGTGCAACCCAAACTATTAATGTGAGTGTGTTAAGCACCTCGGCGAAGCCTCCTTCAGGTGGTGGTTTTATGGGCATGATTGTTGGACTCTTCGCACCTGGAGTCGTAAAAAAACAGGCGAACGACGCGGCGGATGCCAACTCCGGTACTAGAACCACCGATGCCTTACCCCAAAAAGACTGGCTGCAATTAGTCGACGGGGGCAACGAGCAATATGAGGGTCTTTTGTGCGCTGCTCAAGGCGCTAAGACAATGACGATACAGGAAGGAAGTAGTACTGTTGTGATTCAATTCACCCCAGCCCTCATCAATGCCGTAAGCCCCCTTGCCCCCATTGAAAGAATGCGTAAGGAAATAGGTGAAGGTCGCACCTTTAATATTCAAGCCAGCGTCATGGGCGGTAGTGCCAGTTACGCTCAAGGCACTATTTCTGGGACGACCACGGTGCGGGAAATCGATCCGAGGCTGGAATGTGACGGCGTTGTGAAACAAGCAGATATCGCATACGAAATTATAAATAATTTCCCTGGGGGAGCTCACAAGGTGGGCCTTACAAAAAAACAACTCATGTATATTGATACCAAAAAGAAGAAAATTGTTGGTATAATCAACGAAGATGACAAAATTGATCCCAAACTGAAAAAAGCTCTTCCACCTGTCTGCCTCATAAGTGATGAATGATTCGAAAATCACCAAAACATTCTCTCTTTAAAATGTCGCCCTTAGTGGGCGGCATTCTTGCGTCAGGGCTATTTTTGTCGTGCGCTATCAAACAAAAAAATGATGGGAAGCAAGGACAGCAAAAGCCTTGGAATCCACCGCAAAGTAGCGAAAACAGTTTTGATTTTAGCAAAAATTGTGGCCTCGACGAGAACACTCCGGACGATGCCGTTGTCTTTTCCCAGAATTTAAAAAGTCTAAACTTTGTTGTCGAAGCTGGAATGGCGGGCCTGCGAGCCAGAGTAGAAGGTGAAGCCAGCCTTAGTATTAACTCTAAGGCGACAAGTGGCAAACAAAAAATTGATGTCAAGGTTAACAAGGTTGCAGATTTATCCAACAACCCAACAGGTATGAAAAGCCTTATTACCCGCGTTGGCGCGAGAATTGTCGCAAAAGGCCGCGGAGGAACTGTGAATTCCCGAGCAGTTCCGTTTAAGGACTGGGTCAAACTTGTTGATGGCGATAACTTGGAGTACAAGGGTCTTCTCTGTGCTTTAATGGGCGAAGCATCTCAACAAAAGGAAGAAGACAAAGCTAAATTATTCGAATTCTCACCAGCGATGGTGGCGAGCATCAATCCAAGGGCTTCTGCTGAACAGCGCAACAAGGAGATAGGCAATGGTCGCAAATTCACGATCAATGCAACCTTAACAAACCCGCTTGCAAAGAGAGTCATAGCAACAACAACTGGGTCTGTTCAGATAAGACCTGTAGACACTCAGCTGAGAGCCACTGATCCACTTACAAAGCGGGTAGTATCCATTCAAGCAGACTCTGCCTACCAGGTAATTTCTGATTTCACGGCTGGTAAAAAAAACTTCGAAGAATTCAATTCTAAAATGACTTTTTATCTAGATCACAAGAACAAAAATTTCATGGCTATCACCCAGGAAGAGTTGCCGAGCGCTGCTGATGCTGAAATGAAAATGCCGGTAATCGTGTTGCTTCCCCTATAAACTGGCCGAATTAATTGTCCCGTGATTCGCAGTTTAATAACCCCGACTCCCGCTGAGTTGGCGTC
>JBAXLR010000119.1:0-9441 GCA_037134655.1 bacterium | reverse complement strand
AGTTAGAGTTCCTAGTGATATCCGATGGTTGGGTCGTCTCACGACGATCCCGCCACCGGCCCCTCTGGGCGAACCGTGAATCTGTGATTCAAGGTCTCGACAGATGGATAAGTCGGTGATAGTGTGTCGCGTCACATCCATTCCGAAGTCCGAATTTTTTGACGGCTTTAGTGTGGTGAACGGTTAAAAAAAATAGAAACAAGTTTTGCGTATAAGACTGCCAATTAGCGGGAGGATGCAAATGGCAAAAGAGAAGTTCGAGCGGAAGAAACCACACGTTAACATCGGCACAATTGGTCACGTTGACCACGGTAAGACGACACTTACCGCCGCAATCACGTTCATCATGGCGAAGAAATTCGGTGGACAAGGTTTGGCGTATGATCAAATCGATAAGTCTCCTGAAGAAAAAGCTCGTGGTATTACGATTTCTACCACGCATGTTGAGTACGAATCAGATGTTCGTCACTACGCGCACGTTGACTGTCCAGGTCACGCCGACTACGTGAAAAACATGATTACTGGTGCGGCTCAGATGGACGGAGCAATCTTGGTTGTATCTGCGTCTGACGGACCGATGCCGCAAACTCGCGAGCACATCCTCCTTTCTCGTCAAGTAGGCGTTCCTAAAATTGTAGTTTTCATGAACAAGTGTGACATGGTTGACGATGCCGAGCTTCTTGACTTGGTCGAGATGGAAGTTCGTGAGCTTCTCAATACCTACAAATTCCCTGGCGATGACACTCCGATTGTTCGTGGTTCAGCGTTGAAGGCTCTTGAGTCCCAAGATCCAAACAGCGATTGGGGCAAGAAAATCTGCGAATTGATCGCAGCTTGTGACTCCTATATCCCGCTTCCAGAGCGTCCAGTTGATCAGCCATTCCTCATGCCAATCGAAGACGTGTTCTCGATTTCTGGTCGTGGAACGGTTGTTACTGGTCGTGTTGAGCGCGGAATCATCAGGACTGGCGATGAAATGGAAATCGTCGGTATCCGCGATACGCAAAAAACCATATGTACCGGTGTTGAGATGTTCCGTAAACTTCTCGACGAAGGTCGTGCTGGTGACAACTGCGGTATTCTTCTTCGTGGTACAAAACGTGAAGAAGTTCAGCGTGGACAGGTTCTGGCGAAGCCAGGATCAATTAAGCCTCACAAGAAGTTCAAAGCTGAGGTTTACATTTTGACGAAGGAAGAAGGCGGACGTCATACTCCGTTCTTCAAGGGGTACCGTCCTCAGTTCTACTTCCGTACTACGGATGTTACTGGGTCGATCAAGCTTCCTGATTCTGTTGAAACGGTTATGCCAGGCGACAACATTGCTATGGAAGTTGAGCTAATCACTCCGATCGCGATGGACAAGCAACTTCGCTTCGCGATTCGCGAAGGTGGACGCACCGTAGGTGCGGGCGTTGTAGCGGACATCTTGGACTAATTGGATTTGGTTGTCGAAAGTGGCCCCGCAAGGGGCCACTTTTTATCGTGTCTGACTACAGGCGAGTAGCTCCAATGGTAGAGCGACGGATTCCAAATCCGTTTGTTGTGGGTTCGAGTCCCTCCTCGCCTGCCATTTTCTGCATGGTCAGGCGTATGTGATTGTTTTACATGGTACTTGATTAGGTGAACTATGCAAAAAGATGATGCAACGTGGCTTCGCACAGCTTATTCAGGCTTCGCGCTGTTGGCGGCTTTTGTGTTTTGGAAGCTTTTCATGTTCATCGGTTTAAAAACTGGATGGCTTGAGCGTTATGAAGCTGGCTTTAACGTTGGAAGCGTGTTGGCGGGTGTGGTGTGTGGTGTGTTGCTAACCTGGCTGATTGCGAGCGACAAGGAGCGTCACGAGTATCTTTTGGCTTCCGTCGGTGAAATGCGTAAAGTGCAGTGGCCGGATTGGGAAAATACGAAGAAGCTAACAATGATCGTCTGCGTCGTCGTGGCGGTCTTTTCTGTTATTTTGACTGTTTTTGATATGGCATGGGCCAAGTTACTGAAGTTGCTCCTGGCTTAGTCGCCAGTCCGAGCAGGTTAGGGAGAAGAATTCGTGGAAGCAATGACAACTAGTAAGAAATGGTACGTAGTACATACGCACACTGGGAGCGAAGAGAAGGCGCGCCAAGGCCTCTTAGAGCGTATTAAAGCCCAAGGTATGGAAGGCCAGTTTGGCCAGATTTTTGTGCCCAGGACGGCGACTGAGACTCTGTTGAAAAGCGGGAAGAAAAAGCGCGTAGAGAAGACCTCTTTTCCAGGCTACATCCTCGTGGAAATGGACTTTTCCGATGAAACGGGTGCTTTAGTTCGTAATACGCCCAAAATCACTGGCTTTGTTGGCGGTGATACTCGCAAGCCACCACGGCCGATCACTGATGCCGAAGTTCTCAGGTTGACGTCGCCAGAGGCGGTAGAGGCTCAGAAGCAGCAGGTCAGGACCGAGATAAACTTCCGCAAGGGCGAGAGCGTTAAAGTCAAAGATGGGCCGTTTACGAATTTTGACGGCGTTATTGATGAAGTTCGCCCAGATAAGCTGAAGCTTAGAATTTTGGTCAGTATCTTCGGGCGTGAAACACCGGTTGAGCTCGATTACGGGCAAGTGGAAAAAATTAGCTAAAGTAAAAGCTGAAAAGTGCAGGGCGGTCGCCATTGGTTTTGAAGAGCTGCTTGACACCTTTACAGTTTTAAACTATAGACGGCATTCTCGTTTTTTTATCGCTCCGGTTGCTCGTTATGGGTTGAGCGAAGAAAGTTTGAGCAAAAGGGACTCCTAAAATGGCAAAAAAAGTAGTTGGATTCATTAAGTTACAGATACCTGCCGGCAAGGCTAACCCATCGCCCCCAATTGGTCCGGCTTTAGGTCAGCGCGGTGTTAACATCATGGCGTTCTGCAAAGAATTCAACGCCAAAACTCAAAAGCAAGCAGGTGATATTCTTCCGACAATCATCACGGTATTTGCAGATAAATCATTCTCTTTCTTGACCAAGAGTCCGCCTGCGACAAGCCTTCTCAAGAAGGTCGCCAAAATTGAATCTGGTTCGCAGACACCTGGTAAGGCTACATGCGGTAGCGTGACCATGGCGCAAGTCAAGGAAGTTGCGAAGATGAAGATGGAAGACCTCAACGCATATGATATCGACCAAGCGGCGAAAATCATCGCAGGTTCCGCTCGTTCGATGGGTCTTGAGGTTAAGTGAGTTTGTTCTACTCTAACCATGGTGGTTAGGGGTGGGCATGTAGGAGAACGCGAAAGCGTTCGATTGGACTACGGAGATATAGATCATGGCTCGTGGCAAAAAGTATAAAGCTGCGCTCGCGAAAGTGGATAGGGAAAAACACTATCCACTTGATGAAGCGAGTAAGCTCGTCAAGGAAACTTGCTACACCAAATTCGACGCAACAGTTGATCTTGCTGTAAATCTCGGCGTAGACCCCCGTCAGGCGGACCAAAATGTTCGCGGTGCGGTGGCTATGCCTCATGGTTTGGGTAAGAAAGTGCGCATTGTTGTGTTCGCGAAAGGCGAAGCAGCGCAGGCAGCAGAAAATGCCGGTGTTGAAGCTGTTGGTGGTGATGACCTTGGCAACCGCATTAGCGGCGGTTGGTTGGATTTTGATCAAGTTATAGCAACCCCTGACATGATGGGTGTTGTTGGTAAGCTTGGTCGCGTCCTAGGCCCTCGTGGGCTGATGCTGAACCTAAAGTTGGGAACGGTTACCATGGATGTCGTTAAAGCTATTAACGAACTGAAGGCTGGTCGCGTTGAGTACCGGGTTGATAAAGCTGGTATCGTGCACGCTCCAGTCGGCAAGGTCAGCTTTGCGCCTGAGAAGTTGGCTGATAATGCTCGGACTGTTCTGGAGGCGATCGCGCGCGCGAAGCCAGCCAGCGCAAAGGGCACCTATCTTAAGAAAATCAGTATGTCTGCGACGATGAGTCCCGGTGTCAAAGTTGACCCGGCACCGTACAGAGCGTAAGCCGTCGCAACAATCACTGATAGGAGAGGTAGAAAATGGCAATGGATAGAAAAAGTAAAGAAGCTCTTCGCGAAGTAGCGGAGGGTCGTTTTGGCAAGGCGGCCGCGGCGGTGATCGCGGAATACAGGGGATTGACAGTCGCAAGTCTGACAGAGTTGCGAAAAGAACTTCGCAAAGTCAATGCAGAGTTCCGAATCGTCAAAAACCGTGTCGCTAAGAAAGCAGTCCTCGGGAAAGCTGAAAGCGCGAAAGAGCTCGCTGACAGCCTCAAAGGCCCAATTGGGATCGCATTTCTTTACGGCGATGCTGCAGCCGGTGCAAAGACACTTTCGGAGTTTGAGAAGAGTAATGAGCTTTTCAAAATTACCGCGGGTGTTATGGACACCAAGAAGCTGTCTTCGAAGGACGTGAGGGCAATCGCCTCGCTCCCGAGCAAGGAAGTTCTTCTTGGTCAAATTGTGGGACTATTGGTTTCGCCGCACCGCGGACTCCTCGGGGTCGTCAACGCTGTGCCTAGAAGCCTTGTTCAAGTTATCAATCAGATTAAAGAAAAGAAACAATAACAAAAAATTCACAGGTCGTGATGTTGCGGCCTGAGAACAAAATGGGAGGACACCATGGCAGTTACTAAAGAACAAGTCGTACAATTCCTCGAGAACATGACCCTTCTCGAAGCTTCAGAGCTTGTAAAGGAACTAGAAACCAAGTTTGGCGTCAGTGCAGCGGCTCCAGTTGCTTTCGCAGCAGCTCCAGGCGCAGCAGCAGCACCTGCTGCCGAAGAGCAAACTGAGTTCACAGTTATCCTTAAGGATGGCGGAGCTAACAAAATCAACGTTATTAAGGAAGTTCGTACAATTACAGGACTTGGCCTTAAAGAAGCGAAAGACCTTGTTGAAGGCGCGCCAAAAACCGTTAAGGAAGGCGTTAACAAAGAAGAGGCAGAAAAAATCAAGAAAGCTCTTGAAACTGCCGGCGGTAAGGTCGAATTCAAGTAATTCACCATTGCTTGCTGCAGGCTGAACTGGCGGCTCGGGGCGCATAGACGCTTCCGGGCTGCCGGTGTCTGCTATGTGCCAAAAGATTTAGCTATCGCCAGGTCTTTTTGGCTGGTATAGTCCCGTTCCTTAATTGCGAATAATTCAGGAGAATTTCATGACCTCCTTAGCAGCTAGCTACACCCGTCCCCGAAAAAGCTTTGCAAAAGTCCTTCCCGCGGTTGAAATACCGTACCTCATCGAGATCCAAAGAAGCAGCTATTCTCAGTTTCTTCAGGCTGATGTGGAGCCGTCTAAACGTAAGACCATGGGTCTGCAGGCGGTGTTCAAATCCGTATTCCCTATTAAAGATACAAATGAAACGGCCTCAGTGGAGTTTGAAAGTTACCACTTTGAAGAGCCTAAATATACTGTCGACGAGTGCCGTCAGCGCGGCATGAGTTATGCAGCGCCATTGCGCGTTGTCATTCGTCTCGTTATCTGGGACAAAGAAGTTAAATCGATTAAGGACGTGAAAGAACAAGAGGTTTACTTCGGCGAGATTCCTTTGATGACCGCTGACGGAACCTTTATTATCAACGGCACGGAACGCGTTATTGTTTCCCAGTTGCACCGCTCATCTGGTGTATTCTTTGACCATGACAAAGGCCGCAACAGCACGACGGGCAAAGTGATTTTCTCTGCTCGGATTATCCCGTATCGCGGCAGCTGGTTGGATTTTGAATTTGATACTAAAGACATCCTCCATGTGCGCATTGACCGTCGTCGCAAACTGCATGCAACGGTCTTGCTGAAGGCTCTTGGTTATTCTGAATCTGAGTTGCTCGATCATTTCTACAAGCGTGAAACAATCCGGATTAAAGACGGGAAGTTCGAAAAGCGTCTTGATTACGATCTATTGAAAGGCCAGAAAGCAAGTCTAGACATCGTTGATCCGAAGACTGGCGAGGTTTACTGTAAGCGTGGACGCCGTATAACACCGGGCGCCATCCGTAAGATGCAGCAAGCAAAACTTGAGTACCAACAGGTAGCTGCTGAGGACCTTCTTGGCAAAATTGCAGCGACAAACATCAAAGACGCTAGCGGTGAAACCGTTATCGCTCTGAATGCCGAGTTTGGTAAAGCGGAGATCACGAAACTTTTTGATCACGGCATCACAGAGTTCCAAGTACTTTTCATCGACAACGTGAACGTTGACGCGTCATTCCGTAATACGTTGACCAACGATAAAGTTGGATCCCGTGATGAGGCGGTCGTTGAAGTTTACAAACGTATGCGTCCGGGTGATCCCCCAACACTTGAATCCGCAAACGATCTTTTCAATAAGCTTTTCTTCGATGCGGATCGTTATGACCTTAGTATTGTTGGTCGTATCAAGCTTAATGAGCGTCTTGGACTAAATGTAGAGCGCGAACATCGCACTCTGACAAAAGAAGATATTCTCGAAGCTGTTAAGTACCTCATTAAGCTGAAAAACGGCGAAGGTGATATCGATGATATCGATCACTTGGGTAACCGTCGCGTCAGGGCGGTTGGCGAACTCTTGGAGAACCAATATAGAATTGGTCTTCTTCGCATTGAGCGCGCCATCCGTGAACGTCTCCAATTGCAAGACGTCGAGTCGCTATTGCCAACCGACTTTATTAACAACAAGCCAGCGGCTGCAGTGGTTAAGGAGTTCTTTGGATCGAGCCAGCTCAGCCAATTTATGGATCAGACAAACCCACTGTCTGAAATTACCCACAAGCGCCGTCTATCGGCCCTTGGACCCGGTGGTTTAAATCGTGACCGTGCGGGCTTTGAAGTTCGTGACGTTCACCCGACTCACTATGGTCGTATCTGTCCAGTTGAGACTCCAGAGGGTCCAAACATCGGGTTGATCGCAAGTCTAGCGTCCTATGCCAAAGTCAACGAGTACGGCTTCATTGAAACGCCTTACAAGAACATGGCTGACGGTAAAGTTACCTGGTACGGCGCACGTGATGAACAAAAAGATCACGTCATTGCCCTTGCCCTCAAAGAGGGGTCAAGAGCGGGTGATGACTTGGTTGGTGCACGCCGGTCTGGCGAGTCTGAAATGGTGCGCTTTGTTGAAGCGGACCTAATGGACGTTTCAACAAACCAGCTAGTGTCTGTTGCTGCGTCTCTCATTCCGTTCCTGCAAAACGATGACGCTAACAGGGCGTTGATGGGTTCCAACATGCAGCGCCAAGCCGTTCCACTTGTTAGGACGTCGGCGCCGTTGATTGGCACTGGTCTGGAGAGGACAGTCGCTCGCGACTCAGGGGCAACAGTAGTTACTCGTCGTGACGGCGAGGTTGTATTCGTTGACGCAGAGCGCATTGTTGTTAAAAGCTCTGGCAAAGACCATAGTCCAACTGAAGTTGGTACCGACGTTGATATTTATAAACTTCAGAAATACAAGCGTTCGAACGTTGATACATGTATCAACCAGAAGCCGATTGTTCGCAAAGGTGAGCAAGTGAAGAAAGGCGATATTATCGCTGATGGCTTCGGAACTGAGATGGGTGAGCTTGCCCTTGGTCAAAACGTCGTCGTGGCGTTCATGCCTTGGAACGGTTACAACTTCGAGGACTCCATCCTTATCTCTGAGCGTGTCGTTAAAGAAGATTTGTTCACATCCGTACATATTCAGGAATTCGAGTGTATCTCTCGAGACACGAAACTCGGGCAGGAAGAAATCACAGCCGATATCCCGAATGTTGGCGAAGAGGCTCTTCGTAACATCGACGATGCGGGCATTATCCGCATCGGTGCAGAGGTTAAGCCAGGTGACATCCTTGCAGGTAAGATCACTCCGAAGGGCGAGACGCAATTGACCCCGGAAGAGAAGCTCTTGCGCGCGATCTTCGGTGAAAAAGCAGGCGACGTTCGTGACACATCACTGCGAGTTCCTCCGGGCGTTGCAGGTACTGTTATCGGCGCTAAAGTCTTCTCCCGACAAGGCGCAGACCGGGATTCCAGAACTTTGTTGATCGAGGAACAAGAAATTAGCCGTATCCGCAAGGATGAGGCCGATACAATCGCGATTTATCGCGACTCCGCTGCCAACAAGTTCGTCCGCATTGCCGCGGGAGACGTTACGGCTGTTGATGTTAAAGATAAAGACGGCAATACAACGATTGCCAAGGGTACAAAGCTTGAGCGTGCTGTTATCGACGGCCTCGATTACTCCCTTTGGGAGCAGCTTTCTTTGAAAGATGCGTCCAAAAACGCTGATCTCAAGAAAGCTCTTGATAGCTTGCGCGACAAGATCAACATCGAGCGCTACTTCACAGATGAAAAAATCAAGAAGATCAAAAAAGGTGACGAGTTACCTCCTGGCGTAATTAAAATGGTGAAAATCTATGTCGCCATCAAGCGTAAGCTTCAGGTGGGCGACAAGATGGCTGGACGTCACGGCAACAAAGGTGTCGTGTCCCGTATTCTCCCAGAAGAAGATATGCCGTTTTTGACAAGTGGGCGTCCAGTTGACGTCGTGCTTAATCCGCTAGGTGTTCCAAGCCGGATGAACGTAGGTCAGATTCTTGAGACGCATTTGGGTTGGGCCGCAAAAGGTCTCGGTGAGAAGCTTAATCGGTATATCGAAGAGAACTTCAACCGCCCAGCACTTGAAAAAATGGCGCTTGAGATCTGGAAAGATGAAACTCAGGACGCAGAAATCAGAAAATTCCTCAAGTCGGCAAGTGATGATGAGTTGAAGGCGTTCATCCGTAAGTTTAAAGACGGTGTTCGTTTTGCTAACCCCGTATTCGACGGTGTTGCGGAACAAGAGATTCGTAACGCGTTAGAATTGGCGGATTTGGATGTGTCGGGCCAGGTTGAGCTATATGACGGCCGCACCGGCAACAAGTTCGATAAGAAGGTAACCGTTGGCGTGATGTATGTTTTGAAACTTCACCATCTTGTTGATGAGAAGATTCACGCCCGCTCGATTGGTCCTTACTCCATGGTGACGCAACAGCCTCTTGGCGGTAAAGCCCAGTTCGGTGGTCAGCGTCTTGGAGAGATGGAGGTATGGGCAATGGAGGCCTACGGTGCCGCCTATACCTTGCAAGAATTCCTGACCGTGAAGTCCGACGACGTCATGGGCCGTACGAGGATGTATGAGTCGATCGTCAAGGGAAGCAACATGATGACCCCTGGTCTTCCAGAGTCGTTTAACGTTCTTGTTCAGGAGCTTAAATCTCTTGCGCTTGACGTGAATCTCCTGCGCAAAGATGGACAAGAAGTGAATCCAGATATTGTGGCTAATTGATTTTTGGTGCGCGGCTCATTTATGAGCCGCGACACAACGTGTGTCCGGCAAATAAGATTTGAATCCAAGGCCTGAAAAAGGGGAGTCCATCGTGAAGGATTTGATTAATTTCTACGACAAACCAAATGATCCTTTAAACTTTAGCGCAATTAAAATTTCGCTAGCGTCTCCAGAGAAGATTCGTAGCTGGTCTTTTGGCGAGG
>JBAXLR010000118.1:0-9461 GCA_037134655.1 bacterium | reverse complement strand
CCCAACAATCCTCAGGGAATAAAGTTGATGCAACAAAAGCTTGCGGATATTCGCAAACAAAATGCCGCAACGGATAAGGCGACTGTGTTCAGTGAAGATGACGTTAGCTGGGAGTCGCTGTCCGCGGTATTGGATGGAGTGATGTTGCGTGTTGAGGGTGACCCGGTATTTGCGCCTGCAAAAGACGCGAAAAACAGAGAAAAAGCGGAAATAGATGCCAAGACGTTTCTTTATCCAAAGATCGTCATGGGTAGCGTCATGTTGAAGTGACACCTCAGCCGTTTTGGTTTAGGCGTGTCGCACATTAGGAGATATTTCAATGGCAAGTGCAGGCGGCGGCAGTAACGACACTCTTAGTCTCAACTTGAATCCCATGTTGGACATCTTTTCGATTCTTATTACCTTTCTTCTGATGAGTTTCTCCAGTGACCCGGTTTCACACGATGTAGACGCTGGCATTGAGCTGCCACAATCGTCCACGATTGTGGCCTTGGATGAAATCCCAGCAATTATCGTCACCAAAACAGAAGTAAAAGTTAACGATGTCAAAATCGCCCTAATTGATGGCGACGTCCCAGAGAGCGCACGCAGTCAGGGGGCGATTTATCCAGTTTATGTAGAGCTTAAAAAGCTCGCGGAGGCCAATAAGCGACTAACCAAAAACATCAAAGTTGATGATCCCACTGCCAAGGGTAGTACTGGTGCGCTTTCCATGGAGATGGATAAGGGTCATCGTTTTAAATTGATGAAGAGAATTATGCTTGCGGCCCAGCAAGCTGAGTTTGTGCAGTTTAAGCTCATGGTGCAAAAGGAACTTAACTAAGAATGACCAATGGGCCTTTAAAAAATCAACCAAGGTTACGCTCAGGACTATTCAAGGGAGCAGTCCTTGCGGTCGCGGTATTTTTCGCGTCACAGAGTGCATTTGCGGAATCTGGACTGGGCTCGCAGGAACAGTTTAAAGATGTTGAAATTCGTGTTATCAGGCCAAAGTTTTTCACCAAAACAAAAAGATTGGAGACTGGCGCCCAGTTGAGCGTGGTCATGAATCAATCCTTTATCTACACATATCTGGCCACCGGTCTGCTTGATTATCACTTTTCTGAACAGTGGGCGGCCGAGGGCGCTTTTGCTATGGGTTTTAGTATCGATAAAGATGACAAGCGTTCATTGAAGTCAAACTTCAAGATTCAAACGCAAATTCTCAGAACCCAATATTTTATGGAAGGCGGAGCACTTTACACTCCCGTTTACGGTAAATACCAGTTGGATTCCGGCAAGTTGATTTATCTTGATATGTTCTTCTCAGCCGGCGTGGGTATGACCGGAATTAACTATCTCTATGACCATTGTCCAAAACCGTCCGACGTTGGGCAGGGCAACACTGTCCCCGATCCACCGTCTCCAACCACTAAGACTTATCCGACTTTTTATGGCGGTTTGGGTCAACGAGTTTTTATGGATAAGAAGCTAAGTTTGCGTTGGGATGTACGGGCACACATGTTTGGCTATAACTTGGCTGACTCGTCCTGTGACCCTGAATTAGCTACGAGTGGCACGAATAACCAAACTAATATTACGCTTCAGCTCGGTGCGGGGTACTTCCTGTGAAAGCCCGCATGTCCAAAAAAGGTCGCCCCAGTTTTTCTTTGGTAAGGTTTACTGCTATCGCAGTTCTTACAACCAATTTAGCCGCATCACCCGCTTTTGCTAATTATCAAGCTGCCCAACAGCTGATGGCTCGTCGCGATTATGTGGGGGCAGCCGCACAATATTTTCAGTCGTATTCGACGCCAAAATCTGGTCAGGAAAAAGTATTCTCCGAGTGGGGGCTTGGCGTAAGTTTAAAGTCTTTGGGCTTTTATTATTCCGCATCCAAGTTTTTCTCCAATATTGTTCGTCGTGGCCCTGGGCCAAACAATCCATATTTTCGTCGGGCTTTGGTTGAACTCGCGACTATAAACGGGACCGTGGCTCTCGGTCATACCCATATTATGCAGCTCGTAAAAGGCGCGGGGGTTGCGCCTGAGAACATCCCGGGTCAGGCTCGGGGCTTTTATTTTTATTACATTGGCTCTGAGGCTTTCAATCAACAAAAATTTGAGCGAGCTTCAGACTTTTTGAAGAGGGTTCCATCAGGTAGTACTTACTATGCAAAAGCGCAATTTCATCTAGGTGTGATTGCAAATCGAGCGGGGGCTCACAGTCGCGCCATTAGTTATTTCGAATCTGCTCGGTCAGGGAGTGGAGCTGACGCATGGGTCAAAGAACAGGCTAACCTTAATATTGCACGCGTGCATTATGAAACAAAAAGTTTCGCCCAATCATTGCGGCACTACGCTCTAATCCCTCGCGAGTCAGACAATTGGCTTCAGGCAATTTTCGAGTCGGCTTGGGCGTTTTTCCTGATGGCTAAGCACAACAACGTGCTCGGGAATATACACACGCTGCACTCTCCATTTTTTGACACGAGGTTTTTCCCCGAGAGTTATATTCTGCAGTCGATTACTTATTTAAGGCTATGCAGGTATGAAAAAGTTGATGAGAGCCTTGCCGGTTTTAAGGACCGTTACAAGCCGGTATTCAAGGATTTGGCGAACCTGCTTGGAGATTACAAATCTAAAGAAAACGACATGTTTAAACTTATCTATGACTACCGTAGCGGTAGTTTAAATAGTTATAAAAATGCATGGTCCATCTTGGATGCCTTAAGTCGCTCAGACGCATATAAAGAGTCAAGTCGCGCTTTCCGCTACTCTGACGCCGAGATTGCTCGGTTAAATGGCATGGGCGGAAAATGGGGTAGCACAGGTCTTACGGAGGATCTGAAGGATTTCTTAAATAAGAAAAAACAAGTAGCCAAAGCTGATTCAGGCAAAAAACTATACGATCAGGCAGCAGCCAATTTTGAGTACCTAAGGACATTGTCGAATCAGACGAAGCTGATCAATGCCGACCGGCTTGAGGGTAGCATCGACTCAATCCGTAGAAATCTCAACGTAACTCAAGCCAATGACCGAAAAGTTTTCATTGGCGGTCTTCAGCCTCTTGAGATTGATCAGCAGTTGGAATACTGGCCGTTCATTGGCGAGTACTGGGAAGATGAGCTTGGATATTATGTCTACAATATTGATGACGCCTGTGGAATGCAAAAAAGTAAGGGCGGCACTGGGAAAAAGTAAGCCTTAAGATTATTGCAAGCTGAATCTGAGTGATGGTGCGAGCGAGGAAAGTGATGTCTCCAAAAAAATTAATCCGAATTTCAATCTTGGCTGGATTACCGCTCTTTCAAGCGGAGTTGGCGCCTTGTTATGCTGATGCGCGAGCGACTGGACACCGCGAAGTGAACCTAAACGATGTCAAAGTTGATAAGCGGGAAAAAGGTGGCGCTGCGAAAGCAACTGGTCCGAGCGTTAGCAGAGGCGAGGCATTTGTCGTTGCGACCGAGGGCAAACTAACTGCAGAGATCAAAAAGACAATCTCTTTTTACGAACGGACGGAGCGCACATTGCCTCCGAAATCTTCAGCACGACTGCAGATACTGGAGCGTTTAGTCAACCTTTACCTCGAGAGCGCCGTCTACGAGGCAAATGCGGAGTTTCGCCGCTACGACCGAGCGTACGCTGCCTGGGAGCGTGCGGGTGGCAAGGGGAAATCTCCTTCAGTCAATAATACCGGATCAAAAAACATCTGGAAAAAGGTTGCGGAAAAATCGGCTTACGTCATGAAGCAGTTTCCTAACACAAAGAACTCGGACACTCTGATGTTCAATCAGGGCCTTGCATTGCAGTATCTCGGCCAAGATAAGCAGAGTGCCCGCGTTTACAGTGATTTGATCCAGAAGTATCCAAATAGTGACAAAGCCGGTGAAGCCTATTTCCAACTCGGAGATTTTTTCTTTGAGAAAAATGACTTCAAAAATGCGACCAATAATTACAAACAGGCACTGCGCTATAAAACGAGTCGTGGATTTGGCTGGTCTTTGTTCAAACTTGGCTGGTGCTCATATAACCTCGGTAATTACCCAGAGTCATTGAATTACTGGAAGCGAACGGTCGATGTGGCAACCAGCAGCAAGCAGAAAGGTTCTGATCAGCTGAAGGAAGAAGCCCTAAAGGACATGGTGTTTGGCTGGGTCGAGATGAAGCAAGTTGAGGCCGCTATCTCATATTATCGTCAGCATGGTGGCGAGAAGTATATTGGCAAGTTTTTGAGCCAATTGGGCAATGCTTTGGTGGATGCTGGAAAGTTTAACGAGGCTATCCGAGTCTATAAACGCTATCAGAGTATGTTTAGCAACGCACCAGATGCTCCCGACATGCAGAAAGATGTTATTTCGCTTTATTTCGACGTCAATCGGTTTTCAGAAATGTGGAAAGAGCTTGATGCCTTTCCGCGAATGTACGGACCCAGTAGCTCGTGGGCAGCCGCTAACAAGGGCGAGGCTGGAGTTGTTGAAAGCACCCAGTTGAAAATCAAAGATACGATTCTTTATTATGCAAAAGTTCTGCACAAAGCTGGTCAAAAGGATGATGATGAAGGAACCTACGCTGAGGCTCTGCGCGGCTATCTTTTGTTTTTGAAGTATTACCCCAACGCCAAAGAAATGCCTGAAGTTAAATTTAACATGGCAGACATATTGTTCATAGAAAAGAAGTATCGTGAGGCTGGAAAGCTCTATCTTGAAATCGCTGCCCTTGGCAAAGATAAGGCTGTTCAGATAATTCCGCCAAATAAAATCCTGAACATCCACAAAGATGCTGCTCGTTATATGCTTGATAGCTATGGTCTGGATTTTGAGCCGGAATACAAAGTGCTACTTAAAGTGACTCCGGATTTTAGTAAGCCAGCTAGACCTTTATCTCCCCGGGCGACGTCGTACGTCCAGGCTTGCAGCGAGTATCGTAAGTGGTATGCCGACGATAAGAAGGCTTCCAAGGAGTGCGATATCTATGTGACTGCGATCTACTATCGTAACGGAGACAAAGAGAAATCCAAGCAACTTCTGTTTAAAATCGCTCAAAAATACCCAAATGAGAAAATCGGCCCAGAAGCTGTGGACTGGTTGATTCCACTTTATTCGGGGGATACGAAATCCCTGGTACAGATCGCCGACAACCTCCTGAAGCAACCTGCTTATCAGAAGGGTAAACTGGGTGATAAGTTGCGTGACTTAAAACGCGGAGCTGAGATCGATGAGATAAAAAAGATTGCTGATGTAGCGAAGCGAGCCAAGGCGTACGAAGAACAAGCGAAGCGCAATCCACGCTCACTCGAGGCGGATAAATTGTTTTACAACGCAGGTATTGATTATATCAAGGCCGGTCTAGTAGCTCAGGGGATTGCAGCCTACGCGACCGTCGTTAAAAATTATCAGAAATCTGAAGGCTATCAGGAGTCACTTCTGCAGCTTGCCAAGCTCTCGGATAAGCGACTTGAATTTGCTACTGCAGCTTCCTACTACTTGGCCTATGCGGCAAAATACCCCAAAGACAAGATTTATGTCTCAGTGATCGGTAGGGCCTGTGAATTGCAGGTAGCTATGGCCGATGAACGTGCGGTTGATACTTGTTCAAACCTTGCAAAATTTGATGCAGAAGGTGCTAAAGGTTTTTTTGATCGAATGGTGCGTGAGGCATACTTTGCGAAAAATTATGCAAAGATGCAAAAACTGATTGTTAAGTTTTACCTAAAATTCAACCTTTCAGCGGACGAGCGAATTCTTGCTTTTTACCGCATATATAAAGCTGCTGGTGGTAAAGGTGCGGCTGGCCAGCAGGCGGCTCAAGAAATTATCTCAGCTTATAGGCGTGCGAGTGGCAAAGTTGGCGCCGAGCCGAGCCGGTATGTTGGCGAGATAGTTTTTAACAATGTGAATGGCAACCTTTCTCGTTATCTTTCAACAAAATTGGTCGGCGGCACCGTGGATAATCTTGCGGCATCCATTCAGAAAAAGGCGGATGGTATCCCGGCACTTGATAAAGTTTATAACGAGGTGTTGGCGACTAAAGACGCGTTTTGGGGTGTCGCGGCGTTACACCAAATGGGTTACGCTCGTGAGGTGCTAGCTAACGATCTGGACAATCCACCGTCAATCGCGGGAGCGTCAATTGAAGACGTGAAGAAACAATTGGCTCCGCAGGTTCAGGCAGCGCGCGCAGAGGCTAAGAAGTATTATCAGTTCGCGGTTGATTCCATCTCAAAGTATTCAGTTTACAATGATTGGGCTGGTCGCTCGGTTTCAGGATTGGCCCGGATACAAGGTCAGAGGTTAAGTTTCGAGGACGTTGCACTCATGCCAGACTTTGTGGGTTCAGAGGTGGCTGCTCCATTGGTTCAGTCGATCTCGACTGGAAAGGCGGGTGAATAATGATGCCGCTTCCCTTAAATTCAAGAACTATGGCTGTAGCTCTTGCCTGTATTTTTACTATTCTGATCCAGTCTGCATGTACAGCTGATAAACCGACAAAAAAGGCAGAAGAACCAGTTGGTCCAGGGCGAAGTTCCGGTGGTCCTGGGGGCGGGGAGTCAAGGGAAGATGCAGGTGCGACGTCGTTAAGTGCTGATCGTCGCTTTCTTGTGAATAGTCTTTCAAACAATTCATTCACTTCGAAAACAATTGATAAATCCCGAGCGGCTGATTTTGCTGGACAGCATAGTGGAGGTCGATCCAAGGACATTAACACCTTGGCCGCGACGGTCGCTGCGTTGCGACTTTCAGGACAGTCCGTAAACGAGGCCATGGCCAACGCCAAGGCTATTGCAGATTTGGAGATGGCTAAGAATGTTGATCGGGATATTCCTGAGATCGTTCAGCTCGAATTAGGACTGATTGGATTGCAAACCGGTCGCCTTGCATTTGCCGAGTATTGGCTAGATAGATTATTAAAGTCCAAGAGTGCAACGATGCGTGCTTCTGCGATTAATGCAAAGGGCGTCATGGCTATTCGCATGGACAGGATTCCTGAGGCGATGGTTTTATTTAAGGAAGCTCTTGGCGCAAGTAACGATTATCGGCCTGCCCTCCTCAATATTGGATTTTTAGCCTTACAAGGTGGGGACGTAGTCACGGCCAAGCGCGCCTTGGCCGGTATGCAAGATGACTGGTACGTTGAGTCGGGGCTGATATCAGTTCTCAGGCTTGAAGGGGAAAGTGAAAAGGCGGAAAGCCTATGCGACCGAGTTTTGTCCAAGCGTCCTCGCCATAAGCCAACCTTAATTAACTGTGGAATCAACTCTTGGCAGGGGCGAAGAGATTATAAGAAGGCTCGGGACTACCTAAACAAGGCGCTCGCAGTCGCTGGCGGGGCTGCCGTTTGGGATGAGAAGACTGGACGACTGCTTGGCGCTATCGATTCCGAGGAAGCCAGAGCCGCTCAGCTCAAGGCTCGCAAAGAAGCCGAAGATCTAAAAGCCAAGGCGGACGCGGCTAAGGACAAGCCGACGCCCGCTCAGGACCAGCCAGCAAAAGATTCAGGTGAATCAAAAGCTCAAGGTGAGTCCAATAGACCAGAAAAAAGGCAGTAGTTTGATGTGGGGCAGGCCAGATGGCTTGAATTGGTGTCTGAGGTAAGTTGTGGGATAATATAACGAAAGTTTAGTTTTATTTGAACATTTATGGATTCAAGATCGAAATAAAAGTTTTGAATTAAATAGTAAAGGTTTCAAATGGCATTTGAGTTGAGATTTCAAATTCCTGGTCAGCTGCCACGAACAGTGCCCGTGGATCAAAAGCGAATGATGATTGGTACATTGCCGTCGAATCATGTAGTCATGCGTGCGCCAGGTGTTGATCCAATTCATGCATTGATTGAGGAAATGGATCCTGGTCGTTGGTTTGTAACTGATGTCGGCAGTGAAACCGGTGTCAAAGTTAATGGCGTATTGATTGATGTTGAGTCGCCGCTAAAACCGGGAGACAAAATATCACTTGGCAGTATGGTTATCGAGTTTGCCGATCAACCACAAATTATACCGCCACCTCCAGTTCTGGCAGGTGGACCAGCTAAGTCACCTGTTTCTGGCCAGGCTACTGCGGCGAGAGCAAACGCAGAATCGCCGCGTGTTACTGGATCTGGTGCTGCGATGCCAGTTGGTACACCAACTAGTGCAGCAGGCTCTACGACTGTTCGCCAAGATGTCGAATCTAAACACGCGGAACGACGTGTTCAAAAAAATGTTTTGTTTTCTCCACGTGATGCACGTCCAATGGGCGACGTTCTTGAGGTCGTAGCTTATTGGGGCGATTCGGTTTTAGATGTGGATTTATTCCACCCGACGTTCAAGGATTACGATCATGTGACGATTGGTGTGACACCACACGCACATTTTATTGCGGCTGGAGAAGATCATTTTGTAAAACACACACTCGCCAGATTTAGCTCGAGTGGTGGCTATAAACTTAAGTTACTCGATGGTATGGACACGCGCGTTCGTCGCGGCGGCAAGGTTGAGAAAATTGAAGGTCAAGGCAGCGTATCACTTGATCGTAGAGATATTGCACATATCAAGTTTGGCAGCGTTCGCTACTTTCTACTTTTTGTCAGTCCGCCCGAGGTTGATGTTAGTAGAACCGGACCGCGAGATCCAATTTTTGTTTGGCTGACGATAGCGGCCATGGCGCTTTACTTCCTAGCTGTTCCGGCTCTGTGGTTGTCGAAACCGGTCAAAGCCGAAGATGAGGAACAAGAGATCTTTGCTTACACGGAAGTTCCGCAAGAGCAAAAACCACCTGAGCCCAAGAAGCCGGAGCCTAAGAAGCCAGAAGTTAAAGTAGAGGAAAAAAAGGAGCCGCCTAAGGCGCCCAAGCCTCCTCCACCAAAACCAAAACCTGTGACTCCAGCAAAACCGATCGAGAAGGAAAAGGTTGAGCAACCTAAACCTGTCGAGAAACCGGTGGAAAAACCTAAACCAACGGAGTCTCTACAGCAAAAGCCAACTCCGCCTGCACCCAATCCGCAAAAAACGCAGGATGACAAGGCCGCAGGCGATCCTGCTAAGAGTAATCTGTCTAGCTTGAGTAAAGCCACGGCTGGCATGGAGTCGACAGGAGCCAAGAAACCTGACTTTAAATATGCGGGTGAGAAAAATAACAAGCCCCTTGGCGCAGCGGGTGGACCAAAAGGTTCCGGTAATAATCAAACCGGTGGCGCAATCAAGGGTAAGGAAAGCTTTAGCGTTCAGGGTGTTGAGGGGCCCAAAAACAATAAAGCATCCGGTGTTAACCTTGATAAAATTGGCTTCGGTGTAGGTAAGATTTTGAATAAAACAGGTCCGGGAGCCATCCAAACGAACTTCCAAACTTCATCTGGTGGTGCTGGTGGCGGCGCTGGATCCGGGGCTAAGACCTACGGTATGGGCGGGGCTGGAAACGGCAAATCCTTAGGTCTAGCTGGCGCAGGCGGCGCGGCAAATAATTTCGGCTCTGGCTCCGGCGGTGACGGTTCGGGACAAGGCGGAAG
>JBAXLR010000117.1:0-9628 GCA_037134655.1 bacterium | reverse complement strand
TGCCTCGATATAGCTGTAGCGGCTTTGGGGGAATTTCTCGTTGGCCCAGGGTAGGGTGATTTGGGCTAGGCAGCGAAAACTTGTTTCGGCTTCCACCATATTTTCATGCACTCTCAAATTTTCGTTACAGATAACGTTTTTTGAAAATCCCCGAGAAATGCAGTGGTAGATCTTTTCGGTTTCTCTCGCCTGAAATTGCTCGCTCAAAAACCTTAAGACATCCTTGTCAGTTGCAAACAGCAGGACTCCACTTGTACCGCCGTCAAGTCTATGGACCGGGTGAACTTCTTTGTTGATTTGGTTACGAAGTGCTTGAAGAACAATCGGTCGGTCACGATTAAATTCATTACGGTGCACGTCCCAGCCCGAGGGCTTGTTGACTGCTACGAGTTGATCATCGCGGTAAATAATGTCTAGACTTGCGTCCATTAGAATCTTTCATGTCAGAGTGTCCTCAGGGGGCCCCTTTGATGCCATGTTTGGTGGCAAATATCAATAAATACCGTAGTTTATCCCAAAAAAAACGTCTCAAGTTAGAAATTACAGAGCCGATACCTAGAAAGATGAAGCAAAGTAGGCCCCAAAGTGAGGAGTTCTGTCGTGATATTCAAGTTAGGCGCCACAATTTATTTCTCCATTCTCCTTGCTGTCTATTCGGCCTCTTGTAGCAAAAGCAGCTCTAAATCCTCGCCGAGTGGTGGAGGTGGTAGCACTACAACTTCAGAAATTGAAGTGTCTGGTTCCATTTCGGATGAGGCACCCGTTGAGTTTGTGCAATCATACGATTCTGTGAACATATCAGGTGTCAATTTAACGAGTGCCGTTTCCTATGTCGTGACGGCCTATTCGTTAGAGCCCCGTGGTTCTAAGAAATTAATATTTTCTGGATCATTTGCAGAGCGGAACTTTAGTTTTAAATCAAATGTAGATCGTCAGTACATAGTAATTGAAATTAAGAGATTGCCCGATGGTGGGCAATTTGGAGCTGTGTTGCCGCCTCCCTCTGGTAGCAAAAAGGCATCGGTTCTTGTAGACGGGACAACGACAATCGCCGCAAAAATGGCCTCGGTGATCGCAAGTAAGGCGGCAAGCGGGGATCAAGAGGCTCAGAACGCACTTACCATCGGAAGTGTGTCGGTAGCTGATATTTTAATGGTGGCGCAAAGTGTGCGTAGAACTGTCGCTGAGCAAAAGGAGCAAAACAAAGGGTCATCCATCGACCTTTCGGCTCTCGCAAGTCATCTTGTGTTGAAATCAAACGAACTGGTGGCGAAGTTGAAGGCAGACGGTCAGGCAATCTCGCAAATTTCTGAGAAATTATCCGAAGCGTCCTATAAGACAGTTTTTGGAGAGGATGCCAAAGTTGCATCTCCAGGTATTTTGGCGTACCGCGTAAATCCAGATCTCGGTAGCAACACGGCTGCAACTTCGAGTGTCGCCTACGAAGCAATTAAAGCCTCAGCTTCCGAGAGCATGAAGCCTGTGGATGAGGCGTTTCGTGTAGAGGCGACGGCATATAGAACTGCCGCTACTGTGGCATCAGCCGTTGCAGCTGAAACACAGGTGGCTAGTGCGTTCAAGACTGCTTTTAACTCCTGTGTGTCATTACCATCAAGCTGCGCCCAGACAAGTTACACACCGCCTGCGCCACCTTCCCCAACCATGGTGAACGTCACGGTACCCGGTGCTCCAACCTCATTGCTCGGCACTGTTGGCAACGCACAAGTGGCTTTAAATTGGGCTGTGCCAAATAGCAACGGTGGCGCTGACATTTCGGACTATGTTATCGAATTCAAGAAAGCGAGTGATGCCGTCTGGACTGTATTTAGCGATGGTGTTTCTGTTAACAAAGCGGCAGCAGTTTCAGGGCTTGATAATGGTGTGACTTATAACTTCAGGATTGCTGCTAAAAACTCAAAAGGTGTTGGTACATATTCTGAGGTCATTATTAAAACACCACTGCCGACGGGATGCACCGGAAATGGGTTTTGTAGTGTTGACGGCCGTCACTATGTGAATGGCAATTTAGCCAATGGCCTCGTTGTGGATGATAAGATCGTGCTTCTAATGCACATGGATGCTAGTGACGGCTTAACTAGCATATCGGACTCCTCGGCGTTGAATCGCTCTATTACGAAAAATGGTAGTCCAACGATTAGCTCTGAACAGAGTAAGTTCGGCGGCGCGAGTTTAAAATTACCGGATAGCTACAATGATTATCTAGACGTTGCTCAAGGGTTAGATTTGTCAAGCGGAAGCTGGACGGTAGAGGCTTGGTTCTTAAGTGAGGGTGATGTTGTAGGAAATAATTTTACTTTGCTTAGCACAGGCTATAATCAATATCCAAACCGTTGGGTCATGGACGTGAGCGTGTTTGGTGGCAATATTTATCCACGGGCTCTTAACGAGTCAAACGAGAGATATGCAGACACGATTACGAGTAGTCCGACACCTTACACCACGTCTACTTGGTCTCACTTGGCTTGGGTTAATAACTCGGACGCCGATGAATTTTCGATGTATGTGAATGGCGTCAGAGTTTACAGCGGCCCTACCTATAATTTCTCGCAGTACGACTCCGTTCAGATAGGACAACAAGCTCCAGGTTATGGTTCACAAAGTTTTTTTCTTGATGAGTTTCGTATTACCAAAGGCCTCGCACAATACACAGGCAACTTCACCCCGCCGACAGCCCCTTTCCCTAACGCTTACGTCTGCTATGTCAATGGTCAAGACTCTGGCTCATTGAATAATGTTGGGACCGGCTGGTGTCCGGGTAACAGTAAATACTACATCGGCGGTGCCGAGACGAGCCTTTCGCAGGTCGGCGACGGTAATTTTGCTGGTCGGCGTTATGTCGGTGGTATCACATATAGCGGATTTGACAACGGCGTATGTTATGTGGACGGAATGAGTACAAATCTTGTCGTCGATGGTAAAGGGCCCTGCGGTGGGAAATATTATATCGGCGGACTTCATCAACCGGGACTTGATTCCTCTGGAAATGGCCAGAATACATTAGATACTAAATACTACGTGAACGGAAGCATTGCTGAAGGATTTATAGACGACAAGACAGTTTTACTCATGCACTTTGATGGAGTAAATAATTCGACGACGTTTACGGATAGCGGCTCAAAAAATCTGACCTTTACCCCAGTGGATAGTCCAAGGATTACTTCTGCTAATCCAAAATTTGGGTCTGGAAGTTTTGAAGTTTCCCAAGGCTCGATTACTGCTGTGACTAGCGAAACAGACTTCTCTTTTCCGGGGGACTTTACCGTTGAGGGGTGGTTTTATTTTAGAGAAAACGTGGCTCGCCAGCCGCTCATGAACCAATACGATTCGTCAGGAAATGATTTTTGGGCGCTTCTAACCGAATCGAGTAATGAATTCGCTTTCTATGGATCTGAGACAGGCTATGGTTGGCCGATATCACTTTTGTCTACTCCAGGAATCTACCCCACCAATGCATGGACGCATGTCGCGGTAATTCGGTCTCAAGACCAAGTTGTATTGTTTTTAAATGGAGTCGAAGTAGTTCGAACCACTTCGACAGTTGAAATTCCAGGGGGGACAATTCTTAACATCGGAGGAAACGACCCGTGGACCTCTCAATATTTCAATGGTCAAATCGACGAACTCCGTATCACCAAAGGCCTTGCGAGGTACACGTCAGGTTTCATACCTCCCCAAGCAGCTTTTGCAACAGTGCCTAAGGGCAACTACCTAGACGGCGTGCTTCAGCCAGGGCTAGATGCTACAGGGACAGGTTTGAATTCGATTGATAACAAGTACTATCTAAATGGAAATCTGGCTAATGGGAAAATAAATGATGGTACCGTGTTACTTCTGCACATGGATGGTTTAGACGGTTCCACAATTTTTATTGATTCCTCAGTCTTTGCAAATTCTATCGGTTCGGGCGGGGCGCCCACGATCAATGCGACCCAGGCAAAGTTTGGTGGTGCAAGCGCATATTTTGACGGAACGAGTTACTTGTCCATCGATCCAAATTCGAACTTAACGATGGGCGATGGGGATTTTACCGCTGAGGCCTGGGTAAACTGGTCGGGCAATGTTCCAGGTTCCAACCCGATCCACGGTGGACTTAATAAGCGCTACAGCCAATTGTTTGGAGGGCACCATGTTGGTTCAAATGCCGATTGGACCGTTTTGCTGCTACAGGATGGAGCCCTTTACTATCAGGGCCTTCATGGTGCACCATACTTTTTAACCAATCAAAAGATCAGCGCGGATACGTGGACGCACATTAGTCTAGTCAGAAAAAACGGGGTCATTAGATTTTATATTAACGGCGTTGCTGATTCCAGCTCAGAAACGTCCTCCCAGTCGTTGCCATCGACTTTACAATTTGGGATAGGTGGTGAATCAATTACGCCGGGAGCGTATTTTTCTGGATATATAGATGAGTTGAGATTAATTAAGGGTCGAGCGCAATATTCGGGAGATTTCACGGTCCCTGCTGAAGCATTCACAAACTGCTATACAAATGGAGTGCCCCGAGTTTGTACGTTATCCGATTAATTAAAATTGATGTGTAGGCTTCAAGGACTAGTGGGTGATTAATCCTAAGATCTGTAGGCTGAATCGTGGTGTTATTGCCGGCAAGATACTGACAATTCATCGTGGGGCCCGTAAAGCGGAAACGATGCAATAGCAGGATTTTCTTGCAGAGTGCGAATCATCCCTGCGATGAGGTAAACGCGAGTTTTGTAATCCTGCCAATCAGTAGCACCCTGGCCAGCATATTTATCAATACCAGTGACTTTTGCGAGCTCTACTAGAGGCGGCCAGGTATACTTACGTAGGTTTTGCGAAAAGTTTGCGGGGGGGAAACCACTGCGTAAAGGGTAACGGGTGAGTCCCTCACCAACTCGCGAAATCCCTTTAAAGCCTGCCTCGGGAACGCCGATGTCCAGGGCAAAAATGGTGGCGGCCTTTCTGTAAACAGAACTTGCCGGATCAAGAATCCCAATAGCCCCCGAGATATAGGTTTGCAAAACAAATTGCTCGTGAATGGCGATGAGTAGATTGCCGTAATGCATCATTTGTGATTTCACAACGGGGTCTTTTTCAAATCTTGCTTGATGGTAGGCCTTGTAGGCTCTCGCCAAGGCGTCTTGGCCGAAGTTGTGAGGTCGTCCTTTTGAAAGTAGGGGTATATCTTTTAAAAGACCATTCCATATTTCAAGCATGGGAGCATTGGGGTCATGGCGGTATTCAAATGTTCCCAGAAAGTTTTTAAGATCTTCTTCGTCAAAAGAATTCTTGCAGCCAAGTACACGCAGATAGCGGTCGGTCAGTCCCATGATCTCATTGGCAACCCGTTGGTTTCCACCAGCTAGTGCATCCTGCACGATTTTGCCGAGGGTCTTTATGAGCTCGCGGTCTTTGCGTAGGTTATCGATATAGTAATTTCTAACCCCTGATGGCAGCCAGGCAAGACTTTGTTCCATGTAATCGAATGCCATATCCTTAAGGGTCGCCGCAAACTGCATATCCGTTCCGTCGATGGATTCGCCTGCGCGCATGGATCCCCAAATGCCAAAGTGGAGCCAGTTGGCTTGAAACGTGATTTCGGACGATTGACTTAAAAGAATTTTGTTTAAAGCTTGTGCGCCGTAGAAGTAATTTCTGGTGATCGTACGGTTGCGCGGGATTGCTTCGGTCGGTCCAGAGATGGGAAAAAACTCAGGCGCGATGGATATTTCACTTTGTTCTTGGGAGTCTGTGAGTTTTGCTTGATTAGGGGATGACTTGCAGGCGGCGAGATGTATGCATGAGAGCGCTAATATCAATCCTAAAGAGGATATTCGAAAAACCAACATGAAAGGCAGCCTCCTCGAAGACACTGTCTAAAATACTGCATAGATTATAGCAAATTACCTCAAAGGATTCATTGCGAGGGGGCTTATTTGTTGCGTTAAAACATCATTAAAAGCGGTGACTTGCGTGAATGGCCTTCAGCCCTGGGGTGGAACACCCGACTCTAGAAATTAAGGGAGGTTTATATGAAGCATCTAAACCAAGTCTTCCTGGCTGTAGGTATTGTGTTACTCCCCCTAACAACCACAAGCTGCGGCAAGTGGTTCGGTTGCCTCGTCGGTAAAGATTGCAAGGCTCAACAAGAAGTTGAAAATGCTGCGACGGCCGATTTGTTCGTTCAAGTCGTGAACTTGAGCCTCGATTCCTTTAAAGGCGTTATGGCAGAGCTCGGTCTGAGCGACGCTCAGCAAAATGAAGTGGCTAGTGATGTTCAGGCAACAGCTCAACAGTTGACCACACAGCTTGGCTTGACTGAAGGCGAGACCTATTCGGGTACGATGCTCGAAAATCTCTCTGCCATGTTTGAAGATTTACTCCAACACGCCATCGATAAAATAATGGCGGTGGCTCCAAGTGTGGATGAGTCGAAAATCATGAATGCCTGCGCCATGTTTATGAATGACATGATTGCCAACGCAGGGCTTGTGGGTATTCTCGAGTCCTTACCGGTTGATGAGCAAGCCAATATCCCATTGGATCAGACAACTCAGAAGCCAGACTGGGAGATTTTAAGGGCGCCCATGGAACGCGTTGCATCATCGAGTTTCTCAGGAAAAGTTGAGGGCACAGAAGTGGGGGCAGCGTTTGAGAAATTCAAACGTCGTCCGGGTGAACAACCACCACCACCTGCAAATGTGATTGGGTACGTCCCGACGGCGGCTGAGAAGCAAAGCGGAAATGGCCGTCTACAGAACCTATGTGAAGGTCACCCTGGGGCTATGGGCCGGGGTCAGGGCCGAGCAGTAAGACCTGGTGCCGGTGAAGGCTTGCCAATTCCACACAAGGGATGCGAGTCCGTCCAAATCGATAAGAAGCTTGCGTTTTGTATCTTCGCACGACCAGAAGCCATGAAGATATGTCCAGACATTTCCTACGGTGACGACGCATCCGCGGCATCAAAAAATTCATTCAAAATCTGGGTTGATAATTCTGAGGATCAATTTTCTGACTTTGAATCGGGAAGAAAATATGATTGCAAAGTCGCGGCAGATCGCGATTCGTTAGCGAAAATTGTGACAAAGCGTATCCAGCTCAAGAAAACAGGATGTACGATGACACCTCCCATGCCACCAAGGGACCGTCCAGGGGCATCCAATACGGGCGGTCCAAGGTGACAGGAATAAATTTACATGGGCTTTGTAAGACGAAAATTGAGAGACACTATTGCAAGCAATTTTAGAATCAACCTGACAATTGTTTAGGATGCTTTGATTTGGTTGTTAGGCGCGTCGTGCACGACGCCAGGGCTACTTGGCATGCCCGCGGCTTCCAGTTTGCTGTCATGGATTAGCATTTTGCCTTGGCTGTCGGTTACACCAATAAGGCCGAATATGACGACAGGCTTGTCGAATCCTCTGATTTTACTACTACCTTGAGATGAGACGAGTGAGACCGACTTTATCATTTGGTAGAGATCAGTTGAGATTAAAATATCGACGTTTTTCTCTTTGGTCAGGGATTGCAGCCGGGCGGCTAGATTGATGGTTGGGCCGATGGCCGTGAAATCAATACGCTCAGGTGTTCCAACTGGCCCCACAATGGCTGATCCGCAGTGAATACCCATCCCGCAAGCAAGGGGCCTGCGACTTAGTTTTATGCGCTCCAAGTTAAGGTCTCTGAGTCCTCGGCGAATATCAATCGCGCACCGAGCAGCTCGAATGGGATCAATTTCAGATTGATTCGGTATTCCCCAAAGGGCCATAACCTCATCTCCCACGAATTTATCGATTATACCGCCGTGATTTTTGACGGCTTTAGCAACGACTCCAAGGTAATCATTCAAAGTTAAGTTAACGTCTTGTGGTGACTCCTCTTCGCATAGGGTTGTAAATCCACGTAGGTCAACGAACAGAGCGACAACTCGCTCTGCCCTAACAGATGGGATGTTTTTACTACCAATAACTTCTTTTAAGACCCTTGGATCAATCATCATGCCAAAACGCTGCAAAACGGCCTGGCGATCTCTTACGACCAGCGCCCACTCAAGGGCGATGGCAACCCCAAAAGATGCCATGGAGGCTTCGAGGACCTTCCGGACAAACCATCTGTTTTCTGGCAGTAAAAGAGGCGCTATTAAATCACTTCCCCACATAGACGTTTGCATCGCGACTTCGAGCACACCTCCCACCGCTAATAATAAGGCGAAAGTGAGTGCGATATATTTTCTAAAATTTGCGGTCTCAAGCCGTTTTGTGGCTCGCCATGTCTTAATTGCAAATCCCACACCCACAAACATTACGAGCCCACGTACGAGAAATTCGTTGCTAACGGCTAGCGTTACAAGTCCTATTCCAAAGCCAGTTTTACCAGCAAAGATACACATGGGTGCAAGCAGCGCAAAAAACACGCAAATCATCAGACCTAGACGTGACCTGACCCTAAAATAAGAGGCTAAAAATGCCAAACTGGTGGCGTTAAAGAGACAAAGCATCGCCGCATAAAGGGTCGTAAAGTCAGTGCCAAGAAATGAAGGGAATGGCACCATCTCGTTCGTGGCAAGTCGTAGGTAATTCCAGATTGTGATGCTTGCAGCGAAGAAAAGAATCTCTAAGTGAAACGGTGTGAATATACAACCAAGTGCTGCGATGACGGCAATGGTGGCGCGGGCGTATGCGTCGGGAAGCACGACTTCTTTGTCGTTACCGCGATACGCTTTGCGGATGACTGGCGCTATTTCAGGTGGGCTTAGAAACGGCTGACTTAGATAAACGATACCTGGTGCGAAGTTTCGCCCGGCTGCTACTTCAAACCCAATAGTCATTGGCTCACCAGGAATTCCACCGTCGGATTCGAAAATAATCGCTTGATCAAAAAGGCCGCCAGAGCCTTTAGCCTTTTCGATTCCGTTAACAAAGAATCGCCAGCTCTTGCCTGCGATGCCAAGAATGTCGAAGGCAACTTTCGAGCCATTTGCAGCTGCAAACTCTGGTAACGTGGTATCAATTCGTGTGTAGTGGTAGCCTCGCCAAGATTCCGTTGATGAGCGTTCGGCCAGGTAGGACCTGGCTGGAATCCAATTGATACCACTGGTATTATTCAATCCACCGACATTGAGTGGGCAAGAAGCTCCAGGACATTCAAATGGCTTTGAACCCTCTGGCAAGCTTAAGGTCATCTCCGGTGCATCGTTCACGTCCTGGGCGAAGTTTGACATGACGTTACTGAGTTTTAGATCGCCTTTGACAAGCCGCGACGGTGATACGGTCGTAATAGCCGCCCAAACTAAAAACAGTGGAAGCAAAAACTTAGTTAATAAGTAGTGACTTTTTGGATGTAAGAACTTTGTTAGACGAATGGGTCCGTTATTTTCCAAGGGGGAGACCTCACACTACGTTGATAGTATGGAGTTTTTCGGACGACTTCAGGATTTGAGTAAGGCAGAGATCTTGGTAAAAAACGAAAATGCTGGGAAATCACGGTTCTCCCGCAGGATTAGAGAACGCTTGATTGTCACAAGTCCAATCCAAAAGCAGGGCTGGCTAGCATCCGATCATCACCAATGAAGCCCTTGACAGTCCAAAGGCTAGTTTTACCCTGGAGCGTTTCGGCTGATGCGCGG
>JBAXLR010000116.1:0-9648 GCA_037134655.1 bacterium | reverse complement strand
GATTCGAACCCTCGATACAGTTTCCCGTATGCATCCTTAGCAAGGATGTGCCTTCAGCCACTCGGCCATCTCTCCAACCCCGTCGATGGACCGCGAGTCTAGACAATTAAGGTTGGGGTTTCAATCCTTTTTACGCCGTTCAACGAGAGGAAAAGCCCATGATTCTTTATCCTTTCCAGCAATTTGCGTAAAACTATGACCCGTCGATGGAACGCGCGAGGTTGCTGCCTGGCACTTAGACCTTGAATTGCCCCCTAAACCCAAATTTTATCGAGACCATCAAGTTACTATGGATCTTTTAACTGAAAACGTGTAACTCATGACGTTCCAAATGCACCCGTAGTTCAGCTGGATAGAATACCAGACTACGAATCTGGGGGTCGGAGGTTCGAATCCTTCCGGGTGCGCCATTCTCTTTACAAATCCAAAACTTACCCGTCTAATAGTAGATCAAACTCATTGGGGGGGAACCAGATGCAAGCGCATCTGCTCGTCGATATTAGTAAGGCCATCATCGCCGCCACCTTGGTCGGTTTACCGGCCTATTTCATGGGGATCCCACTAATCCTAGCCTATTTTTTGGCCGGGGTGCTTATTGGGCCACATCTTGGGATCGGTCTCATCAAAAACCCTGCCAGCATCTGGAACCTCTCAGAAGTTGGTCTCGTTCTTCTGATGTTTATTCTTGGTCTAGAGATCAATGTTAAAAAATTATTCCAAATCGGTCGGGCAGTTTTATTCAGCGGCTTAGTGCAAATTTCTGGATGCCTCTGCCTGGGGTTTGTTTTTTTTAAATTACTTGCTAGTCACCTAACAAATTATGAACTTGTCTATTTGACCGCAGCTGGCGCGCTATCTTCGACTTTGATCGTCGTAAAAATCCTTTCAGACAAGATGGATCTGGACTCACTTCCATCGCGCATCACCATCGGCATACTGGTCATGCAAGATCTCTTTGCAATTGCTTTTTTGGCGATCCAACCAAGCCTAGACCAAGTTAACGGCCGCGCCATTGCCTTCTCTTTCTCAAAGGTTGTTGCGCTTGCCTCCTTTAGTTTCGTCTTGGCGCGGTACGCCCTACCCTGGATTTTTCGGCGAGCTGGAAAGCAGCCCGAACTACTTTTAATCTTGGCCATGACGTGGTGCTTTTCCATGTGTGGCGTCGCCGACTATCTGAGCCTTTCGATCGAAATGGGTGCCCTCGTTGCCGGCATTTCTATCGCATCATTTCCCTACCATCTAGAGGTCGTCGCGAAGATATCAAGCTTGCGGGATTTCTTTATCACTCTGTTTTTCGTGAGCCTGGGATTGCAAGTTCCAAGTCCTAGTATTAATGTTTTGATGCTTTCTGCTCTTATTGTGTTTTTTGTGCTTTTCAGCCGTGTTTTAACCGTGTTTCCCGCGCTGCATTCCCTTGGCTATGGCAATCGCGCGAGCCTACTCCCAGCGATCAACCTCAGCCAGCTCTCGGAATTATCATTGGTTTTAGCTTCATTAGGGGTCGCCTACAACCACATCAGCGCAGAGATTCTGTCCTCGTTTATATTTGCCTTGGCGATAACTGTATTGATCTCGTCTTATTTGATGCCATTTGCGCATGACATCTATAAGCGTACAAATTGGATATTTGAGAAAATAGGTTTTAAAGATCACATCACAGGCACCGACTCCAAGATTAGCGAGCACTCAGCAAAGCCAAGGTCCATTGTCATGCTAGGGTTTCATCGGGAGGCCAGCTCGCTGCTCCATGAGATGCAAAATCGACTACCAAAAGAATTTCTTGAAAAGATGATGGTGGTCGACCTTAATCCTGAAGCCCACCGCAAGCTAAAAGTCATTGGGATTGAGGCCCGTTACGGGGATGTGGGTAACATCGATACTCTAAGAAGCCTCAGTCTTGAGAATGCAAAACTAATTGTAGTAGCTATTCCAGATCGGGCACTCAAAGGCACAAATAACATTAAAATGCTGAAGATACTGAAAACCCTTGCCCCCGACGCTGGGGTCATCGTTATGGCGGATAACATAAGTCAGGCGCAAGAGATGTACAGAAGTGGCGCTAGCTACGTTTATATGCCGCGTTTGGTAGGCGCCCACTATCTGGTTGACGTGATTGAAAGGCTACGCGTGAATGGCCCAGAATCGATTCGGCCGGACGCGGAACGCTTTTTGGACTCTAGGGTGGAAATCATTCCCTAGTCGAGACAAGGATCATGGCTGACAACTAGCGTGATGAAATGATAGTTCAGCTGTGAGATTTTGGGAGTTGTTTTTGGAGTACGCCGAATGATGAAATCAGGGGAGGCTAGATGACAAGGATTTTTGGCACAGATGGCGTTAGAGGTCTCGCCAATGTCTACCCGATGTCGCCTGACATGGTGCTTCGTCTCGGGCAAGCCATTGGCATCTATTTTGGGACAAGGCACACGAAGGCCAGGATTCTAATCGGAAAAGACACAAGACGAAGTGGTTATATGTTGGAACAAGCCCTCTGCTCAGGCATCTGCAGCGTTGGGGTGGACGCCTATTTTCTGGGGCCCCTCCCAACTCCAGGCATCGCATATCTCACGCGCGGCATGCGCGCAAGTGCTGGAATCGTCATCTCGGCATCACATAATCCGTTTCATGATAACGGCATTAAGATATTTTCCGCCGATGGCTACAAGCTTCCAGATGAAGTCGAAGATGAGCTTGAAAAATTAGTAAGTGATACCTCATTGGCGGAAAATTCACCGACGGGTGCTGGAATAGGGCGAGCCCGACGAATCGAAGATGCTATTGGTCAATATGCCGTTTTCCTGAAGGAGCAGTTTCCAAAACATTTGCGACTCGACGGACTTCGCATTGTGATTGATTGCGCTAACGGCGCTGGTTACCGGGTGGCGCCAAAAGTTTTTTCCGAACTTGGCGCCGAATTATTTATCATAGGCGATGAGCCGAATGGCACGAATATAAATGATCACTGCGGGGCGTTGTTCCCCCAGACTCTTCGCGAAAAGGTGCTACTCTACAAAGCTGATTTGGGAATCGCCTTGGATGGGGATGCAGATCGAATTGTGGTCATTGACGAAAAAGGCGAGCTGGTCGATGGCGACGAAATGCTAGCCGCCTGTGGCGTCTATATGCTCCAAAAAAATTCGTTGCGAAACAACACTGTTGTTTCGACGGTGATGAGCAATATGGGCTTGGATGTTGCGCTGGCTAAAGCCGGTGGAACGTTGATTAGAACTAAGGTTGGCGACCGATATGTCATGGAGGCTATGCGCAAGGGCGATCATGTACTTGGTGGCGAGCAGTCGGGCCACCTTATTTTTAGAGACTCATCAACAACAGGCGATGGCGTTCTTGCGGGGCTTAAGTTTTTGGAAATCATGGTTGAGCAAGGCCGAAGAGCATCGGAGCTAAGGCAGACCATGGAAAGGCTGCCGCAGCTGGTGATCAATGTTAAAGTTAAATCAAAAGTGCCATTTGAAAATCTTAAAGAATTTCAGAAGGCCCTGAAGCAAGTTGAGAAAAAGCTGGATGGCAAGGGACGAGTTTTGGTTCGCTATTCGGGAACGGAAAGTCTCGCAAGAGTTATGGTTGAAGGTGAAAATCGCGATGAAATAGAAACGATGGCGCACGAGCTATCCCATGAGTTAACAAAATCAATTGATAAGATTGCGGAGACAACAAAACAAAAATGATCAGACTTGGTGTGAATATTGACCATGTGGCAACCGTGCGGCAAGCTCGGGGCGAGAGATATCCCGACCCAGTGCAAGCGGCTGTATTCGCAGAAATTGGCGGTGCAGACAATATTACTTGTCACTTACGAGAAGATCGCCGTCACATTCAAGACCGCGATGTGTACGTCCTTAGAGACTCTATCAGCATTCCGCTTAATTTCGAGATGGCCGCGACAGAGGAAATGCTTGGAATTGCTAAAAAGATCAGGCCTCATGCTGTGACACTTGTGCCCGAGCGGCGAGCGGAGCGAACAACGGAGGGTGGCCTTGATTTAACGATTGGGCTTGAGCAGCTAAAAGTATTTGTGGGCCAACTGCAAGATTTAGGCGTCGCTGTAGCTCTATTTGTCGAGCCAACAACCAAGTCAGTAGAACAGGCAAAAAAGATTGCCCCGACAGCATTGGAGTTTCATACCGGAAATTTTTGTCGAAAAATTGAGGCCGCAACTGGTACACACGATAAAAAATTGATTCTGCAGGAGCTTGCCGATGTCAGTGTGGCGGCCCATCAATCCGGATTTCAATGCCATTTTGGACATGGACTTAATTACTCCAATACCGGTTGGCTGCAGCTTGTACCCTACGCTGAGGAGGCGAATATAGGTCACGCTATTGTTGCTCGTGCTCTATATTGTGGCTTAGAACAGGCGGTTCGAGATATGAAAGCGCTGTTGAACGAGCAAGCCAATGCACCAAGAATATCTTGACATTGTGTTTTATCAAATCAGTGAACGCAAGGCATGCCCGTCAAAATGAAAACCGAATGGTGTGTTACTCGGGAAAACTTAAATAAAGTAGCCGCAATAGTTGCCCAAGAGTTGCTAAAGTCTGAGCGGTTTGTGCTTTGGCTTCGCGGGGAGCTTGGTGCAGGTAAAACGACATTTGCCGGCGAATTGTTGAGAGCCCTGGGACTCCCACCGTCGGTTCCCGTCCTATCTCCCACATTTACCTTCATGACTGAGTACCAAACGGCCAATGGATTGATTGGGCATCTCGACCTTTATCGATTGTCCAATGATGATCATGAAGCGGCTGATTTTTTGCTGTCTGATCGGGATTTTCGCGGGCTCATTGTTGAGTGGCCCGAGCGAGCGGCTAAGGCGGCGAGCCTTCAGAAAACTCATGAGCTTAGCTTTATATTTACCGATCAGATCGATGAGCGAAAATTAGATTTCGCTACTGCAAACTAATTTTTAAGGGCGCAGTTTGCGCTGATTATATATTTCAACGGTTACATTTTTAGGCGATATTTGCTGAACGACTATGCCTTCGGGCGCTGCTACAAAAACGGCAAGTTCATAGCGTCCCGGCTCGAGCTCTTTGGCATTAACCGAAGCGCGGATGTCTTTTTGATTGAGTTTATGGAATTGGGATTCTGGCACCGCGATCACAACGGATACGCCAGCTGGCCGCACGGATCCAACTTTTTCGGAGCCAACGATTTCAATGGGAATGACCGACAAATTCTTACTAAGCTTTTTGGGGCCAAGTTTAATTGAAACATTCACCTCGTGCGACGAAAGCTGCAATTCAGGTAGGGCTGCCTTAGAGATTGCAGCGATAATAGACTTTGATTCTGCCAGTCCACTAACATCAATCGGGTCGGTCGTTAGTTCTGTGATGCGACCAATGTCGCTTTTGGGGCCGCTGATTTCGACTTCATTAGGAGAGGCTGTTGCCTCGTCAATCATTTGGTTTTCTGTGACTTCGCCCAAAATAATTGGTTTTACAGGAACCTTTTTGGTCAAACGATCCTCCACCTGGAGTGTCACGTATGGGTCGTGAATCGTTATGCGTACGCGATTGTCCCAGTTAGGGATAAATTCTTTATCAAGTCGATATCTTAAACTTCCCACCTTACCCGACGGCACCCTAATGATGGCCGCAAGGGCTTTTCCTGACATGGCGCCGACGAGCACCCGAGGCCCACGCAGTGTTACGTCCCTGGATATGGCGCCTGAATCGCGCAGAGAGAAGGCTGACGAAACTTCCACTTTAACATCCAGTTTCGCATTGACTTCAAGTATTTCTTCGCCCTGCACGATATACCAAACAAGTGTTGCTAGCAGGAGGGCTGCAGCCTTGTAGCCGAGATTGCCTATGAATCGCTGTGAAAAAGTTGGGCGCCCCATTTTTTACTTCTCCGAAGTTTCAAAAAACTTATACGTCGCATCCTTGATGCGAGTAAACCAGGGCGGTGTCTTGGTGTTCTTTTGCTCTTGTATGAGCAAACGCTTAGCAAGGTCCTCTCGCAGAGTCCGCCCGTCAGGTTTACGGAAGATTTTCCCATTTTCAACGATGGCTACACTGGCGCCTTCCTCGCTGACGACGATGACAAGCGCGTCCGTTTCCTCCGAGATGCCAATGGCTGCACGATGGCGTGTACCTAGATTTGGGTCCACGTGTTCGTCACGGGTTAAGGGTAGAAAGCAGCCCGACGCGGCGATTTTACCGCGTTGAAGTATGACGGCTCCGTCATGAATGGGGGAGCTTGGATGAAAGATAGCCATGAGAATTTCTTTTGAGATTTTGGCATCCAAAGCGATCCCGATATCCACATACCTCGTTAGGATAATGCCACGCTCGATGACAATAAGCGCTCCAATCCGTTTGGCGGCTAAGGCGCTGGCAGCGCGACTAATTTCGTCTATGATGTGAACACTAGTTGACCAATCTTGCCCAACAAAGATATTCCTTCGCCCCATGGAGCTTAGCACATGGCGAATGTCATCTTGAAAGATGATGATTAAGATAATGATAAACGAGCTGTAAAACTTGTTCATCATCCAGTTGACCGTTGTCAGTGGAAAGATATTAGAAACGACAAAAAGACCAACGACCAGCAACATACCAATTAGTATCTGCGCTGCGCGAGTGCCGCGAATTAACAATAAAACTTGGTAAAATATGATCGCCAGGAGCAAGACGTCCAGCGCCGACCAAAATGTAAACTGTTGTAAAACCTCACCCATGAAAAGCTCCGGGCGATACATCTGAAAGCGCACTTAGTATGGGCCGCAGAGACCTTACATTGTGCGTGCGAATCATTTTAACTCCAACGATAGCAGCACATGCTTCTATGACTTTGGAGGCTGAATCACGACTTGCAATATCGGTGGCGTCAAGTAGACGTGTGATAAAGCCTTTGCGAGAGATGCCCAAAACCGTCTGAAACTCTCTAGATAGGCCTGCACTTGCCATGAGTAGCGCCAAATTTGCCGCATCAGACTTGCCAAATCCTATGCCCGGGTCCAGAAAAATATGATTAGGTTTACAGCCGGCTTCTTTGAGATCCTCACTGGCAGAATCAAAATAGGCCCGCACTCGTTTGATGGCTGAAGCAGGGCCGATCGGGTTATCTTGCATCGTTTTTGGGCTGCCATGCATGTGGCACGCGATAAACATAAGGTTGGGATTCAATTCAAACAAACTTTTCAGCTGGGGAACTTCTGGGAGTGGCCCGACGTTGTTTATCATCCCAACTCCCATAGCAGATGCTCGCTCCATGGTTGCAAACTTCCTCGTATCAACACTTACGCGAGAAATTTTTTTCACCTTGTCAGCGTGAGTTAAGACTGGATGCAGCCGTCGCCATTCTTCAGCTTCCCCGGGGTCGTCAGCTCCGGGTCGGGTGGACTCAGCGCCAATGTCAACTAGATCAGACCCTTCTTCGAAAAGTTGATCGAGACGCTGGGCCGCGAAGTCAGGATCTAAATATTTTCCACCATCAGAAAAGGAGTCAGGCGTGACATTCAGTATGCCCATTAATTTAGGTTGTGTACCTTTGGGCGTCACGCTTTTGCCTCATGTTCCGGCCGGTTGCGGAGTCATTAACCCGGAGTCGTGACCGTCGGGCTTACTTTTCGTTGCGCTCTCTTTGGTCGTTGTCGCTTTTGATTGGAGAGCCTCTTTTGCTTTACGGCGCGCCTCTTCATAGCGGGAGCGATCATCTGCCGTGATGATGTTCTCACCCTTTAATATACGCATCATTTCGTCCCTATCGATTGTCTCTTTGATCAGCAGAGCTTCAGCCAAGCTTTCAAGGTGATCACGATTATCCTTGAGAATTCTGAAGGCTTGCTTCGAACCATTTGTTACAAGGCGATGAATTTCTTCGTCGATCTCTTCAGCAACGCGCTCTGAAAAATTGCGCGACTGACTTATTTCACGCCCTAGGAACACTTCGTCCTGACCTTTTTTTCCGAGCGAAAGAGGTCCGATCTTATCGCTCATGCCCCAATTGCAAACCATTTTTCGCGCGATGTCGGTGGCCTTGTTGATGTCGTCTCCCGCACCCGTAGTCAAACGGTTAAAGATCAATTCCTCTGCCGCACGACCGCCCATTGCATACGCAATCATGCCCTCAGCGTATTCTTTGGAGATGGTTAGACGGTCCTCGACAGGAAGCATGATGGTAACACCAAGGGCCTGGCCGCGAGGAATGATACTGATTTTGTGAACGGGATCCACATGTCCTACGAGCATCCCGACCAAAGCATGTCCTGCCTCGTGATAAGCCGTATTACGCTTTTCATCCTCATTCATGATGAGGCTGCGCCTTTCGGGTCCCATAAGGACTTTGTCTTTTGCTAGTTCAAAGTGCTCCATGCGCACTTCTTTACAGTCACCGCGTGCAGCGATCAGCGCCGCCTCATTGACAAGGTTCTCGAGATCAGCACCGGAAAATCCGGGTGTTCCTTGAGCGATTATTGACAGTTTAACATCATCGGCCAATGGAACTTTTTTGGTGTGAACAGCGAGGATTCCCTCGCGACCGCGCACATCTGGCTTCGGCACTACGACGCGCCGGTCAAAGCGACCTGGTCGAAGCAACGCAGGATCAAGTACATCTGGTCTATTTGTAGCGGCAATGATAATGACGCCGTCGTTACCCTCAAAACCGTCCATTTCAACAAGAAGCTGGTTGAGAGTTTGTTCACGCTCATCGTGTCCACCGCCTAAGCCGGCTCCGCGCTGACGACCAACCGCGTCAATCTCATCTATGAATACGATACACGGTGCGTGTCGTTTAGCCTGATCGAACAGATCTCGTACGCGACTAGCTCCAACGCCGACGAACATTTCTACGAAATCTGAGCCAGATATGCTGAAAAACGGAACCCCCGCCTCGCCAGCGATAGCTTTGGCGAGGATGGTTTTTCCTGTACCGGGTGAGCCGATCAAAAGAACGCCTTTGGGTATGCGACCACCAAGCCGTGTGAATTTCTTAGGATCTTTAAGGAAGTCGATAATCTCTTCGAGTTCTTGCTTGGCTTCGTCAATTCCTGAAATGTCTTTGAAGGTGATTTTTGGTTGGCTATCGGTCAGCATTTTTGCGCGACTCTTGCCAAAACTCATGGCCTTGCCACCACCGGCCTGAACTTGGCGCATGAAGAACATGATGAGTAGTAGAATGAGGAGCATCGGTAGAAGTGTATTAATAAGCAAAGTCTTCCACCAACCCACCTCTTCTGGTGGCTCGTAGTTTACGCTAACGCCGGACGCTTGCAGTTCCTTTCGTAAATCAGTGTCGGCAGGTCCGAATGTTCGGAATGAGCTTTTGTCTGCACGAACTCCCGTGATCACATTATCCCGGAATGTGACTTCCGTGATACGGTTTGGATTATCCGCAGGAAGTTTCAGCGCTTCAGTAAACTCAGAAAATTTGATCGACTTAACTTCTTCGGGTGGTTTCACCAAAAAGTGCAGGAGTAAAAATCCAAGTAAGCATGCAGCTACGACTAACGTCATTTTGGTTTGGTTGTTTTGTTTTGAGGGCAATTTAGCCATGATAGAAGTTCTCCTAGTTGACTGGGGAAAGCAGTCCTTTACCTCATATTTTGACACAAAAAGCTTAAAGTCCAAGCCGGTAAAGAATTCCCTGTTGACCCTCTTAAATTACACTAAAATAAGGCTAAAA
>JBAXLR010000115.1:0-9729 GCA_037134655.1 bacterium | reverse complement strand
TGGAGAAAACGAGCTTAGACAATGGTGATTAGGGACAATTACGTCAGCCAGTTTCAGAAGAAATAACTGCCGCCGGCTCCCAGCGAAAAGACACTCAACGTGTATTTACCTCTACCAGGATAGTCATCTGGAACGCTGCGCGTACCGTTGATCACATTAAATCCTGCAGTAATATCCATTTTTTTGCGACTAAATCTGTAGGATGCAGAAAACATCATTCGATCGATCGCATCAAATTCACCAAACCCAACTCCGCTCGCTGCCTCAGGAGATGCCGAGTTTTCTGATGTTGATCCAAGCCCTACATTTGCTGGATATATACCAATCGATGCACTTCCCGAATGCCCACCAGGTAATCGCAGGCGTCCGCCAGCCACTAAAACAAAAATATCATTCAATGCGGTTTTTGCAGATGCCCCAGGCAATCCAGAGCTGCTTTTATCCTTGCCCTGAGACCAAGCCTCGTAGCGGAGCTCGCCAAAAGCAGCTGGCTTTCCGAACCGACGCTCGCCACCAATAGCCAAAACCGCTGGACTGTAGGCTTTTTTCCGAATCCCATTATCTTTATCGCCCTGGATTATTTCAGTCCCTTTATATGAACGGGTTACTGGCGTTTTTATACTCCCACCGATGATGGTTTTGGAATCGGGCACATAGCGGGTACCTAGGAGAATTTGTGTTGATATACCGCGGTAACGCATCCCCACTAGCGCATCTTCGTCACTCGTTGTGCCCTCTCGCCTAACAACAACTTGGGAGTCTTCCGCATGTTCCAAAAACGATAACCCAACAGCGGTTCGTTTATTTATTTTCAATGCTCCACCCAAGGCTGTTAGAAAAGTTGATCCCTTTTGCTCGAGATCCACTGGTAAAACAGTCCCGTCCATGTCAAACGGAACACTTTTGATCTTGAGCGCATCAAGCCCGGGCCTTGGTGTAAAAAAGAATCCAAAAGCGATATTAGACTTCGGTTTAAAAGTTCCGCCAAAATTTACTGGAGGCGCCGTCAGTGCGATTTTTGCCGGAGCATAATCTGGCATCTGGTAGGTGTAAGAAAAGTTAACAATCGTCATATCTGCATAGGCTTCAATACGTTTTGTAAGAAGGGCATTTGCGGGATTTGAAGGCAATGCGGCAGCACCCCGCGTATTGGTTTGTGAAAGGCCCGACTCGAATGCGACCGATGCGCCAGGAAACAAAAACGATTGCGCAAAAATACAATCACTCCAAGCAGAAATAAATATGGCTATGAGAATGAATTTAAAAAATTTCGCCGTCGTTTTGATTATAATTTGGTATTTCAATTATAAGGTCCCCATACCAACATTTTACAATGGTAAGAGAGCCGGTTGACTCGGCAAGACTTGCCCACTCAATCGATGGGATAGGCGAAGTTAGGTGGAAGTTCTTTTTTATCGGCAGGATTCACCTGCCCTGAGTCATCAAGGGCGCCGACAAGCTTACGCTCAGCGGTATTGATGAAAAACACTTGCCGACGGGACAGTCCAAACTTTTTAGCCTCATGTCCTTCAATGACCGTTGTCGCCTCATAAGCGGCATCGGGATTTATTTGGGGAGCGTCAGCCGGCACCCCTGCTACACTTTTTGGCGTCGGGCTGATCTTTTTAAAAGTGACCGTAACTCTCGCTGTAGTGCCAGCCGGAGCCCAATCTTTTGCGGCTTGCTTAATTGTTGCCATGGCCGAAAAACTACGACTCTCGCCAATTTCTGCCGCCAAAGTCGCAGCCGATGCTCGGGGGTTGACCGAGGTCGGCAAGCCTGGCTCAAACACGATCATACCGTTACCGGTGATCGCCTCCAATTTTTGCTTGGAGATGAAACCCACCGAGCATAAAACATTTTTAAACATGGGATCTGTTTTCTGCAACATCAAAAGCAAACCAGAGCTCATACCCCAAGACGTCACCCGTCGGCTTGCTTCAGCAGCCGCTTTGTCAGCTTCGGCTTTTGAAAATAACCCTTCTGGGTGATTTTTGGTCTGATCGTCAGAAATAAGTTTGGCAACTTTGACATTTGCTTCTTGGGTCGTCTGCCCAGCAGAAGCTTTCACTCGAAGTTCCGCTTGCAAAGTTACCTCAACGTTGACACCACTTCTTGCGGTCTTGACAACGATAGGTGTAGATTTCATTTTCTGATCGATCAAAACGTAACTGGGATTCGACAGCTGGGAGGCTTTAGCGCCGCAGCGATCCGCAAAGGATGCGCCATCCCCAGACGCGTTCAGACCCTCGATTTCTGTGCCATTGCCAGAGGTCATCATCAAAGCAACATTCCCACACGCTGAAAAACATGTCAGTGCTGTTGCAATAATCAAAATTGAGACTCGGAAATGGTTCTTCAAACGGGGCCTCCCAGTACCCTACTTATCGGATATACCTGGGCTTTCTTGAGTGAATGTGAAAACGGCCAACTTACCCCATATATTTCAGTGGGTTATAAGTGGCCGAGGGGTGCTTTTACAAAGACTTTACACCACACAGGAGGCGTGGCTAGCCGTTGGATACTTTCCTGCGGGCAGCCTCATATTTCAGAATGTCGGCGGCATCAATCTCCGCGCTATCAAAACTACGCTCAACGATGCTGACAATATCTCGTTTTGACTTGTGACCCTTATGATGTTTCAGCTTTTCTTTTTGCTTTCTTAGCTGAGTCTCGAGCTTGTGGACGAGGTGGTCTACACTTCCATACATATCAGTACAGGTGTGATCAACCTGAAAATCAAACCCATCTCCGCCATTGAAAGACAGGTGGGCCGAGTGATTATGACGATCGACGGCAAAAGTTATATGGCACTCCACAGGCTTGGTTGCAAATTTCTGTATCTCGTGTTGGATTTTCGCCTGCGCGTAGTTTTTGAGGGCATCGGATGAGTCCATGTGTTTAAACGAGAACTGAAAACGCATAATTAATCCTCCTACAATACGGCTTTTAAAAAGGCGCTCCCGAACCGTTAGCCCGCGGGGGCTAAACAGAACCTAGCAACGCCCGGTCCCAGATGCCATCGGAGGATCGCGTAAACTCTTAAAAGAAGTCTTTTTTTATAAAATTAAATATCTGTAATTATTGTCTTTTTTTGATTAATTTAACAAAAAATTAAACCCTATGAGTCACGTCTTGGGGCATGTTAGACTCGCGCCACTATGGATTTATTTTCAGGCAAACTAAACGTTGCAACGACATCCCCTCCTCCGGAGTTACCTGCCGACAGAGAACAAATCCAGGCAGAGGTCCAAAGAATCACTTATCGGAACGACGAAAACGGATGGACCGTCCTTAAAGTCCTAAATAGCAGTGATCAGAACCTATTGACCGTGACCGGACAACTCCCCCCCGTTAAGGAGGGCGAACACCTTCAGCTAATTGGCACGTGGTCCAGTCACGCCACGTACGGCAATCAGTTCAAGGCCGAAAGAGCTGTGCCGATCCGTCCATCGACCCGTGCGGCTATTCTCCGCTATTTATCATCAGGAATTATTAAGGGCATCGGCGAGAAAACCGCGACCAGGATCGTTGATCATTTTGGCTTGGAAACTTTCAAGATCCTGGACGAAAACCCTGGATGCTTACTGCAAGTGCCAAAAATCGGTAGAAAGAAAACCAGTGAAATTATCGAGTCATGGCGCGCTCAAAAATCAATCGCAGACGTGATGATGTTTCTCAATAATCACGGCATTTCTCTCGCCTACTCACAGAGAATCCTCAGACTTTACGGAGAACAAGCCATCGAGCTTATCTCCGCCAACCCCTATCAACTCGCCGTTGATATTGCGGGAATAGGCTTCATAAAAGCCGACTCGATCGCCAAAAGCATCGGCATCGCTCTAGATTCACCCGAGAGAATCAGGGCCGCGATCATTTATCAAATGCAGCAAGCTGAGGATAGGGGCCACTGCTATCAGACCGCCACGCAACTATGTGAACAACTACTTGCGACGCTCAGCCTGCCAAGTGAAAAAATCGATCAATTAGTACCCAATCAGTTACTCGCCCTATGCGAAGCTGGCTCGATCTTAACTGAGGAAATTAAGTCGGAGGGCGAAACACAAACCTGCTTTTGGCGTCCCGAATTGTTATCTGCTGAGCACGACATATCACGCACGGTCGCGCAACTCATGTCTCGCTCCGTGCAAATCGATGATTCCAGGGTGGATCAATGGATTGAGAAATATAATGCCGTATCTCACACCGCGTTATCAGATTCCCAGCGCCAAGCTGTTAGTCGGGCAGCGGCTAGTAAAATTTTTATCCTCACTGGGGGTCCTGGCGTGGGTAAAACGACCACAGCCAACGCGATCATCCGACTTTTTAAGGCTATGGGTAAATCTGTTTTACTTGCAGCACCAACGGGGCGCGCCGCGCAAAGGTTGAGTGAGGTCAGTGCAGAGCCAGCAAAAACAATCCATAGACTGTTAGAATGGCAACCCGCCGAGGGCGGGTTCGCCCGCAATGAGTTAAACCCCCTCAAGGCCGACGTGATTGTTTGCGATGAAGCTTCCATGCTTGACGTCCGCCTTGCCGCCCACCTGATCGGCGCCGTTTCACACCACGCGCAGCTGATATTTATTGGTGACGTTGACCAACTTCCATCGGTCGGACCAGGGAATGTTCTTAGAGATATGATTAACTCACAGCGAATCCCTTGCGTTCGCTTAAATGAAATTTTCCGCCAAGCTTCCGCCAGCAGTATTGTGAGATATGCGCACGACATCAACCACGGCATAACGCCGTCTTTCCTCAAAGACTCCCCCACTGACTGTCAATTCATTGAAGTTGATTCGTCCGATGAGATTCGAGATGTCGTCTTGAAACTGCTGACGGATGTTTTGCCAAATAAATACAATTTTGACCCGACAAGAGACGTACAAATTCTTTCGCCGATGAATCGGGGTGACCTCGGAACGATCAGCATAAACTTGGAACTCCAGAAAATACTCAACCCAGACCCGCGCGAGCACATCCGCGAGGCCAGCCAAAAACCAAGGGACGGTGAACTCCGAGACGGTGATAAAGTCATCCAAACAGCCAACAATTACGAACTCCAAGTCTTCAATGGCGACATAGGATTTGTCCTAGCTTCAAATGTTGAAGGCAATAAAACTAAGGTTATTTTCGGAGAAGACCGAGTCGTCACCTATGACCGCGAGCAGGCTGACGACCTGAAACTGGCTTACGCGATTACCATCCACAAGTCTCAAGGCAGCGAATTTCCGGTAGTCATTCTTCCCATGTCCATGCAGCATTATGTAATGCTGCAACGAAATTTAGTCTACACAGGCCTGACCCGCGCCAGAAAACTGGCGATCTTTATTGGATCAAAAAAAGCGCTACATTTTGCAGTCAAAAATAACATTAGCGTATCACGCCAAACCAATCTCGCTCGACGACTACAACAGGACGTTGACTGATGGCAAATAGATCGGCTTTGGATCGTGCCGCGAGCGTCGCTATTGTCACCTCACTCCTATTGTCATTTCTACTTGCTGCCGAATTCCCAATGATGACGGATGAAGCCTATTATATTGATTGGGCTCGCAGTATGAATTGGCCCCGCTGGGGATTTTTCGACCATCCGCCATTCGTGAGCTGGCTGGGAGTACTTAGCCGTTACTTTGATCATGTACTTGCAGCAAGAATTCTCGTGATAGTTTCGGGGTTATTATCGGCTTATTTTATCTGGCGTTTGGCTAGGCAATTAACACCCGAACGATCTTTAGCCGCCGTCGCGCTCACCACCTCATCCATTGGGGGAATGGCAGGAGCATTTTTATTAACTCCTGATAGTGGCGTGACCCTCGCATGGATCATTGCCATCCATGAGGCGTTTTTTGCCATTTCTAGAGACCCTAAACGCTGGGTCACGGCTGGAATTGCTACGGGAGTTGGATTTTTGAGCAAGTACACCATGGTACTAGTTGGACCCGTTTTTCTTTTGGCCTTGTTAAAAGAGGGCCGCAAGCAATTACGCTCGCCATGGCCCTACCTTGGCGGCTTAGCCTGCTTAATCGTAATTTTACCGCACCTGTGGTGGCAAAGTTCAAACAATTGGGTGACGTTCAAATTTCAATTGCGCCATGGCTTTTCCTTGGATCAGGACAAATACTCAAACACTGATTTACCGAGGGCTATGGACGCGGAAAAGGACTCCAGCGCTTACATAGCCAAAGAACGCCTCATGCTCGTCATGAGTAACGTATCTGGTTTTCGGGAATCAATTAAAAAACCAAAACCGCAAAAGTCTCGACTTGAACGCGCCTGGCAGTACACAGGTGACTATCTGGGAGGTGTTGCTGCTCTTTGGGGCCTGTACAGCTTCGCTGGACTTTATTTTCTGCTCAAACGCTTTAAGAATAGGACTCACTCGAAAAAGGGGCATCCACCCAGCGGTTTTACTGTCATCCAAATTGGCGCATGGTTTCCCCTAGTTTTTTTCACAGTCTTAAGTCCTTTCACCAAAATCGAGGCCAATTGGCCTGCAATGCACATGGCCTGCGCCGCACTTTGGATCACTTGGTTTTGTGCACCAAGGCCGCGCATAATTTATGCGGCGATAGTCACTCATGTGAGCATTTTCGCCGCACTCGTTCTGATGTTAGCAAAACCAGAACTTGTTGGTTCAACACGCGAAAATCGGTTACTGCTGGAGTCAAAGGGCTACCTCGCACTCAGTGAGTGGCTCAGCCATGATGCCGCAAGCCCAGATCAAGTGATAGCTGTTGACAGCTATCAACTGAAGTCCAACATTAAGTTTTATGCGCCTAATCTCAATGTTGTTCAATGGCCAGGGTTCACTCGTGACTCCGAGTACACGCGTGGCCGCCCAGAGGACAGGAACCTTGAGAAAACTATTATGGTCCAGGATCATTTCTCCGTCATCTCGACCAGTGGAGATCCAAAATCAATCCCAGGCTTCAACGTTACAAAGGTTCGTGGGATAAGGGTTTGCCCTTCGGGCACAATTGGTATTTTCTCCGAAACTAATACCGAACTTCCCTGCAAAAAGGGACTTCGAGAATGGTGGATCGCTGACTATATGACTCAAAATCCTTGATAAATATTTTGCTGCGGACCATTGAATGGGAACTTGGTTAGTTCTTTATCAACCAAATACTGATGAATGGCGTACCGGGCAAAACGAATGTTGTACTGTTTTACAATTTCGTAGGCAGCAAACATCATCTCATCAGCAGCAGAGAATCGTCTCGACGGGCTAAATGCGAGAGCTTTCTCGAGAAGTGCGCGGATTTTTTTTGTCATCTTCTGATCATTTGTTTGAATAATACCAAAGTTTACTTTCTTCATCGCAGCCAGGTTTTTAGCAGCATCTTTTGATGCCGGCACGGCTTTTTGACCAACCAACAGTTCATAGAGAATCAAACCAGCGCAGTAGAGATCGGTCTGCGGCGTTATGCCTGATCCAGTAATATGCTCGGGCGCGTAATAACCCGGTGTTCCCAGCGAGTAGTTTTTATAGTCCTCAACTTCCTGTTTGATCGACAAACCAAAGTCGGTTAAAGCGACTCGACCATGCATATCAACCAAATAGTTTGCCGCAGATAGATCTGAGTGAATCGTGTTGTGCAAGTGCAGATAATCGATTCCCTTAAGTATATCGATGAGCACACACAGCGCGATAACAGGCGGCATACGTCCGGTCTTCTTGTAAAGATTGTAACCGGACCAACCCTCTATGAACTCGGTCACGATATAACAGTTAGGCGGATCGAAATAGGAATCCAAGTAGCTGACGATATGACGATGATTAAAACTCGCCATAATCAAAAGTTCACGATGGAAGTGACCTAGACGCTTTGGGTCTCTCAGCAGAGAGTCATGCAAAATCTTAACCGCAACGGTTCGCCCATTTCGCTCGTCAATAGCGCGGAAAACTCGCCCAACTCCTCCCGCACCGACCTCTTGTACGAGTCTGTACGGACCAAGTTGGACCGGTAATTGCGTCGCTGAATTTGACTGGGTCACGCCTTAAAAACTCCAATTCTAAGTCTAAGGGACAACGGTTCCCTCCATTTTTACCTATCGGGCGCTGGGAGATTGAACTCGAGCCGGTCACATTGTTTTTTTTCCAAAAAAGAGTTAAAAACTCATTGTTTTTGGATTGTTTTAAATGGATTAGGATTTAATTTGTCAGCCTTTAATCGCCACTATTGGTCGCAAAAGTTAGCCGCTTGGATTTCGGAGCAAGGCCTTGCCGTCGTCACCACCAGGATGCAGCGCGCTGGTGGATATAGCGAATTAATCGAACTTGGTCTGCCCAATGACCCGAGTCGACAGAGTTTGTTGTTTTTACATGGCTTAGGCAACGATGCCCTGTTTCCAAACATCAATTTCTACAGATTCCTCCTGAGCGAAGGCTTCAATTTAGTGATTACTGATTTGGACGGACATGGACAGGGACTTTCATCCGTATTTTCTGAGATGACGCTTTCGACTTTAGTTGAAGATATGGTGAGCCAGAGTCAATTTTTGCGAAATTCAAAGAGTGGACTCCACTTGGCAGGATACAGCCTTGGCGCGGTGTTGATGCTTGATTACGCGTCACGTTTTCCCAACCGGGTTAGAACGCTTTCCATGATTGGAATGCCGCTGATATTGCAAAGCGATTTCCGGATTGCATGGGAGTTTCTTAGCCCCTTTCTGAGCTCATATCGCGCAGGACTTAAGGATTACGGCATTCTGGGAATTCAACCCGCTTTGGGTCCTATTCTTCGTAACCGTTACCCGGTGCGCCTTGCCCACGGAGAAAAATCTTCGTACCTCGAAGTTGCAGGGCGCATAATCCGGATTTTGGATCCCACGGAAAAGCTCCAGAGAATCCTTTGTCCGAGCATTTATATTACGGGTAGTCGCGACTTTATATGCTACCCCGAGGTCACTGCCAAATTTCTGGACGGGTTGAAAGATTTGCCTCAGGTCAAACGTGAAATAGTGCCGAGTGAAACCCATTTTTCCATCATGCTAGCAAGCCAAACTCCCGCCATTGTCGCAGATTTGTTGCGGAAGTCTCCCTGAAAAGGTTATAAGATAGTCTACTTTTTTGATCAAATTCTCGCCCTGAGGTGGACATGTCTAACGGTATCTTTTCAACACCACAGCCCATTAATGAACCAATCAAAGGCTATGCCCCCAAATCAACAGAAAAAAGTGATGTTAAAAAGACCTTAGCCGATCTGCGCAGCACACCGACTCAAATCCCCCTGGTGATTGGGGGAGAGCATATTGTAACGCCAAGCACTGATCCGGTTATTTGCCCCCATAATAGATCAATGATCTTGGGTCAAACATCTCGTGCTGGCGCCAAAGAGACCCAGATGGCGATCGATGCTTGTTCTAAGGCACGGAAAGACTGGGCGGCATTACCCTGGGAAGAACGAGCCGCAGTGTTTTTAAAAGCTGCTGATTTATTGGCAACAAAGTATCGCTCCAAAATGAACGCTACAACGATGCTCTCACAAAGCAAGACGATCTTTCAGGCTGAAATTGACAGCGCATGCGAATTGATTGATTTTTTCAGATTCAACGTCCACTTTGCTGAGCAAATTTACCGCCAACAACCCTACTCGCCTGCGGGTCAATGGAATCGCTTGACCGCGCGAGGACTTGAGGGTTTCGTCTACGCGATCGCTCCATTCAACTTCACGTCCATATCCGTCAACCTCGCTGCAGCTCCTGCTATTATGGGTTGTTCCGTCC
>JBAXLR010000114.1:0-9733 GCA_037134655.1 bacterium | reverse complement strand
CTTTCCGTAACAATGGCAGCACCATCCGTGAAAAGTTTATCGACACTGCTAAGTTTTGAACCCGCACCTATTTGGATACCACTGGGCACCACGGTGCCTGTGGTGGCACTTTGTCCCGGAGCGCGGAGAGTTTGATAAAGCAAATCATGAAAATTTGCCTTAGAGCGTTTGAATGCTGTCGTGTTGACGTTTGCCAAGTTGTTGGCGATGGTGTCAATGTTGGTCTGCTGAGCTTCCATTCCGGTCGCTGCTGTCATTAGTGAACGCATCATAACTGACTCCTTGTCTGTTTTGTGCCCGGATGAAAGCTCTCAGCTTTCGCCCTTTAATTAGTTTCAGGCCCTGACCGCACCTAGCTGATTGTTACTGATATCCATCATCTTGTCGTAGTTTGATATTGCCTTCTGATACGCCTCGTAAGAGCGGTGCGCCACAATCATAGAGGTTAAATTTTTCATGGCGTTCACATTTGAACCCTCCAATGCGCCTTGCATGACAAAGGCCTCATTGTTGGGTGTACGCCCAGATTCTGGCCCACCGTAAAACCAAAGATTCGTTCCAGCTCTTTCTAGCTGGGCTTGGTCTTCAAACTTGTAAACAGGTATTCTGTCGATCAATTGATCGTTTTGGTAAATTTCGCCAAGGCGATTAACCTCAAACTTTCCGGCTTGCACCGAAATCATCCCCTTTTCACCAAGCACAGGATGACCACTCGGCGTCATAAGAACGCCGTCTGGACTGATAGCTAGTTGACCACTGCGCGTATAGCGAAGCCCCTCAGGTGTATGCACAGCAAATAGGCCCTCACCCTCGATCATCAAATCAGTTGGATTACCAGTTTGCATGACCGGACCTTGTGATTCGTCTCGCTCAATGCCAGAGATACCCACATATGCGATATCGTTACCACGCAATGGACCTAGGCTGTTAAGGTCTACTTTGTAATTAGCCGGTGGCAATGGGGATTGATAGTTCTTTTCAGGCTCTGGATTTAAAAGCTTGAATGTGACGGTGTCGCCCTTAAAACCAACCGTGTTGGCGTTAGCGAGGTTATTTGCAATGATCTCCAAAACCTTTTCCTGCGCCAGAGCGCCAGACATTGGAGAGTAGATTGCTTTCAACATAATCTAAAATCCTCTTGTGGGAAATTTGACACCATGCACAACCATGCATCAAATGTGCCAATGAACTCTCGTCAAAATTTTGTTACCAACAGGACGACGATTAAGAGGCTGGACATCAGGAGAAATCAATTTTTTTTGGATTTATCCAAAATATTCAAAACTGTGATTTCAATGGGGGCTGACGCGGCAAATGTTACCGCGCGTCAGAATTTAATCGTCAAAAGTCAGACTCTTATTCTTTAACGATGAACTGCTTGCGTGAAAGTAGCTGATTTCCACTTTGCTTAAGCAGCATGATTAAAAATCCAGGTCGTTTGCTTGGATTACCAGTTGTCGCGCTAGCGCAAACTGAGTTTGCGTCGGCTGTGGGACAATCGAGACATTGATCCACCACAAAACCCGCCAATCCGAATGAGGGGTCATCGTTTTTAAGATTCTCCTCGTAGGCTCTCTTGATGCCGACTGACATGGAAGCCTTGACCCCTTCGTCTGTACAGTCCATTTTGGCCAGCGAATAGGAGGTACACCCTGGGGAGTTCGTCGGACTCCGCTCATAGAACAGGCCTTTTTCGACACAACGCTTAACGGTTGCTCTCAAGTTGTCATCGCCGACCGCCGCCCCCCCAAAATTGAAAGTTTTAGTAGAGCGATTGACCACGGCTGTTGACTGGTTTTCTCGGGTGCTGGTTGTTTTCTGGAGGCTCTCTGGCTCCTCTGGGGCAGCACAGGAAAGGCAGAGGCTGCCAACAAACAACCAGTAAAATAAACTAAGTTTCATTGGACGCTTACTTCTCACCGTCGGACCCCCATAGGAGAGGACTTCGGCCAATCACCTGGGAATCTTTAAAGTTTTAACTGTTCGCTGAATTTTCTCTTTATATCAGGCAGATAGAACTAGGGCCTTAACCGAAATAGCTAAGACCCTAGTTATTGGCTTTTATCAACTTGATTGCGACTGGGGTCTGTTGCAAGTCAAATGCCGCGGACCCAATCGACTATTGGAGTAATTTAAGGGCGATCTGAGGTAGCTGATTGGCCTGCGCCAACACCGATGCTCCGGCCTGCTGAAGAATACTTTGTTGCGTATACTCAGCTGACTCCGCCGCAAAATCGGCATCTTTAATTCGGCCCTTCGCGGCTGACAAGCTCTCCACTTGAATCGCTAAATTCCGATCCGTGGATTCAAGGCGGTTCTGCACCGCACCAAGCGTGCCGCGGTAGGATGCAATTGACTCCATAGCTTTATTGACCTGCATGATTGAGTTTTGTGCAGAATGCTTGGTATCAATACGTGTACCATCAGAGTTCTGGCTATTTCCCAGGCCTAAAGAGCCTTCTCCTTCAGTCGTCGCGTTGAAATTGTCAAAACTCAGCCTAAGAATGTTGACTGGATTGTGACTATCTAAGCTATCTGCGGCAGCGTAGTAATCTTTTCCAACCTGAACTTCGAGAGGAAACGGATTTTGATTCATCCGCATCTCTTCGGGCAGCTCCGTATTACCAGCCAACAAACGAGTACCTGTGTACTCGGTGGAAACTGCAATTCGGTCAACTTCGTCCTTGAGGGCCATGAACTCTTCATTCAAGTAGCGACGCTCACGGGCACCGAGAGTATCTGATGCCGCCTGAACTGAAAGTTCACGGAGACGGATCATGATGTTGTTGATCTCATCTAAGCCGCCCTCAGCAGTCTGAATCATCGAGACTGCATCATTCGCATTTCTGCGTGCTTGATTCAGCGACCTTACATCGGCCTTTAAAACCTCTGCGATGGCGAAACCCGCGGCATCATCGGCGCCGCTATTGATGCGGTAGCCCGAGGCCAACTTCTCTGTTTGTTTCGCCATTGCCTTACCAGATAAACCCATATGGCGCTGGGCCGACAACGATTGGACGTTCGTGCGAATCCTTAATCCCATGTCACTCACTCCCTAAGGCGTTAACCAATGCGATGACGAAGACTTAAATTCTCAGAAAAACTTCACTTCAACAGATGCTTACTTCTTTACCTTATAAGATAAGAATACAAGATCTCCCTTTAATACGGAAGAGATGCAGGTAAGGTGAACAGGATTGGATAAACCGAGGTCGACAAATCGCGGTGATTTAACCCCCGAGATTATAAGCGGACAAACTGTGATTTTCGCAAAATCTACAAAGTTATTTTCGTAAAAAATCTTGTTGATACTTCCACCGCCAAACAACAGCACACGGCCCAAACCTTCTTTATCTAATCGCTCAACGACCCTGACTGCCGCGTGTTCGGGATAAATCCAATTTTCCACGCCAGACTTGGAACACAGGGTTTCGTTGACCGGGACTGGCGACACTAATACCCGTCTGACACCTTGTTGCCCCCAAAAATCAAGCCCATCCTCGAGCCCACGTGTGGTGAAGACGATCCAGGCTGGATTAACTCCACGATCGTTGAGAACCTGCCATGCAGCGCCGCTGGCACGCAGCGAGTTGGCACCAGTAATCACGGCGTCGGCTTGCATTAGCTGTTCACGAACAAACTCGCGGTCGTCGAGATTCGTAAAATCATAAGCACGCCGCTCGACATCACTTTCGAGGGCGTGCTTTCCAATCATTCCATCAAGGCTGATGGCCATGACGTTGGTGATTGTAACCGTCATAAAAAAACCTTAGTTCGGTAAGAGCATTTTGCTAACTTCTTCAGCAACCTCGCCCTCAGCTCGCGACTCGGCGGCACTGATTTCCGATACCACCATCCCGAGAGCTTTCTCGAGCATATTTTTCTCACCAAAGGACAGAGGCTTGTCCTGTTTCAGGGAAGACAAGTCCCGCAGCACTTCTGCGACGTCGCTGATGGAACCAGTACGAAGCTTATCATTAAACTCTCTAAAACGTCGATTCCAAGCACGTTGTGACACGCGACGAGGGGTCCTCAGAATTGAATAGACATTGCGTAGAGCGCCGTCATCTGAAAGATTGCGCAGTCCGATTCGACTTGTAGCGCTTGTCGGCACCATAAGCCGAGCGCCGGACGAAATAATCTGAACAACATAGAAGTCCATCTTGGTGCCAGCTACCTCTTTGGATTCAATCGCAGAAATGACACCCACTCCGTGAGCAGGGTAGACGGCTTTGTCACCAATATTGAACGACATGGAAACCTCCAGTTTGCGGGCCAATTCACTTTCATTTTGATGCCTACTTATTAAACAATTGGACTGAAAAAGTCAAATGATTTTAAGAATTTTATAAAATTTTTTATTAAATTTAGTGATTTATCATTTATAAGAATCCCTATTGAATAGCAGACGGCCCGCTTGCTTTCCAATTATCCCTGTAATTTCGCTTGCAAGGCTCTGAACCCTGGGCTAGAAGCTTCGTTCGGACTTTAATAGGTTGAAGTCACGTGCAGCTTTTCTGCTGAGTTGGTGGATTAGCTGAGGTTTTAGAAATCAACTCGATATGGAGAAAGCCCAATGGCATTATCAACTGATCAAAAACAAGCCGTCCTGAAAAAGCATGCTCGCGGTACTGGCGATACTGGCTCCCCAGAAGTCCAGGTCGCTCTTCTGACGGAGCGAATCAACCAGCTTGGAAATCACTTTCAAACCCACACCAAAGATCACCACAGCCGTCGCGGCCTTTTGATGCTCGTTGGTAAACGCCGCCGCTTGCTTGATTATCTAGAAAGACGAAACCTTGACTCCTACAAGAAGCTGATCGGCGAACTTGGAATTAGAAAGTAAAGTAAGTTAATTGAAAAAATTCCAGTGCGGAGGCGCAATTTAATTGCGCCTCCGCACTTTATTTGGGAAAAGGTTAAGGACAAAGAATGACAAGAAAAATGAAAAGGAAGGATCCCTAGAACATGCCGATTACCCCAACTACCCGCGAAGTTAATATAGCCGGGAAAACAATTAAATTCGAGTTTAACAAATACGCCAAGCAGGCGAACTCCGTTATGGTTTCCTGTGGCGACACCCAAGTTCTAGTCTGCGTGGTGGCCTCCGAAGAAGCAAAAGCCGATCAGGATTTCTTCCCCCTAACCGTAGATTATTTCGAAAGAATGTATGCTTCAGGAAGAATCCCAGGAGGATTTTTCAAACGCGAAACCAGGCCAACTGAACACGAAGTCTTGACGTCTCGCGTCATTGATCGCCCGTTGCGCCCACTTTTCCCCGAACACTTTTTAAATGACGTACAAATCACTTGCACAACAGTCTCCTATGACCCAGATCACCATCCTGCGCCACTGGCCTTAATGGGAGCCAGTGCGGCCTTGATGATCTCAGACATCCCTTTCGATGGTCCAGTTGCCACATTGCGCGTTGGCATGAAAGATGGCCAATATATTATTGACCCGAAAGAAGGTGAAGCTGGTGACCTCGATCTTAACATCGCAGCTAAACCAGGGGCTCTACTCATGGTTGAGGCGGGAGCTAACTTTCTATCAGAAGATCAAATGCTTGACGCAATTACTCACGCTCACAAGCTCATGGAACCAGTATTCGAAATGCAGCTTTCTCTCCAGAAAGAAATGGGCAAAACCAAACGCCCTGTTCGCGCGCCCGACTGGGATAAAGATCTTGTGAAAAAAGTTAATGACATGGCCACTCCGCTGGTGAATAAAGCTTTTACAATCGCCAGCAAAGCCGATCGCAAAACGTCCCTGATAACGCTGACCAAGGACGTTCTAACAGCGGTCAACCCCGACAATGATTCATCACGAACAAAGGTCGTTAAGAAAATTCTCGAAGATGTGCAATTCCGCTGTATGCGAGAAATGATCATAGGTTCCCGTAAGCGCATCGATGGTCGCGGCATGACCGATATCCGACCCATCACGTGCGAAGTCGGCGTTTTAAAGCGCCCACACGGCTCCGCCTTGTTCACGCGCGGCGAAACACAAGCTCTAGCGACTGTAACTTTAGGGGCAGCTGATGATGAACAACGTTTGGATAATCTTGTGACTCCAAATGCTACCAAGTCCTTCATGCTTCACTACAACTTCCCCGGATACTCTGTTGGCGAAGTTAAGCCGAATCGTGCCCCTGGACGCAGGGAAGTTGGCCATGGCGCTCTCGCCGAACGAGCCCTGGGACAAGTAGTTCCTGATAAAACCAAATTTGGTTACACCATCCGTTTAGTCTCTGAGATTTTGGAGTCTAACGGCTCATCCTCCATGGCCTCTGTCTGTGCTGGAACCATGGCTCTTTTAAAAGCCGGCGTACCAATTCAGGAGCCTGTGGCTGGAATTGCCATGGGTCTGATCAAAGAAGGTGAAAATTTCGCGATCCTTTCCGACATCCTCGGCGATGAAGATCACCTGGGCGATATGGATTTCAAAGTATGTGGCGGCCAAAATGGAATTACGGCGCTGCAGATGGATATTAAAATCGGTGGTCTCACTCGCGATATCCTCAGCCAAGCCTTGTCTCAGGCCCAAGCTGGCCGTCGTCACATCCTTGGAAAAATGACCACCGCAATCAGCGCTCCGGGCGAGATCAGCGAGTTCGCTCCGCGGATTTTCCAGATCAAGATTAAACCTGATCGTGTGCGTGACCTCATCGGCCCTGGTGGCAAGAACATCAAGAAGATTGTTGCCGACACGGGCGTTAAAATCGACGTCACCGATGACGGCATGGTGAGCATTGTTGCCATGGATGTAACTAGCGCCGAGGCCGCCAAGAAGATGATTCGCTCTGTAACCAGCGATCCGGAAATCGGCGCCATCTATCTTGGCATCGTCAAGAAGATCATGGACTTTGGAGCCTTTGTGGAAATCAAACCTGGAACCGAAGGACTTTGCCACATCTCTCAATTGGATAACGCACGCGTCGAGCGCACGGAAGACATCTGTAAAGAAGGTGAGGAAATGCTTGTGAAGGTGCTTGAGATCGACCGTCAAGGCAAGATCAAGCTATCACGCAAAGAAGCCTTGGGTAAAAAACCAACTGCGTAAATTGTTCTTCACCCATGATTTATCTTAAAACAAATGCTCCTGAGTATTTACCAAGTTACGCCACCGCCGCATCGGCGGCGGCGGACTTGCGTGCGACCAGTGATTATGTGATTCCACCTGGTGAGCGAGCAAAAGTATCTACAGGAGTTTGGATCGAGCGAGTCGACTGGGAAAAAGTACCAACGGGCATGATTCCTGAGTTACAAGTCCGGGCTCGTTCAGGTTTGGCCTTCAAACACGGGATCATGCTGACAAATGGCGTAGGAACAGTCGATGCCGACTACAAAGATGAAATTTGCGTACTGCTTTACAATTCTGGCAAAGACTCATTTGTGATTCAAAAGGGCGACCGCATCGGCCAAATAACCCTTAGTTTGGTTAGTCGGATGGACGCGCTTGCCATCGGGGGCACAAGATCCGGCGGTTTTGGCTCAACTGGGGTTTAAAAACAACTAGTTTAACAGGATTTTACTGCACTTCATCGGCAGACTGACGCTAGGGCTTCATTTAGGTTTTAAATTTGTTCAAAGAGCGCTAATTTTCTCAATTGTGGCATTCAATTAAATGGGAATGCCAATTTTGGAGGAATCATGCTTCTTAGTAAAAATCATCTGGCGCTAGCTAGTCTATTTCTATACTCAGCGCTGTCATTTGCCGAGACTAGTTCCGCCAGATTTCTTTACCAGCTTTACGACTTCCCCAAAGTAAACAGTAATTGCCACCTTGAAGCAAAAGGCCTAGCTGAGCGTTTCACTGCAACGACGGGAGCCGCGGCCACGGGTGAATGTAAAGCCATCAAAGAACAAAGCTATGATATTTTCATCTACTATTCAGCCGACCAAGAGTTACCTCGTGTATCCACGTATCCAGAGATGTTACTACAAAACAGAATTCACATTTTCCCAACCGAAGCCAGCTGCAAGGAACGCCTTGTTTCAGAAGTCGACTACTTCAAATCAGTAACCGGATTGGAACCTTGGACTTCGTTTTGTGCGATTAATGAAACCTACTATGGCGTAAAAACCTGGGCCCTTAGAATTGACGCGTTTGGCACCCCTGACATCAAGCCATTTTGGGCGGAGGCTTTCATGCTTGGCAGCGTTGATGGAATGACTGAAACTGCCGCTGAAGAGATGATCGGCGCAAACTTTAGAAAGGCTGGCACTGACGTCCGGCTCGTACATTTCCGTAATGATGCGAAAGGCATGCGCCAGTTTTCAATGCTTTATTACAACAGCAAGTCCCTAAACATTGAAATTCAGGTTCTTGCTTCTACCTTAGACAGCCGGTCGCAGTGTCAAACAGAGTTGTCTTTGGTATCAGCACAAGTTCCTGATTCTCTTCCCCACACTGTCTTTTGCGCCGACAATCAGTATGTTCGATCTTTCGAAGTTGTCGGAATAGTTAACGTTGCGTCTTGGTTCAAACCAAGACTCTCCGTTGAATCATTTGTAAATTATGAAGCCTGTACCGCTGGACGCGAGGCCTTAGTGGATATGTATCGCAACACCGTCGGGCTCGATCTTGCGGTCGGCCTCTGCACAAAAACGGACGGAGCTTGGCGACTTAATCTCTTGGAACGACGCCGCTAAGATAAGTTTGAATTTTCAGCCTGGCGTGTAAACGCCGCCGTTATCTTTGCAGTTTTTGACTGGATCAAAAGTTACGCCTTGGTAGTACCTAAGGTAGACGGCGTGCTCGCCTTGTTTTTTTGCGCAAGAGCCGACTCGTTGCTCCACTGAACAGGCATAACCCAGTTCACCGCCATTACTCTTGCACTCCTGTGAAAGATCCAAGGTTGGACTCTCGATACAGAGTCTATAAATTGGCAAATTACAGGCCGATTGTGAACCAAAGGCTACAGGCAAACAGCCCAAAAAAATGGCTGCCCCAACTAATACAAGACTGGGTTGACTAATCTGCAATCTCTGATGTCCTCCTTGGAAACGGTAGCAATAGACGCTAGCCATTGTCAATGCGAGGCCTACCGACATGACTCAAAAAAAGGCACCCCGAAGGGATGCCTCTTTTTGTTTCCTAGTATCTCTTGTCTAACGCAGCAAATTACTCTGCTTTGGTCGTCTTTTTCTTTGTAACCGTCGCGCCAGCTGGCTTTGCAACCTTCGGTGCGGCGACCTTCTTCACAACGCCAGTACCAGCAATCTTGGCACGAAGGCGAGCTTTAGCCTTTCGCCAAGCATTGCGTTGACGGACCTTAGGGGTTCTGCGGCTATCTCCACGTCCCATGATAATTTATCTCCTTAGTTTATGTAAGTTTCAGGCCTTCTCGGCGGCAGTATGCGTCGAGGCCAAGCTTGTCAATCGTGCGAATTGCCGAAGCGCTGACTTTCAATGACACAAACTTCTTGAGATCGTCGGACCAGAAACGCTTTGTCTGCAAATTCGGAAGAAAGCGGTGGTTGGTCTTAATGTTCGAGTGAGACACGCGGTGCCCAACTAAAACTCCTTTACCAGTAAGTTCACAACGTCTAGCCATGACTTATTCCTCCTCACCAGCGCCCTTGCTTTCAGCACTTTCAGTGCGTTCAGCAAAGCGACCTTCACCCCTATCTCCACCTCGGCCCTCGCCGCGATCAAAACGACCACGACCGCCAAAATCTCTACCCGCGAGCATCACTGTCGCTGCAGCCATATCACCAGTAAAACCACG
>JBAXLR010000113.1:0-9819 GCA_037134655.1 bacterium | reverse complement strand
GGGTTTGATTCTGCCACTTTAAGTCGAGAACTGGGTGCTGAACTGCTGTTTGAGCAGTTTACCCGCTCGCACCTAATTGCGCCGCACCGTCTTGCTTATAGTGCTAGTGGTCATTCATCATGACTCGCATGGGGGCGCATATGGTTGTCATCGCCAATATCATGGTTAATCTTTTTCTCTCCGCAAGCTGTGTCTCGATGTTCACAGCCGAGACCAATGCCTCCAAGGCGCCGCCCACGATTGTTGCAAATATGGATTTGGAAGAAGCGCTTCATGCTGCAATTCAGTTTGGCGGCAGCACGTCCAAAGACGTTCGCAAACTCATCGTACGACGGAAACAATGGCCGCTTGCTGAGAAGATTTTATATCAGGCAATTCAGGATGGTATTTTTAATTACCAGAATGCGCAGCTCATCAATGCCGTAATGCTTTACACTTCGGGGCCGGTTCAGCCGCAGGAAGCTCTTTTTAACCAGATGGTGATTTCGGGAAGACCACTTGCGCGTCAGCTTGCATGGCAGATGGCGGCTGCTCTGCCCGGGAAACCTATGCGTCAAGCGATGGAGCGCGAACTCAATCGGGCGGTCTATGAGGATGACGAACAAAGTTTATTTTTCCCTGCAATGGCCGTGGCTGTTCAGGAAAATCGTATGACGACGGCCTATTCGGTAGTTCGTCGAGGATTGTTTCTGACGAATCAGGAAGAATTCGCGCAAGCTATGGCAACGTTAAATCCTGAGCAGGCAAGTGCCGACTTGCTAGACTATTTGGCCATTTGTCCACCCGAGGAGTTGCGGCAACTCACCCAGTCATCGATCAATATTTTTGCCGCGACGGTAGCGCTTAATCACATGTTGAAATTTCCTCCCAGCATCGCCCATTCTAGACTTGAGACAGTTTTTTATTACGCAATCTCTAGAAATCCTGGGCTCAGCGACTTAGCCCTTAGTTTGGTTGATGTTCTTGTTGATAAAAATCAATCGGCTATGGCGTTGACCCTGTCGCGAATGCCAGTGTGGACACAGGTGGCATTTATCGAAGGCGCTCGTCGAAATCTTACAGCTTCCAAACGCGTATTTTTATCTGAATTGAAAAAAGTAACAGCACAAAATGAAATTATCGAAGAGTTGGGAGACGTGAAGTTGTGAGATTTTTCCAATCTCGTCGAAAAATTATTTGGCGCGTTGTTTACGCGATTAGCCTGATTTTATGTTTGTGCTCTAAAGCCGTGGTAGCTAATGTCCTGGCTGTTAAAGAGTGGCGAGGTGAGTATTTCAAAAAAAAGGAGGGGGGTGTTTTCGTAAAGACGACTCCCGTCGATTTTCCGAAGTTGGTAACTTCGAATGTGCAGGTGACACTTTTTGGAATCATTCAGCAGCAATATTATACATTCTCAAACACGCAAGTGGCATCGGGCGAACCACCTAGGGAAATCTGGAAAATTCCAAGCGGCAAATATCGAATTGAGCGCGTTGAACTCATGGATCATGCCGGTGTCAAACGCACATGGGTCGGAAATCCCAACTCACCAATGGCCATCATTGTGCCTCGCATTATGCTGTCCAACTTGGGCTTTTGGACGATTAGGCCTGCCGGAGCTACAGGACTCAGCATTAAGTTTCAGATGATCGACAACACTTATTTAGAAAAGGGATCGACCGGTGACAGCAGTGTCGCTGCAGTCGTTAACGGTTTTACTGGGTCGATACAGAAAGTTATTGGTGGCAAAAAAGTCATTGAGGGTGCTGACCGAGATTACTCCGATGACAACACTCTGAGAGCCACAGCCAGTTTTACACGTCAGATTGGCATGTATTACAGAGTCGATATGTTTAAACATAATAAGTATGCAAAAGACGTGATGGCAGCTATTTCAGCCTTTGATCCAAAAATCCGCGGGTGCTACACCAAAGCACTGAATCAAAATGGCGCACTTAAAGGCGATCTGGTGATTCAGGTGGTCGCGTCTGCAAAAACTGGAACGATTCGTCAGGCGCGCAAGAGCAAGGGATCGATTGCAGAAGGTGGAATGATCGACTGTATTGTCGAGGAGCTCACGCAAATACCGATGCCCGTTCAGGAAAACATGCTCGGTGAGTTAACTTTTATTTTTGAGGTCAAGTAAGCTCAACCCAAAGGAGATTCGACGATGAATGAAGCAAGTACTCAAAAAAGTAGCCAGCCTGCGATGGGAAAGGCGTCACGCAGTATTAAAAACTATGCGTTACAGCCACTTTTGCAGGTGCGGTTAGGTCTATATAGCATCTTATTGTCTTTTGTCTTTGCTATAATCATCGCGGGCATTCTTTATTTTAATCTCGCGAAGTTTTCAGCCATTATCGTGCAGCTGACTGGCGTTGAAGATGAGGTCAACGATCTCCTTGCGCAATATATCGCGCCTGCGAAAATTCAGGTGGTACTGGCCTTGGTCGCCTACGTTGTAATCAACATTGTCGTGACTGTTTTGTTTACTCATAAACTTATCGGACCAACTATCGCATTTCGCCGCCATATTAGAATGATTGCCGAAGGTAAATACGCCTACCGTACAAATCTTCGTAAGGGTGATGCTTTTGCGGAAGTTGCAGACGATCTGAATAATTTATCAACAGTTTTGGAACAGAAGTTAAAGGCTGACAAATAAATTTCAAGATTAAATTTTCGTGGATACGTGATGTCTACTTTTAATTCTACGCTTAATGATTGGTTCGTCAGCGCCATTTTGAAAGATGGGACTGTTGGTCAGTGTTTGTCTGAGGTTGAAAGTGAGTTGAAAAACAAACAGAGATTTGTCGCCATGCTGCGGGAACGGATTGCAGAAAAATCCCCGGCAAATGTCGATGTGGTTTCCGACATTTCTGCGCGTATTCTGATCTTGGAAAACACGTTAAAATTTCGTTTAAGTGTTCTCAGCCCCGCTCGCCGCGGTGCTTGGTTCCGGGAGAGCGCGTCGACTGCGGCTGGACCTTTTGCTGCTTCCTTGCTGACTGAGCCCGTATTCTCCACCTACGATGAGAAAAGTTCAAGTCGGGTTAGGGTTGGCCTAAGGAAGTGCTGGTTGGAGCATAATTTATTAGCTTATCCGTTGCGGGCTACGCTGCCATGTTTGTGGAAAACGATTTTATCCCTCAATTTTGAACTTCATAGCGCTGGAGACTTTGCTCCTTGGTCAAGGCTCGACAAGCTTCCGGAAGATCTTCCAGCAGAGTTTGAAAGTAGAGCGCTGAAGGCTTTTTTGAGCAATGTAAAGGCAGAATATTTGTCCGCCAGACGGCGACTTGATGACTGCTATGCCACCTTGTTTGAGGCATCCAATCGATTCTGGGCCGAGGTAGATCCTGGAAAAATTGGTTTTGCTGATAGTCATGAGGACCTCTATGATGGTCACCGCGTCGCAGAAAAGCTTCGTCAAGAGTTTAGAAGTCGAAGATCCACTCCTACTATAAAGCGACCAGTTGCCAGGTCGAGTCAAGACATCGAAGCTTTGTCGTTCATGGGGTTTGACGAGTTCCCAGAGCTAGAACTCTTGCGCCAGCGTTATCATACCCTGGCCTTGGAGATGCACCCAGATCGGGAAGGTGGGAATGAGGCGCGATTTAAATTGCTTGCTAAAAGTTATAAACACTTAATTCGGCAGTGTGGTCGTGGTGGAGTTAGTTGACGAAGGGCTTGCGATAAAGCTAGAGCGTATTAAACTATAAGTGTATGGATAAATATAAATGTCAGTAGCAAGAGGTAAATCGTGAAAGACTGGTCACCAGATGAGTTGCAAAAAAACCTCGAAGCAGGGTCCAAGGTCTTTTTAAAACTTTGGAAAAAAGGGTGTGGGGCGTGTAAGTTATCTATTCCTGCGCTTGAGCGTATTGAAGCAGCTGACACCCATGGGTTGAAATTTGGACAGATTTGTACTGACGATCATCCAGAGATTCTTGAAATTTCAGAGTCTAACGTTTTGCCTGTTTTCTTCGTTTTCGCGGACAAACAAATGCGAGGACATCTTGAGGGTTTCAAGGGAATTGAAAAATTGAAGTCGATGATTGATGAAGCATTGAAATAAAAAGTTCTATCTGAGAGTTGTAATCCATGCGTCAACCAAAACTTACCCGTTTGATAATTTATTTTTTTTCGATCCACCTCGGACTTCAAGTCAGCGCATGCGCCAGTAAACCTGACGCCGGGAACAAGAGCGATGACTTGGCTGATTTAAATATCGATCCAGATCAGAAGGCATTGCCAGCTGGAGAGTCCACAAACGCGCCTGACAAAAATGTTGAGTGGCAAACGCCAACGGTCGATCAAAAGATGACGAGGCCGACTAATGAAGCCTCCGCAGGGGTTCCGCCGACTCCGACTGTTGATGAACTTCGATCAAACACTGACGGTGAGGCCACCGAGTCGGTCGAGCCTGAGGCTCCAATATACCAAGAGTCCGGACCAACGGGCGCTGAACAAGGTGATGTTGGTTCGGGCTCGCAAACTCGATTTATAAAGGCGGCAGAACTAAATATTCGGGAACAACCAAACAGGCACTCAAAAATTGTTGGCAAACTTCGCGGTGGTCAACGGGTTAGGGTCCAAATTAAGGGTGGTTGGGCCCGTCTTGAGCCTAACAGGTGGATTCGGTCCCGTTGGCTCACAAAAACCCAACCCAAAGATTATGTGACGAGTGATGATTCTGCTAACAAGTCAAAGGTATCAAGAACGAAGAAGAAATCGGCGGTCGGAAAATCGCGCGTTAAAAAATCAGCGAAGAATAAACGAAAATCGCGGTAGTTTTTGGATTTGCTATGGATAGACGTCAAAAATTAGCAAAAGCCCTAGCGAAGATGAGCGAGATAACGCCGTCTCAAGGGCTTTTGCACGCATTAATCCATTCAGTCCTATTCTTTGGATTGGTTATTGCCGTGTCTGTATTCTGGCAGCGGGATGTGCGATTGGCAGTCTTAGCGACTTTCGCCCTAGCCTTAGTATATACCGCAATCTTAGTGACGGCTCACGATAGCATTCATAGAACCTACACGGGTATTAAGTGGTTTGACGATTACTGGCCAGTTTGTTGGACTGCGACCATGTACTGGCCACACCGGACTTACGGCGAGATCCACAAACTTCACCACGCCATGTTGGGGAGGGATTTTGAAGATCCAGAACGTCCGACATTTCTGCGGTCTGAATATGAGGAGGCTGGGTGGGCGAAACGTTGGTACATTCGTCACCAATGGCTAGTCAATATTTTCGTACTTGGTGGCATCGGTTTCATTTCGAAACATTGGATGATGGGTCGACGTCTCAGTGAAAAATATCCTCAGATGCAGCTGGCCATGCGCCGAGATGCGTTAGCCATTGCTGTAGTCGTCCCCGTCGAAGTTGGATTAGCTATTTATTTTGATTCGCTTGGCGCCTTTTTACTGTCATTTTTTATTTTGGAGCGAGTGGGTGGGGCTCTGCTGCAAATGCGTGGTCTTTCCGAGCACTATGGGCTGTGGGAAGCTAGAGTAGCAGATTCCACCTATCGACAGGCGCTTTCAGCGCGAAATATGAAGGCGGGATGGTTTTTTCGCTGGCTATTCAATGATCTTTGCTTTCATTCAATTCACCATGCTTACCCTAGTATTCCTTGGTACAAATTGGGCGAAGCTCACCTCACCATCCCCAGTTTTTGGGATGAATTCAACACAAAGGCGATTGAACCCAAAGATACTTACGGCAAAGTTTTTGCTGACGGCGTTCGTTCCTGGCGGTTGATCGACGATCGGCCACACTAGGTCTAAAAAACTTGAGGCCCCTTGTGGGGCCTCGAATTCTAAAAATTTTAGCGCATACTCTTTTGCATGTTTTCAGCAATTTTTGACAGAAAATCTGTCGTGTACATATAGCTTCCAGCCGGCGGGTTATTGCCGTGAATACAAACAGCCAAGTCCTTTGTCATGTGTCCTGCTTCGACAGTTTGAACGCAAACTTGCTCGAGTTTTCGGGCAAATTCAGTTACCTCCGGGGTGCCGTCCAGCTTCCCGCGATGGGCCAAGCCTTGTGTCCAGGCGAAGATTGAGGCGATCGGGTTGGTGGATGTTGGTTTGCCCTTTTGGTGTTCGCGATAATGGCGTGTAACAGTTCCGTGGGCAGCCTCGGTCTCGATCGTTCGACCATTCGGACACATGAGAACAGAAGTCATCAGGCCTAAGGATCCAAAGCCCTGAGCAACAGTGTCAGACTGAACGTCGCCGTCATAGTTCTTACATGCCCAAACAATTCCACCTTCCCACTTGAGCACGGCTGCAACCATGTCATCAATCAGGCGATGCTCATAGGTTAAGCCAGCTTTGGCAAAGGCATCTTTGAAATCCTTATCAAAGATATGTTGGAAGATATCTTTAAAGCGACCGTCGTACACTTTAAGGATCGTGTTTTTAGTTGAGAGATAAACCGGGAATTTTCGGTCGAGGCCGTAAGCAAAACAGCTTCGCGCAAAGCCCTGAATGCTTTCGTCAGTATTGTACATGCCCATGCCGATGCCGGGGCCTTTAAAATCCATAACTTCCCAGGTTTGGGGGGAGCCGCCGCCGCTCGGTTCGTAGACGAGTTTTAATTTACCAGGGCCAGGCAAACGCACATCAGTAGCTTTATATTGATCTGCGTGGGCGTGGCGACCAACCACAATTGGTTTTTTCCAATTGGGTACAATGCGCGGAACATTTGAACATATAATCGGTTCACGGAAGACCGTTCCGCCAAGGATGTTACGAATCGTACCGTTAGGACTTTTCCACATTTTCTTAAGGTTGAACTCTTTAACACGAGCCTCATCAGGCGTGATCGTGGCACATTTGATGCCGACATCGTATTTTTTGGTGGCTTCAGCGGCCTCCACTGTAACTTGGTCATCGGTTTTGTCACGATTCTCCATGCCTAGATCGAAGTACTTGATTTCAAGGTCTAGAAACGGGTGGATGAGTTTATTCTTAATTTCTGACCAGATGATTCTGGTCATTTCATCTCCGTCCATTTCAACAACAGGATTTTTGACTTTAATTTTTGCCATTTCATAGTCTCCCAAAATATGTCAGGTCCATTGCAATATGTCAGAGATCGTTCACTTTTTAAAGTAGTGAATCGACCGTGGCATGTGAATAAAATCGCGCACCGGGATGTTAATGTTAATCAGTACAATGACTTCTGTTCTCTTGCCCTGATCAACATTACAAACCACACCATGACTACTGTATAGCATTTTAAATAAACCCAGTCCGGCGCCGCCCTTTTTTGTGTCAATCAGGTTGTTGGTGTCATCCCGTTTCAAAGCTTTTCTGAGGTAGGAAAACCATTTTTCGCGCAAAAAAGCACCGAATGGATCAGTGACCGCGATTGCAAAAAGTCGGTCGTTCATGCCAAACCTAAGTGTAGACCATTCATCGGGTGTTAGTTCGCGTTTTGAGGTTCTTTCTAATTGCTCATAATGGGTGCGGCCGCCAGCCACTGGGGCATCATAAATGGCGTTCATCAGGAGTTCTTCGCAGATTCCGTGCGCCAGACGCGAGATGTTCTTGCCTACGCCGCAGGCATCCACCCATTCTTGTACAATTTTATTCAATGTGTCTCGGTCACCTGAGCCGCGTACTGTGTGACTCTGTATGGCGGACTCAGGGCTGAGATATTGCTCAATTCCAAAAAAGTTTTTGTTTAATATTTTCTGGAGTGTGATCGCAAGGTCGGTGGAGGTCCATTCGGGATCCAAGTTCGCGACTATGTGATCAAGCAATTCGACATCCTTACCTGATAAAAATCGAGCGTATTCGTGCATTGGCAAATCGGTCACCAGGACCGTCTTCAGCCCCGTATGCAGCCTGGCGGCTTCAAATAACTGTAAATCTGGATCGTTGGATATGATAACATTAAGGTCAGTGCTACACGCAATAGCCTCGAGCGCTTGGGCCGTCGATGAGAGTGAGATTGTTCTCCAGCCTTGGGTTGCGACCATAAGTGCGGTGGCCGTACCGATGGATTTTCTTCCTGGTACTTCCACAATTAGGACGGCAGAACTTGTTGAACTATGGGCTTGCGGCATTGTTCGCTTTTAAACCTGTGCTGGTCTTTTTGCGTCCGCTGAAATTTTGTCTTGTAAAGTCATCAAGCCAGCGATAACGGCCTCTGGGGTGGGTGGGCATCCGGCGATGTAAACATCCACCGGAATAATGCGGTCAATCCCTTGCACCACGTGGTATGCGCGGTAGAATCCACCGCTGGAGGCGCAGGCACCCATGGCCATAACCCACTTGGGTTCTGACATCTGGTCATAAACTTTTTTTATAACGGGCGCCATTTTCTCGGTAATGGTGCCAGCCACGATCATGAGGTCAGCTTGACGTGGCGAGAATCGCACGACCTCTGCCCCAAAGCGTGCAATATCATATTTGGGACCAACCACCGACATGTACTCGATTCCACAGCAAGCTGTTCCGAAAGGGTATGGCCACAGGGCATTCTTTCGAGCCCAAGCCAGCAACTCCCTGTGCTTCGTGAGAAAGATGGGAAGTTCATTTTCCGATTGCTGATGTTTCATAGATTTGGCGTCTCCTGAATCAGAAAACCCGAGCCTGGGTAGGGGTCTAGTCACTATCAAAACTCATGCCGTTGAACTGTTCAAAAATTCAACGTTATTGGTCCTTTAAGTCGTCATTCTAGACTAGAGTCTAGAGGAATTCCACCCCAACCCAAAAAAAATCCTCCAAAGTTGACTTGAGCCCAAGTCAGTCCGTAAAATATCAGTGAAAGCCAAGCATTAGCAATTTCGGCTCGATTTCAGGAGAGGCAAGCATGGAAAAAATTCAGTTACTTTGGCATCAGGGCGGTCCAGCGGTCATGTCGCTGATCACAGCTACAGCTCTAATTTCGTTGGTTATTATCATCGAGCGGATACTGCGCTACTGGATACAATATGATCTTGGTAATAGTGCCGTATTCATGAGTAACGTCCAGAAGATGGTGATGAATAACTCTATTGAAAATGCCATCCGACTATGTCGAAAAGCAAAACCCAAACTTCTTCCAGACGTCTTGGTGCAGGGTTTGATGCGCGCCAACGACTCGGTCGAAGAAATCGAACTAGCAATGGATTACGCAACGCTGGAGGCGATTCCAAAAGTCACCAAGTGGGTGGGTTTCCTTGGTACGACAGCGAACGTGGCCACACTGTTCGGGTTGATGGGTACTCTTTTTGGTTTGATGAAATCCTTCGCCGCAGCCGCAACTGCCACAGGCTCTCAGAAGCAGACGCTTCTCGCTGAAGGTATCGCGGAAGCGCTTATCGCTACGTCTTACGGCTTGGGGACAGCTCTTTTCATTCTGCTCGCCTACGGCATTTTGATGACGAAGCAATCGTCACTTGTAGATGATATCAACGCAAATGCTGCCCGATTGTTGCATATGCTTTACAACCGCAAAATGAAAATTCACCGCGGCGGATCTGAGCGAGCTGAGTAAATTGCTTGGGATTTAGAACGTGATTGGATTTGTGAGTTGGCCATAGAATTTGCCCGACTTGGTTTGCTTGAGTGGTTCTGGAGGACTGGCTTTGTCGAGAAAAAAGAAAAAACGATCTATTCCCTACAAAGATGTTGAGCTCAACATCATGCCGTTTATCGACATTTTTTCGATGTTGAATACGTTTTTGCTTTTCTCCGCAGTTTTTCTTTCCGTGGGCGTTTTGGAGGTGCAGATTCCGTTTCTGTCGAATCAGCCACCGCCTGATGACCCGAAAGACAGCCGACTTTTTCAGGTAAACGTGGATGTGTCAAAGGAACAAGTAGAGATTCAAACGTCCTA
>JBAXLR010000112.1:0-9822 GCA_037134655.1 bacterium | reverse complement strand
CGGTGAGAACATAGAGAGACTTGCTCAAAGATTCGGAGCTAAAAAAAGGTGCATTACGATTAGTCGAGTGAACATGGCGGTAGACATTATACAGAAACTCGGGCGTAAGTTTTTCGGTTTGGTCAGCGACGCCAAAGACCTCGCAGCGATTACAGGTAGAAACAACTGCCAGCTCCTCAATACTATAGGTTTTGGAGGTGGTTAAGATTGCTGAATGAATCTGTTCTGGAGAGAGATAAAAGTGCTCTCGGGTGCTGATTGCTGCCGTGCGATGGTTACTTCCTACGCAAAAATAGGTAGGTAGTTTAGCCCGCTCGGTCATGCCGTCATCCAGCAGCTTGGTCATGGCTGTCCCCATGGCATCCATGTGATTAAACCAAACCAACTCACGGCAAGGATAAAAAATCCAACAAGACTCATTCGCGCGACTTTTTGGGGGCGGTATCCCATCAGACCTTTTAGAACTAAAATAGATAAATACCAGAGCCATACCAAAATGGCCCAAGTGACCTTACCCAACATGCTGGCCTGCCCCGGCATGAGTCCAGAGACGGCGTACAGTGAGCCGGTCAGAAGGCTTATTGTTATGAAGATAAAACCGGCCCACAGTGTCGCGTAAAGGGCATTGTTGAGAGTATTGATGCCCGGAAATCTGACGGGTAGCTCGGCAAGTTGCTTATTCTTTAGTTTTTTATCCAGCCATAAAAGGAGCAAACTCATGCCACACGCTAAAATTGCAAACGCCTGACCTAAAATCGCTGCCGCAACGTGAACTCGCATGCCAACCTCGTGATGGCCAGCGAGTGGTTGAGAACTATTTGTTGTAAAAAAGATTCCCGACATGAGGATGATGGCTATAACAGGGGAGGTGAAAGCCCCCACCAATTCGATTTGCCAAACAAACCAACTGATGATTGTTGCCCAACCGATGGTCGCAGCCAGCATCGTGGTTGTTGTTCCTTGCAACAGAGCGTGTGTTGTTGCTGCTAAGGTTCCAACGATAAACATCAAGTGCCCCAGGCGGCTCCAGAGTCTACTGGCACTTGACGTCCTGAAGCCCATGACGAGTAGGCCCGAGGCCAGCATGAAACCAGCTAAGTCGAGGACGGCGATGACGAGAGAAACAGTATTTGAATTAACCATTTAAGACCTAGTTTAGAGGTGCACGCGACATTTGGCTTGGGGCCCAGTATGGAAGGACTGGCTTTAGATCGCAATAAAAAGTATATAGAAAGTCTATTAAAAGCCTTGATGATGGCAGGGCTCAATTTGGAGTCAAGTCAGTGCTTGCTGATAGTCTACAAAAAACTTTAAATAACGGCACCTTAAGGCTATGGCAACCGCATACCTGGAGGGCTTACGAGGCTCAGCAGCAGCCCACTTGGGAGTCCAGCGAAGCGCTGGAGGCCGTTAGTGATCAGCTTAGGCGTCTTCCTGGCCTGGTTGGGGCGGCTGAAATTGAGTCTTTAAAGCAGTGTATCGCCGAGGCCGGGGCCGGGCGAAGGTTTATTCTTCAGGGTGGGGACTGCGCTGAGCGCTTCCAAGACTGTCGCGAAGACATCATCAGGAGTAAACTTCAAATATTGATGCAGATGTCCCTGGTACTCGGTTTTGCTGGTCGTCGGCCAATCGTTCCGATCGGACGAATGGCGGGACAGTATGCCAAGCCGCGCAGTGATGTATTTGAGAAAAATAGCAGCGGAAGCTTAGTCCCAATTTTTCGCGGAGAATCTGTTAACTCGTTCGAGTCTACGACGCATGCCCGTCGGGCAGACCCTTTAAGGCTCTTGCAGGCATACCACTCTTCTAGCGCCACGCTTAATTTTATCAGGATGTTGATGGGTGGTGGCTTTGGGGATTTACAAAGCCTTGAACAGTGGGGCCGACCTGAACTCATGACGGGTGCTTTCTACAAACGCTATGAACAGATCGTTAATGGTTTAAGGGAAGCGTTGTCGTTTATTTCATCTTGTTCAGATGGCCCTGCCATTGGCGCATCAAGGGCCGTAGGTTTTCGAGATTTTTATATCTCTCACGAGGCCCTGCTCTTGCCCTACGAAGAATCTCTAACACGATTTGTGCCTGAGATGGGGCGGCATTACAATTTAAGCACGCACATGGTTTGGATCGGTGATCGCACCAGAAAAATTGACGGTGCCCATGTCGAGTATTGTCGCGGCATTGGTAATCCAGTTGGCATCAAAATCGCTGCCGACACCAGTCTTAGTGAGATTCTAGAGGTCATTTCCAAAGTGAATCCTCACAATGAGGTTGGGAAAATTACATTGATAACGCGGCTGGGCAGTGACCATGTGTTGCGCTATCTGCCAGGTTTAATTCGGGCTGTTGATGCTTCGGGCCTCAATGTGACATGGAGTGTTGATCCAATGCACGGCAACACTGTGAGGGCATCAGACGGGCGAAAAACAAGACGGTTTGAGCACGTCGCAGCAGAAGTTCGTGACACGTTTGAGGTTCATCGCCAGTGCGGCTCAGTGCTCGGCGGCATTCACTTAGAGATGACCGCCGAAAATGTAACCGAATGCACTGGTGGTACATCAGGTGTAACCGATTCCCAGTTGGCTGAGCGCTATGAAACATGGTGTGATCCAAGATTAAATGCTCATCAAAGCCTTGAACTTGCGTTTGTCGTAGCTTCGTGTTTAAGAATGGACCGTGGAAGCCGCTTGCATTAGCCCCACGCACCCGCTGAACAGCTTCCGCAGCTGCCGCCGCAGCTACCATTTGAGCAGGAAGAGCAGCAGCCACCAGAACAGCCCCCTTGACAACCCGAGCACCCGCCACCCTCGCAGCCGCTGGCTGAAAGTTGACTGAATAACGCGCTCGCCATGTTTCCAATGTTTGAACCGCCGCCTTGCTGGAACGCATTACCGTTTCCGCCAAGTCCACCGCTAAGCAGGCTTGTGAACAAATCAGCGATGCCGCCTCCACCCGCGCCGCCTCCACCAGACTTACCGAGTAAATTCCCAAATAAAGGCATGATCGAGGAGAGAATATCGCCACCCCCCATCGATAAGCCACCTTCAGCTAATGAAAATGAGCTTGCACTTCCGGTAGCTTGTTGGTTTGAGACCGACTTGCCATTGAGAGCGGCAGAGATTTGATTAACGGCCGAGTCAATTTCAACGAATAAGGCGGCAGATTTCTTGAATTTGCTTCTAGCCACTTCGCGCGAGGCATTGTTACAGTGTGCAGACTGAAACGAGTTCGCGTAGACATAGTCAAGAAACTGCGCACGTTTTTTGCGGTCTTTGAGGGACGTCAGACGTTCAAGTGGAGACGCAATGGCGGTGTTTTTAAGTTCTTGGTCGCTATTAATTCCCAGGAGATTTTCCAGGACATCGATTTTATAGTCTCTCGTCGCGAGGATGTCTGCAAGGAATGCGTTGGCAACTTTTTCCTTCAGGGTGATTAACTGCATGGGTTCTTGTTCTGAAATGGCCAGACTTTTCTGGTTATTTGCGATCGTCAAACGACTGTAGAACTGTGCGTACAAGTAGCCGAATATTTGTGGGCCATAGTAGCGAATTTTTCTAGCATCAGGCGAATGCACGATGGTGAATATGGCGCTTTGCTTGCCTGTTGGATCATTCACAAAGTGAAAGCAGCCATCCGTTTTTTCACCTTTCGCATCATCTAAATTTCGACCGTAGTGAGATGACGAGCAAATATCGCTGGCTTTGGCCGTTATCAATACTTGACCGCCGAATTTCAGAAATAGGCTCTCTGTGGACTCAGGCAGAGAAGAGAAATAATCTTTGACTGCTTTTCTTAATTCAGACTTTCGACTGTCGCTTATATTTTTACCGTCAGTTTTATCAAAAATTATTTTATCGTCGGCGAGCGAGACTTTGTTACTGCCTTTACATTGGTAAGCATCAATATTCAGCGTGCCACTCGCAATAGAGTCCAATGTCTTTATTCTTGAGCCAGACTGATCCATGTCTGACTTACAAGCATTAAGGCTAAGGCCTAAAAAACCGCCGACGAGCAAATGCAATTGTTGTTTGGCCGAAAGCATGGACAGACCCTCCGAATTGGTCTTCTACTATCGGCAAACCTAGGTGAAATCTTGAGAGTGAATCGGTTTACCAAATGTTTCTGGTAGATTACAGCGCTACAGATGACGCATAAATACCCGCAAAAAATTAGCCCCCACGATGTGTGAATCGAGGGGGCAATGTGTTGTTTGAGGCATCCAGATGTTTAGTTAATTGCCTCTAAATAGTAATGTTCTATGACTTATGGGATCACAGCGTACTGTTGAGCCACGCCCATCAGCACGAGTGTCATCATTGCCTGTGCGTTTGCACCTTGATTATTGGCACCAATGATTTGTGCATATTGCGGTATCATTGCGATCAATTGGCCAGGATTGCTGACATTACCCATCGCTAAAATTTGCGCGATGTTGATGCCCGATTGCAACTGGCCCGGCAAATTTGCGGTAATACCAGGTAAGTTAACGGGCACAAGTTGGGTCAGACACTGGGTGGCGTTCAGGCTGATTCCGGCTAAGGCGATCATCTGGGAAATATTCATGGTGGGATAGCCAGAGACAAGTCCAATCAGTTGCAACATGCTAAACTGACCACCGCTTTGACCCATGGAGGCATTCAATAGCACCGTCAGTAGGCCAAGTGCCCCTTGAGTATTTTGCAGAGCCACATTGATGGGCATACCGTTAACGCTAATGGGTGGAACAACGCAGCTGATAAGTCCACTAACAGCAACTGGCATGGATCCGACCATAGCATTCAGATTGGCAAAATTCGCAAGACCGGGAAGGTTCGCAAGTTGTCCGGGAAGGTTTGGTAGTGACGGGATTTGAATCTGTGGCATAGAGACAGCCGGCACAGGCAAAGTTGGCAAAGCAGGAATGCCCCCGACTGTTGCTTGTCCTGCTCCGAGAGCTGCTTGCAGAATCGCAGCTGGATCTTGTACCGCATTTGACGCGGACGCGATTCCTGTTGCGAAGCCAACGGCCGACTGAAGATCCCAAGGATACATGAGGTCTTCTTTGTTATCGGAGTGATCCAAACCGTAGGTGTGACCCGCCTCGTGAGCGATCGTGCGCGCGATGGACTCTAGATCAGATGATTGTGGGAAAACAAAGCCAATATCGCTTGGGTTTGCGTTGCCAACATCAAACGGTGCAAGTCCAGTTGGTGAAGCAGTCGAGTTACATCCAAGATTAGCGTAGCTTCCTCCCACATGGATGGTTGTGTAGTCACCACTAGCAGGTTGATCGGTTGTGACGTTGACCTTGGCGCCAGCATTTGAAAAGTGCGTAGCAACCATGTTAGCGATCTCTTGTTGGGAGTCGAACGAGACGGGGGCAGGAGGAATTTTTGCCTGACTTTTGCATGGTAAAAAGCTTTGCCCGAGATCAGTGCCTTTGCTGACGGTAGCGCCCGCAAAATTCAGCCATAAGACGGGATCTTGTGCAGTCTGAAGCATGCCTGCATTAGCAAGTTGCATGCGGTCCGCAAGTAAGGTGTCATAGTAAGCTTTTGGTGGCTTAGCTAGTTTATCTCTACCGCGGAAGGCGTAGGCGTCGCCAGAATCAGAACGGCTCACTGGCTCGGCGCCACAAGACACCAGCATCACACTTAGAGCTAGGCTAAAGGTGACTTGCTCTTTCATGCGCCCGCGTTTAAACCCGCTGACCAGACGTCTAAGCAATACCGTATGACGGCTTTCCATAACTTGGTTCCTCCAAAAAATAATTCAAAAACCTCGGGCAATCTTTGCTTGTTGGCTAAAGACGACCGAAGGAGGATTCGGTCTGAATTAAAATAGCCTTAGCTAAAACTACAAGCTTCTATAATTATTGGGGATTAATTCCAAGCTTCGGCAAGCACCAAACAGATATGAAAAAATTAAACCGTATTTCAGGCAATATTGTTAGCCATGAAACCCGCATCAGTATCAAATTAAAGAGGTGCCGTATGGAGTCTAATTTAGATAGGCACTCTGAGAGACGGGGGAAACACTTGCAGCTGCCGCCTTGCCGATTCCCATCTTCGCCGTGATGGTCGTCCACATGTCAGACCATGGGGTATTAAACAGAAGATCTTGGTCAACCGCATGCAAAAGCCAGGAGCCTGCCCGAATCTCGTCGTCAAGTTGACCCGCACCCCATCCAGCATATCCGACCAAAAAACGGTAGGGATTGAGGATGTCATGTACGAGTTGGCCATTGGCGCGCTCACGAATGGCGATCTCGCTTTCGCCAATTAACGAATCAAGGATCTTGCCAGAGGTGCTCAGGTAAATATTTGTGCCGATTTCAGTGTCGCCATCCGCAGGTTTACGTGCATGGAGAATGATGGCTGTACCAGTGTCAATTGGGCCTCCATACCAGGCAGGGATTGATGGGGGTATGTCCCGGTCAATTTCGCTTACCATGGACTTCAGAGGAACAGTGCTTGGGCGATTTAGGACGAAACCAACCGCCCCCTCGCTGTTGTGCTCTGCGAGAAGTAAGACAGTCTTGGCAAAGTTGCTATCGAGCATGCTCGGCATAGCAACCAGCAGACATGGAGCGGATACATGTGTAATCATCCTTGATCACCACCCGTTTCTTAATGAAGCCTGACCACGCAAGTGGCCTGTTTGATAATCCTTATCAACTGGCGACATCTAAAATAAAAATTTAAAAACTTTGCTCGGAGAAAAGAGTAGCGAGCACCTAAGTGCTGGTCAACACAATTAATGCGAACTTTATAAAATATGCTTATTGGGTCTATTTTTTAGGCAAACCAGCCTTGATAATGCTGGAAAATTGCAATACTCTCGAACAGTTGAACTGTCCAAAATGATGAAATCGGCCCGCTGTTTTGCTGATTTTTTGTTTGCCAAGCCACGGAGGGGTGGACGCATGTTCTCTGTGATCTTGAAAATTTGCGGTAATTCGATCGCTGCGTTGCGTAGTGACAGGGCGTTGTTTTTTTTAAGCAGCATATTTCTTATAAGTGGTAGCCTTATGGCCCACGAAGTTGATCAACGTGTTGGCAGCTACTCTTCAAGTGACGGCGAGTCGCGGGTGATGGCGCGTTTTTTGGGAACCGCGGATGCCCCTGTGTTTGCTGGGGGTGATGGTGTTTTCTCGTTGTCACTGAGCGCACAGTCGGAAAACGTCAAAAGTGACGATAGTTATACAACCAAAAACTTCGAAGATGGGCGTCGAGTTGATCGCAACTTCGGCATGGATGGAAGTCTTATTTGGGCAAAGCGCACTGAGCTGACAGTTGGTGGGTCTGCGGCCGGTGATTCAGTTTCGAAAATAGCGTCAGCGCGAGTTGGCTTGGGCCAATGGCTCTTTGGCGATCAGCTCCGCCTAGGTATCAAAGTTTCAAGTTCCAAGACCAGTCGCCCGGAGGACTCTTTTTTGGACTACGACTCTGCTACGGTCAGTGTTTTGCCGAATGTGTCCTCGACGGTTGGTGGCGTCAACTTAAAGGCGATTTTAAATCCAAAAACCACTTTTTCAGGCGACTACACAGTGGCAACAAGCTCTGAAAGACCACCTCTGCGGGCATGGATTGTTGGAGTTAAGCAATATTTTGATGGTTGTGACTGCGCCATTCACGGTGACTTGGGCCGAGTGATTAATTTGGGTAAGCTCAATACGAATATGTCAGTGGGCGAACTCACCGGATCTCAGTTCTCAATCAGTTATCTCCAGTCCTTGTGGCAAAAAGCCCATAGTCGTTTGTCCTATCGCTACGCCAGAGAGGATGAATTTACAAGGGCTTACGAGGATCATCTGGTGTTTGGCGCCGACAGCTATGTTGCAGCTTTATCCCAGGAGCTGCCTGGCGACGTCATCGGTGGCGGTGATAAAACAGTGCTGCTTGATTTGGCTGCGACAAGGTATCTCCATAATAAGGCGGGTTCGGCTACGACGGTTGAAGTCGGTGGTAGTGTTAAGTTTTAGCCATGGGATCGACATTAGAGGAAGTTGTCATGGAAACAAGAATCTTCAGAAAAGTTTGCACCAAAGAAGTGTCTGAGTGTGTAGTCGCAGTCGTGACAATAGTCGGTTTATTCGTTGCTGGTTTTTCTACGGCCAGCTGTCGTGTAATTAAGCCCTACGAGAAAGAGTATTTGGTTCACCCCATTATGGATGATGCGCGAGTCGAGCGTCTTTCTGCGCCTTACGGCAAATCAGTTCGGCCAAATGAACGTCTGGCTACAGCAGGTGCTAGCGGCGGCTCGTCAACGTCTTGCCCAACTTGCGGGGGTAAATAATGAGCATTTGCTTACGTGTCGCAAGGCGCTGGGCGTTATTTTTTATCTGCATGGGAACCTTGACTGCTTGCGCCGCAAAATTGCCGCGCGAAGTCACGGTGAAAAGACCCTTTGGGGAAGCTAAGCCATTCAATGCCGATGGTATCATGCTGCAAAATTTAGCGGATGAATCTTCGGTCTCAATTGGTCAGCACATGCGAGATCACGGGCTTAAATACATGGTCATAACGTTTGGTAGTCAGGGGTGTGCGGTCTGCATGCAGAAAGCCCGCTACTTGCAATCCAGTCTTGTCAATGATGGCTACAACCTACTGGGCAGTGCAGCCAAAGATGTCGTGCAATTAGTTGGCGTAAACACGGATCCACCAGCAAGCCGTCGGGATGTTTTATCCCTCGTTGATGCAGAGGGGCTCTCCCATCTCCAGTGGTGGGATCCTGGACACCAAATCATGATGGATTATTTTCAGCCAGAGGGACGAAACTTCAGCGTGCCCCTGACGGTGATGGTTTCACAAACTGGTATTTTGTGGACAGTGCCGAGCTGGGAAACGATCACTGGGCCTGAATTAATCAACAAAATCGCATCAACGCTTGGCGTCGATGCGAATCCTCCGCCAGTTAACCCAGATAATCCGTCTGGTGACCTGAAGCGTCCGTTACTTGCGAGGGAGCAAGCTAACAGATTTGATGAGGTTAAGTTAACGAGATGCGCTGACCGATCAGAAGTTGGGCTTGGCGCTCTGCTGCCCTCGGCCCAGTTTGATTTCAGGGCTGTGCTCGTAACCAAAAAATCCTGCTCTGCTGATGAGAGTTGTCGTGAGGCGGAGGCAAGCCTCCAAAATTGGCTGACCGATTGTCAGAACCGCTGGAATAAGCGATGTGCTGTTCGCGTTATTACCACGGACGATGCTGTGTGCAATGATGAAACAAATGATGCCTTTGTTGGTGGGGAGGAATTTCTTTCGGTCTTTAAGGAGCACTTTAATTGGAGTTATATTCCGACTGAAGTCACGCCAGGGCGCTGGCAACTTCCAGATGTTGCCGGGCCGATGACACTTATTTTTGATAGTGTGGGGAAACTTGTATTTTCTCGAGACGGGCAGATTAATGATACATTAAACGAGCGCATGAACAGTGACCAGCTAGGGCAGCGTGAGCGGGGGCCCGATTTTCCCATTTGGTTGACTGAAGGGTCTCTTCGGAAGGCCGTCCCTAGGTCACCACGCAGCGTGGCAAGACCGTTTTCCCAGATGCGGCAGACGTCAAAATACACGCTCGTGATGTTTTGGAACACGTGGTGCGGTAGTTGTTTTGAAGAGCTTGAAGATTGGCACAGCCGTGCAGACTCTCCTTATGGTTTTTGCCGAAACAACCCTGAATTTTGTCAGGTGGTGGCATTGGAAACAGGCCGGTCTGAGTCAGGTCTTACGCCTAGTGACTACCTCAGTGGCCTCGTAGGCGGAAATGATGACTTCGAAGGTTGGACGAAGAAGGGTTGGACCATGCCCTTAGCAGTGGAGGACATGCCTTTACAAGACGGACGAG
>JBAXLR010000111.1:0-9874 GCA_037134655.1 bacterium | reverse complement strand
CGCTGTAGGCACTACCGCTCCATGTGCCAGAATAACTGTTCGTGGTGACCACAGAGGTTTGACAGCAATCAGTCCCAACCGACAGCGAATCAAACGTCGAGGCAGCGCTGTTAACTCCCACCACAGCACCGCTTTGAACACTCAGAGCCGGAGAATTCCGGAATGCCGTATTAAGATTAACCACTGTTCCATTGTCACGAATATTTAAATTAGAAATAGAAATGTCACTAGCAGCGTTAAAATCGAATACGACCCCGCCTGAAATGGTAAAAGTTCCAATCGATTTACCGCTAAGCGAGTTTTCCCATCCATAGTTTTGGGACGTGCTTGTACTGATATATCCCATGCGGTAAGTCTTGCCGTTATCGACTATCTCAAGCTGATAAGGCGCATATGTTACGGATGTTATTGACGGCGTTAGATTCTCTACAATATTTGAGTGCACAATCCCGTAAATTGTACCGTTAGAGTTCGCAAGTGAGCTCGCGTCAATTCTTACACGACCATAACCTCCACAGTCATGGCCGTTCGTCGATATGGAGTTGTTGTTTGCAAAAGACCCAGCAATGCTGAAGTGAATCGTACCACCGCTACCGCCACTTCCAGCATTTGCAGAGTTGCCACCTTCAGCCCTGATACTACCGTTATTCACCAAGGAACCAGCAGTGATTTTAATCACACCACCACCAGCACCACCTGCGCTACCCGAGCGACTTCCGCCGCCGCTACCCATATACAACTGCGTCCAGAAGTCATTTGCACCATAAACACTACCCGAACCAAGACCACCCACACTACACGAAGGAAGACTTGCATAGCTTCCCGCGGAACCACTGTTTCCGCCCTTACCTGCACCAAACGTGTTCGGACCACCAACGGAATAGCCAGCCTCACCAAGAGTCTGACCTCCCTTGTAGCCCTTGCCGTCCATCTGGATAACGCCATAATTACCAACGTTGACACTATTGGTGACTATAAGATGAAGTTGGCCATTACCGGCACTGGGCGAAACGCTGTAGGCACTACCGCTCCATGTGCCAGAATAACTGTTCGTGGTGACCACAGACGTTTGACAACAGTCAGTACCAACTGACAGCGAATCAAACGTCGAGGCAGCGCTGTTAACATTTACTGTAGCACCGTTCTGAACACTTAGAGACGGAGTGTTAGCAACGGCGGAGTTGATGTTTACGACAGTCGAAGGTCCAGTTACCAGCAGACTACTTATCCAAATTGACTGGGCCGCCTCAATCGAAAATGTACCGCCGCCACTGATTGTTAATGACGAAATTGGATTCCCTCCGGTTAATGTGGAAAGGGTTGCCAAATTTGACACTGCCGAGGTAGTAGTGGCACTTGCACCTGATGGTGTTATCGTCGTTATGTCTGAGGAGAAATCAATGGAAACAGAGACTGAGCCAGTGGAAATAGTATACACAGATGACGAAATCACAGAATCCACTAAACCATTCTTCACTGCTATGGCCCTGATCGTCGTGATGCTTGATACTGCAATAGGTGTCATGTATTGGCTAGAAGTAGCAGTTGGTACCGCGCCATTAGTTGTGTAATAAATCACGGCACCAGGCGTACTCGAACTCAGAGTAACCATTTGACTCGTGCTATAAATTCCACCTGCGGGACTAAATTGCGGCGCTGAAACGGGAGGATTGATTGTATAGCTAGAAACACCTTCAAACGAATCATCCCAGTTCTCAAGAACTGCAAAAGCTTTTATAGTTTGCGTACTCGAAACATATAGAGGCATCGTATATCGCACTGAAGATCGAGATGGTGATGATCCGTCATTTGTGTAGTAGATAGTAGCCCCAGGGGTTGCCGAGGAAAGATTCACCGTCTGCGCCCTGGGGTAATCACCTTGTAGCAGGGAGAAAGTCGGAGCCTGAACTCTACCAGTAATTGTGTAACTGAAGACCCCCATTAGCGAATTCGCGTAGCCAGACTTCACCGCAATTGCCTTGATTGTCTGGCTAACTCCAACAAATATTGGAGTCGTAAAGAGAGCAGAAGAAGTTGACGGAACGGAACCATCAAGTGTGTAATAGATACTCGCTCCACCTGTGGCTGTAGACAGAGACACCGAACGCGCCGTACTGTAAAAACCCGGTACAATGTCCGCAGTAGGTGTAGCTGCTTTTTCGAGAATCACATAACTCTCGCTAGAAGGTGATGAGTCTTCCCAGCCCGACAGTACGGCAAAGGCCTTCACTGTGCGACTCATAGCGACCGTTATTGGACTAGCATATTTAAGCGATGATCGCGACGGAACAGCACCATCCAGGGTGTAGTAAATGCTCGCACCTGGTGTCGATGAGCTTAGAGACACATACTGCTCATTGGCGTAGGAGCCGCTTCCTACAGAAAAAGATGGTGCCTGAACAGTCCCTGTGACGGAATAGACGAACGAACTGGAACCTGATGGGCTAAAACCTGCCTTGGAAGCCATGGCTCGAATGGTCTGACTAACTGCAACCAAAATAGGTCCATAATAAGGCGTCGAAGAGCTCGATGGCACCGAACCATCAACGGTGTAATAAATTTGTGCGCCTGGAGTCGCGCTCATGAGATCTACAGACTGGGCATTGGTATAGCTTCCACTGCCAAGGCTTGCAGTCGGCGTTGCCACGGACCCATTAATTGAATAGACGGCTGTCACGACCGGAGAGTCGGAGTAAAATTCTTTAGTCGCAAATGCCTTAATGGTCATCCCTGAGCTGACACCGATTGGTTCAGAATAGACCAAAGACGAGGTAGTCGGTGTACTACCATCGATGGTGTAATAAATCGTTGCTCCAAGAGTCCCCGAAATGATGGATACAGATTGTGGCGGACCATATCCACCGGACGGCACAGAGAATGTTGGCGAGTCAACATAGTCGTTGATTGTGTAGGACGCGATAGAAGTTGATGAGTCTTCCCAGTTATTTAAAACCGCAAAAGCTTTCAAAGTCTGACTTGACGAGATGACCAAAGGCTCTGAGTACTGGCTAGAGGACCGACTCGGCTCCGAGCCATCGAGTGTATAATAAACAGTAGCTCCCGGCGTAGAACTACCCAGCGTTACAATTTGACTGCCAGCATAAGAGCCGGTTCCTTTAGAAATCACAGGCGGCTGGACTTTACCAGTGATTGTATAGTTCAAGGTCACCACATTCGAACTTATATAGCCTGGCCTTACTGCGATTGCTCTGACCGTCTGACTGACGCCAACAAATATTGGTCCAGCGTAAAGTGTGGATGAGGATGTCGGCACGGAGCCGTCAAGTGTGTAGTAGATTCCTGCTCCGGGCGTCGAAGTGCTTAATGACAACGCCTGGCCCACTTGGTAAACACCGGCTGGTGGTGCTGGCACTGGTGTCGCGACAGTACCCAATACGATATTGGTCGGGGTACCATAAGACGGTGGCGGCGGAGGAACATAGGTCGGACTCACGCAAGCAGATGAATTCCCAGCCGCACACTGGCTGTAACTCAAGCTATAAGCAGTAGCCACTTGCTTTTCCGAAGCCGTTGCAAGCTCAACTGTGGCGGCTGTTCGATAGGCTTCAGCCTCTGATTTAAACGCGACTTTAACGGCTTCAACACCAGGAGCCGTAGACGCCTTGATCGACTCATAGGCCACATCTGTCAGGGCCGCTGCACTACTACCCAACTCGGGATTGGTTCGATGAGCCAACACTCCTACTGGAGTCTTCTCGGCTTGCGGCCCGAATACGGTCTCGTAGGTTCTATCTGATATTTTGTCGGCTAAGGTCTGATTTGCGATACCTTCAGCCTCAAGGGCTTCCATCTTAGCATTGGATTTATCAATAAGATTTTGAGCAAACGATCCTAAATCAATACTTGCTGGTGTGGATGTTCCAGTGATTTTCTGATCCAAAACCCTGCGAACACTCTGTGCTACTGCGAGAGTATCGGAGATAGAAATGCTTCCGGTCGAAAGTGCCTTGATAGCTCCAGCGTGTCCACTTGCTGCTTTCGCTGCAATCAAATCAAATTTCTTCGAGGCAATCGTCTCTGTCCGACCTAAACGCATAATGACTGACTTTGGTGCAGCAGGTGGCGGCAATACCGCGCCAAACTTTCCGCTGTCCGTTAACCTGATCGCTTCAATTTGAAGATATTGCCTCGGAAACCGCGACTTGAAGTAGAAGAATCGGCTAGGGAACTTTCCGCTAAAAACAAGTTTACGTTGACCTTTAGAATCCAGTGCGAATGCTGATATGGAATACCCGGTCGTGAGGGTCGTTAGGTTTACCCCCGCCACTGAGATAGAATCTGTTGCCTGCACAAACTCGGTTGCAGCATCCTCTGACACGCTACCTGAAACTTCAACCTCAGTGCCGGATGTATCAATTTCATCAGTGGTTGTTCCTCCACCAGGAGGTGCGCCAGCACTGCTACTTGTCGAACTTTTTTGACAGGAGACCGACAACGCCAAAACGAATGTCATAGCCACTTTGAAAAGCCAACGCGGCGCCATGCCATCAACTGAACTAGAGCAATGATCTCTACGCCACGCCATATTCTCGCCCCCCCCTTAGATCTCCAGTAAAGTCGGTCGGATCAACTTGCTAATTTATTAGTCTTTTATTGAAACCTACGGAATTCTTGGGAATATTTTCACTTATCGACCAGGCAGCCTTGGCCGGAATCCAATTAAATTTGGTAAATTCCCCAAAAAGCATAAAAACATTGAAAGATATGAGGACGACCACCTTTTTATTAGTAACTTTATGTATTCATTGACCAATTTACACTCCATGCCTCTAAAGAATTGCTCTCGTCAACCGATCAAAAGTCTATGCCAGTCAATCGTGAGAGGTAGGGGCCTAATTGGGGCACAGGTCCCAGTGGGGTAATTACAAAAGTCCACATTGCGCCGAACAGGGAATAAAAATGGTCCACCAAGCTGAAACTCAAAATTTTTCAGACAAGCGGCGAGAGCTGCGCTTTGCCGTGACTGGTATGCCGAATGCTAAGCTCAGGTTACCCAATGGGGATGACGTTGTATTTTTCTTTGTGGATGCTTCAACTCACGGCGTCGGAATCGTAATAGATACACTCATAAAGACAGGCGAAAACCTGTATCTAACCATTGATGATAGAGACCATTTCGAATTGGGATTGGAAGTTAGATGGATATCTTCAGTTGACCTCCTAACCGAGTCAACAGGCGTCAACTCAACCCTCTATCGATGCGGCCTACAAGTACACGACCATTCCGTTGACATAATATCCATACTCTCCCAGTGTGAAAACGTAAGTTTGGAGGCATTAGTCTAAATGACAGTGGATTCACTAAAATCAATTCTCGATAAAACAGCCAATATTTTTGTTATCGCTGAAACGAGTCAAGACGAGGAGAAAATAAAATCCGCGCTTCAAAACTGTGGATTCAATACGCCTGCAATTATTCGTAGCGTTGAAGACTTTTCAAAAATCAATAACGAAGGAAAAATAAAGATTGACTGGCTAATTTTTGTTAGCCTAAGTGAAACAACAATAAGATCAACTGATTTGCTAATTAACAAACCCAACCAAACGACTGACAGTCCATATTTCGTTTCATTTTTCGGCGATGAGAAATCTCTAGATGCCATCACGGCACTAGCTGAGAGCGGACTTGGAAGCTGGCACCGATTATCAGAACCAAATACCCAATTGGAAAATGAAATATCGTCACTATTGGGCAAGATTCGCCTTTGGAACTCATCAATGGGAAAATTAACCTCCGCATATTTACGCGACGATTTACTCAAATCTGCGGACTGTCAAAAACTCCTAAACTTTGACCATACAATTATCGACCGATTTCCGAATGACCCTCGCCTCTTAATGAATCTAGCTGAATCTAATTTTCTATGTAATAACACGGCTGCCGCAATAACTCTTCTTGTGCAAGCCAAGAACATGGATCCCCGCCTCTCTTCGGAAATTGCCGCCCTTTATGCAAAGATAAAAGAGGCAAAAGTCGCAGAACTCGCTAGCAGCAATATTGCCAATCAAACCAACAAAAAGTTTGTGGTGATTGAAAGTGACCCGTCTGTGGTAAAGCAAATTCTAAAGATACTTGAAGGATTTGGAATCCAAAATCCAACTGTCCTCGACAACGGCGAAAAGGCTTGGAATTGGATCGAAAATAACACCGAACCAGAATTAATAATCACAGAATGGAAACTTCCTGGTCTTCTAGCATCGCCTTTGATTCAAAGGATACGCCAACTCGGTTTCAATAAAGTCCCCATCATGGTTTGTAGCTCTAAGGTAACAAAAGAAGAAATGCCTCTATTCAAAGAGTTCTCAATTTCCCATTTGATTAAGAAACCTACCTCAGAGCGTGAGCTTGGCATCGCCCTCAAATGGGTTTTGCAACAACACGCCCATCCAACGAACCAGACATCCCTAGAGAAGGAATTAGCTCTTGCTATTAAGAGAAAGGATTGGACTAAAGCGAAAAATCTCAAAGCTGCTTATATGGCCAACCAGAAGGTGCTAGATAGCCGTAAAAAGCTACTGGAGGCCGAGTTCTTATACCATGAGCAAAAATACAGCGCCGCAGTAAATACAGCAAAAGCGGCAGCTAAAATGTCTGAGATTGACTCCCTTGACTTTGTTGACTTGATGGCTAGGTGCCAGTTCCAGTTAGGCGACAACGTTGCCGCCTCGAAGTTCATGGAGGTCGCAGTGAATCTATCGCCACAAAACGTATCACGCCTATGCGATCTCACACACGTCAACACTCTGATCGGAATGCCTCAAAATTCAGAAAAAATCCTACAATTGGCATTACACATCGACCGCGGTCGCAGTGATGTGATTGAGTCAGTTTCAAAATGGTCTTTAGCCATCGACAACCATGACAAAGTCGAAAAAATCATGGAACACGTCCAAGACAAACTAAAGATTATCGCTCATTTTAATAACAGGGCTGTCCAGCTGACTCAACAACATCAAAATGAGCAAGCCCTGAAGATATACAGACTAATCTTGAAAGTTGTTCCACAAGATAAGCCCGAAATGAAAGCAAGAATTGAATATAACTTGGCACTCGGATTAGTAAAAATCGGTAAATTCGCGCAAGCACTCCAAATTCTAAGCCAAGGCAATTACAAACAATTCTCCACCGTCTACCTGAAAGCTGATTCTTTGAGGACGCGAACCCAAGAAGCATTAAAAGAAATCCAAAAAATGCAAATAAACGACGGCAGTCCTGCAGGATCAAACCAAAACCTTCATCTGGAAACCGGGACCCCCACCATAACCATCATGAGTGAGTTACAAATCTTGGAAGCCCTGCTTCACTCAGACGATACGCCACAAATAGAGGACCATAAAAAACCTAAGAAGAAATCTGTCGCATAGCCTTAATTTGTATGGAAGGTTAAATCCAGATCAACTCATGATGCCCAAAAAAATAAAAGTCAAAATCGAATACTTTCAGAAACGTCTAGCAGCTGCTCCGAGCTATTTGCGGTACGCCACTTTGTTTTTTATGATTCTTGTCACGTCTGCTATGCAGGTTTTTATAACTTTTGGCGACACCTCGGGGCTTGATCAGCGCGTTATCTTCCCTTTTCTATTTAATGTTCGTGAAAAAATCTCACCAAGAAAGATCGATCCAAGGATTAAGATATTCGCCCTAGATGACCAGAGCTATGGATATCTTAAAGGCGATGATATCCCACTGTCTGATTGGGCTAGAGTTTTTCAGTCCATATCAAAGACCTCCGACGTTAAAATCGTCGTCGACAAACTTTTTTCAAAACACTACGCAGCTGAAGAAATCACCGAATTCAGATCAATTATGGAGGCCGCAAGGCCAAACGTGTCAATCATCTCGTATAGCTATCCCGATGCAATCCGCTTTCGTTCGCCAATCGGCGCAGAACTAATTAAAAGCAGCACGTCGAACCTGCTGGAATTCAGTGATGATTTCAACGACAAGGTAACAACAAATTATCAGGCGTATGGTGCGACAGCGCCAATTTTGGAAAAATTCACTCGTTTTGGTCATGCAGAGTATGATGGATTTGGCAGGATTCTAGCGACAAGGCCCCTTGGAGAAAACACATTCCTCCCCTTCACAAGCCTCACGATTGCAAAAAATATCAAACTTGAGAAGTCGAAAACCACTGTCGATGGGTATGATCTTCATGTTAACTCATCTGGGGAATTCATTCCAAATTTTGCGCCTCGGCAAGCTTTTGCAAAAAGCTCCTTCGCTTTCATGACTGTGGTCGCTAGGGTAAAAAAAGGCCTGGATCTAAGCATTATCAAGCCTGGTGATGTGGTGGTGATCTTACCCGCCATGTACACCGGTAACACCGACTTCAAATCGACTCCATTTGGCAATTTACCTGGTGGCCTGATTCTTTCTGCGGTGATCGACAGCGTGCTCTCAAATCGCTGGATTTCCTATGCGCACGATCCCGGTTTTATGCTTTTCCTACTCAGCATCAGCATCTTTGTAGCTGGATTCTTTGTTCGTCCGTGGGTGGCCGCAGTGTCAATTTTTATACTGGTCGCCCTGGTTCTCGTGGTTTCAATTTTATGCTTCGTGCTTGCTGATTTAATTTTGCCATTTGCGTTCCCAATCGTAGGGATTATTCTTGGCGGGGCTTCAGCCCTAACAATTTCTGTTGCTGCCAATGAGTCCGAAGAACGACGCATTAAACGAGAAGTCGAAGTCGCGACTTTGGTGCAACGTTCGTTTCTGCGTAATGGTACAGTAAATCTTGGCGAAGCCCTCAGCATCACGGGCAATTCTCAGCCCGCTTCAGAATGTGGTGGTGACTGGTGGGGAGCTTTTCACAGGCACGACTATAGTTATGTGATTATCGGCGACGCGGTTGGCCACGGCGTCCCGGCCGCACTGGTAACGGCAGTTGGATTTTCCGTGACGCGGATGATTCATGAAGAACTGGGTGTTCTGATGCCGCCGAGCATTGAGCCCACGGCCATTTTAAAGCGTATCAACACGATCCTTTGCGACATGGGAACAGATTCTGCGTTTATGACATTCCAAATCATGCGTATTAATGACACCACGGGAGAATGCTTGTATGCCAATGCGGGAAACGTTCACCCAGTGCTCATTCCTGGTAAATCTTCCGACAACCGCCTTTCGAAAGATCAGCGGGTAAAGACGCTCATTGCTCCCGGCGAGCCACTGGGTTCTTCTGCTGAAGTGGAATACCAAAACCACAAAATCACCCTGAGGCCAGGCGACCATATTGTCATGTACACAGATGGACTCATCGAGAATGCTCCGGAGCGTTCTGACGCTCCTGGGGGACGAGCTTGGCTAAAAAGGACCTTAAGTGAAGTCAGTCAGGATAAGGTTGTGGGACTTCACGAGCAAATTTGGGATTCCTATCAGCGCCGCATCGGTAAAAATATGCCTGGCGATGATGCCACCCTTGTCACCTTCTACAGGACAATCTCTTCGGACGGCAAACCGGAAATTGTATTCGAGTAGCCAGAATTTAGAGTCACCCGCAAACGCGTATTCAATTACGTTCGAGGCCCAATATGGTCAAATCACGCGTTGCACTTCGCTGCAATATTGCAAGAATTTTTTCTTTATTCGGCAAACTTGATTTGTCCACCGACGACATCAACTCACCGCGAAGCTTGTCATTTTTCATATAAGACAGGCACACCGCGTAACGCTGCTCAACCGCGATTCGGTCAAGCCATCCAAGCCCTTCGCGGTAAACAATGTTTGATGCCATGTATGCCGAAAGAATCGCGATTTTATGGGCAAGAGGCAGCCTTTCAAGAATTCGCGCGCGGTATTTCTCCACCAAGATTTTCGGGCAATGCATCAGAACGAGATTCGTGAAAAACT